>NZ_CADEGK010000048.1:14891-24702 GCF_902826855.1 uncultured Phenylobacterium sp. | reverse complement strand
CGGGTCAGTTTGTCCACCTCGTCCAGCCTGTTCTCGATGCCGACGCCATAGTAGGAGACCGCGCAGTCCGCGTCGGTCTCCATCGCGGTCAGGAACGCGAGTAGGCCACCCAGGCAGAAGCCCACCGCTCCTACCTTGTCGTTCGAGCCGGGATCGGCGCGGATCTTGGTCACCGTCGCCTGGATGTCCTTCACACCGGCTTCGACGTCGAAGGCGTTGAACAGCTCGAAGGCTCGTTTCCACTCGGCTTCCGAGCGGTCGGTGATGTCGATACCGGGCTCAATGCGCCAGAACAGGTCCGGGCAGATGGCAAGATAGCCCTGGGCGGCCAGGCCATCGGTGATGTCGCGCATCACCTGGTTCACCCCGAAGATCTCCTGGATCACCACGACGGCCGGGGCCTTTGCCTTCGCCGGCCTCGCGACATATGCCGAGAACTCTCCGTCCGGGGTCTTGATCCTGATACGCTCGCCCATGTCGTCCTCTCATGCGTTCAGTGGCTACTAGCGCAGATGGGTTCGGCGCCGCCATATGCGCGGCCAAGGATTGGAAGGGCGAGACGTCATGAAGATGACCATCGAGGTGGATTGCACGCCTGAGGAGGCGCGCCGGTTCATGGGCCTGCCGGATGTGAGCGGGCTCAACGACCATCTGGTCAGCGAGATGACCAAGCGGATCGACGCCAACATCAACATGCTCAATCCCGAGGACTTCATGAAGAACTGGATGAGCTTCGGGTCCGGGGCCCAGGAGCAGTTCCGCAAGTTCATGGACGTCGCCACCACCAAGAAATGACCGACACCATCTACGCGCCGGCCACGGCCGCGGGCCGCTCGGCCGTCGCAGTGGTGCGGATCTCGGGGCCGGCGACCCGCGCGGCCGTGCGCGCGATCGCGGGGGGCGTCCCCAAGCGGCGCATGGCCAGCCTCAGGACGCTAAGCAATGCTGCCGGTCAGCCGATCGACCGGGCGCTGGTGCTCTTCTTCGCGGGGCCGGCAAGCTACACCGGCGAGGACCTGGCCGAGTTTCACGTGCACGGCGGGACGGCGGTGGTCGACACCGTGCTGGACGCGCTCTCCGACCACGGCCTGCGGCTCGCTCAGCCGGGAGAGTTCACCCGCCGCGCGTTCGAGAACGGCAAGCTGGACCTGGCCCAGGCCGAGGGCGTAGCCGACCTCATCGACGCCGAGACCGAGGCCCAGCGCCGCCAGGCGCTGGAGCAGCTGGGCGGCCGGCTGTCGGATGTGCAGGCGCGTTGGGCCGAAGCGCTCACCCAGGCGCTGGCGATGCTCGAAGCCGCGGTGGACTTCCCCGACGAAGAGGTGCCGCAGGACGTCGCCGCCCGCGCCCGGCCGGTGCTGGGCGCCCTCGCCGTCGAACTGGAGGCCGCCGCGGCCGACGCCGAACGCGGGGAGCGGGTGCGCGAGGGCTACCGTATCGCCCTGATTGGCGCGCCCAACGCCGGGAAGTCCACGCTGCTGAACGCACTGGCCGGCCGCGACGCCGCCATCGTCACCGCCACGCCGGGGACGACGCGGGACATCATCGAGGTCCCGGTGGTGTTGGCCGGCTACAAGGCGCTCTTGGCTGACACGGCGGGGCTGCGTGATACCGGCGACGAGATCGAGGCCGAGGGCGTGCGCCGCGCACGGGCCTGGGCCGCAGGGGCCGACCTGCGGCTGTGGCTGGTGGACGGCTCGGCGGACGCCGCTCCGCCGCCGCCGATGGAGTTGCGGGAAGGGGACCTCTGCCTCATCACCAAGCGCGATCTCCCGGTCGGGAACGCCGGCGCCGCCTCTGCCGCCAAGGCCCGGCGCCTGGGGTTGGGCTGCGCCGAGGTCACGGCACGAGGCCCCGGCGATATGACCTGGCTGCGCACCACCTTGGAGGAGCGCGTGGTCAGCGCCCTGGCCGGCGCGGAGCCGCCCGCCGCCACGCGCCTGCGCCACCAGGAGCTGCTCACAGAGGCCGCCGAGCGCCTCCGTCACGCGCTCAGCCAGGACGAGCACGTCGAACTGGCCGCCGAGGACGTCCGCCTGGCCGCCCGGGCTCTGGATCGGATCACCGGCCGCATCGACCCGGAGCAGGTTCTGGGACGCATCTTTGCGACCTTCTGCATCGGGAAGTGACCCCAGCGCTGTTTCACGTGAAACATGCGGGCCTTTCGCCTATATCCCCGCCGGCATGACCTGGGATGTGATCGTCATCGGTGGAGGGCACGCGGGCTGCGAGGCGGCGGCCGCGGCCGCGCGAGTCGGCGCGCGCACGCTGCTGCTTACCCATAAGCTCGAGACGGTCGGCGAGATGAGCTGCAACCCGGCCATCGGCGGCCTCGGCAAGGGGCACCTGGTCCGGGAGATCGATGCCCTGGATGGCTTGATGGGCCGGCTGGCCGACGCGGCCGGCATTCAGTTCCGTATGTTGAATCGGTCCAAGGGCGCCGCCGTGCGCGGCCCGCGCAGCCAGATCGACCGGGCGCTCTATCGCGCGGCGATGCGGGCCGAACTGGCGCAGACGCCCAACCTCACCATCATAGCCGAGGCCGTCGAAGACCTGATCGTCCGCGACGAAGGCCTCAGCCATGTTCACGTCGATGGCGTCGTGGGCGCCAGCGGTACGGAATACCGCGCGGGGCGTGTGGTGCTGACGACCGGCACTTTCCTGAAGGGCGTGATCCACCAGGGCGATCTGCGGATCCCCGCGGGCCGCGTCGGCGACGCGCCGGCCATCGGCTTGTCGGACCGACTCTACGCCACGGGCCTGAAGATGGGCCGGCTGAAGACCGGCACGCCCGCGCGCCTGGACGGCTCGACCATCGCCTGGGACCGCCTGGAGATGCAGGCAGCCGACGCCGAGCCGATCCCGTTTTCCTTCCTGACGCACGCCATCACGACCCCGCAGGTCGAATGCGGCATCACGTACACGACGGAAGAGACCCACCGGATCATCGCCGAGCGCCTCGGCGAGAGCGCGGTCTATGGCGGCAGGATCGATAGCCGCGGCCCGCGATATTGCCCTTCCATCGAGGACAAGGTGGTCCGCTTCCGCGACAAGACCAGCCATCAGATCTTCCTCGAGCCCGAGGGGCTGACCGACGACACGGTCTATCCGAACGGCATCTCCACCTCGGTCTCCGCCGAGACCCAGGACCTCTTCCTCCGGACCATCCCCGGTCTCGAGCGGGTCGCGGTCCGTCGGCACGGCTACGCCATCGAGTACGACTATGTGGACCCGCGGGAGCTCTACCCCACCCTTGAGGCGAAGCGGTTGCCCGGCCTCTATCTGGCCGGCCAGATCAACGGCACCACAGGCTACGAGGAGGCGGGGGCCCAGGGTCTGGTGGCGGGCCTCAACGCCGCCCGCGCCGCTTCCGGCGCCGAGGCGGCCGGCTTCGCCCGCGACGAGGCCTACATCGGCGTTCTGATCGACGACCTCGTTACCAAGGGCGTCACCGAACCCTACCGCATGTTCACAAGCCGCGCCGAGTTCCGCCTGACCCTGCGCGCCGACAACGCCGACCAGCGGCTGACGGCGAAAGGCGCGGCGCTGGGGGTCGTGGGATCGGACCGAGCGCGCGCCTATGGCGTGAAGGCGGCCGAACTCTCGCAGGCGAGGGCAGAGGCCCGCGCGCTCACACTGACGCCGGCGCAGGCGGCGAAGGCCGGGCTGCCGGTGAAGGCCGACGGCGTGCGGCGCAACCTCATCGATCTGCTGGCCTACCCGACTATCGGCTTCGACGATCTGGCGCGGCTCTGGCCGCAGATCGGCGGCTGGAGCCCTGCCGTGCGTGAGCAGGTGGAGATCGACGCGTCCTATGCGGGCTACCTGGACCGCCAGACCGCAGACGCCGAGGCCTTCCGCCGCGACGAGGACCTGCGACTGCCCGCCGGCCTGGACTATGCCGCTATCGGAGGCCTTTCCAACGAAGTGCGCGAGAAGCTCATCGCGGTGCGGCCACTGACGCTGGGCCAGGCAGGCCGCATCGAGGGTGTGACCCCCGGCGCCCTGACGGCGCTGTTGGCCCACGTCCGCCGCCGCGCCGCCTGATATGGCGGTCACCGACGCTGAAAGCTTCGCGCGCGCCGCCAAGGCAACCCCCGCGCAGATGGCCGACCTGGAGCGTTTCCTGGCCCTGCTCACCGAGTGGAACCAGAAGATGAACCTGGTTGGCCCCGCCACGCTGCCGGACTTTTGGAACCGCCACGCCTGGGACTCCGCCCAGCTGCTGCGCCTCGCCCCCAACGCGCTGACCTGGGCCGACCTCGGCGCCGGCGCCGGTTTCCCCGGGCTGGTGCTGGCAATCCTGCGCAAGGATGCGCCCGACTTCCACATCCACCTCGTCGAGAGCATGGCCAAGCGCTGCCGCTTCCTCACCGAAGTGGTGACAGAGCTGTCCCTGCCCGCCACGGTGGTCAACGAGAGGGCCGAGAACCTGTCGCTGACTGTGGACATCGTCACCGCCCGGGCTTGTGCGCCGCTCCATCGCCTGCTCGGGTATGCCCGGCCATACTTGGCGGCCGGCGCGCAGGGGTTGTTCCTCAAGGGACAAGATGTAGTAGCCGATATGACTGAGGCGGCTAGATATTGGGAGTATGAGGCTGACGTGGTACCGTCTCTCAGTGATCCCGGAGGCCGCATCGTGCGCGTGAAGAGGCTCGGCCGTGCCCGTAAAGTCTGACCGGTCACTCCGCGTGCTTGTGGTGGCCAACCAGAAGGGCGGCGTGGGCAAGACCACGACGGCGATCAATCTCGGCACCGCCCTGGCCGCAGTCGGGGAGAAGGTGCTGCTGATCGACGCCGACCCGCAGGGCAACGCCTCCACTGGCCTCGGCATAGGCCGGGCGCTGCGCAAGCACACGCTCTACGATGTCCTGATGGGCGAGAATGCGCTGCTCGAGGCGGTGGTGAAGACCGCCGTACCGGGACTCGACCTGACCCCGTCGGATCCGGACCTCTCGGGCGTCGAGCTGGAGCTGGGCCATCAGTCTGGACGGTCCTTCAAGCTCAGGGACGCCATCGCGCCTCTGAGAAGTGGCCGCGAATACAGCTACATCCTGATCGATTGCCCACCGTCACTGAATTTGCTGACCGTAAACGCCATGGCCGCGGCGGACGCGGTGCTGGTGCCGCTGCAGTGCGAGTTCTTCGCTCTGGAGGGTCTCTCTCAACTGATGCGCACCATCGAACTGGTGCGCGGCAGCCTGAACCCGGCGCTGGAGCTGCAGGGCATCGTGCTGACCATGTACGACCGGCGCAATTCACTGTCAGAGCAGGTGGCCGGGGACGTGCGCAGCCATTTTGGCGAGGCGGTCTATCAGACCGTGATCCCCCGCAATGTCCGCGTGAGCGAGGCCCCGTCGTTCGGCAAGCCGGCGCTGGTCTATGATCTGAGATGTGCGGGCAGCCAGGCGTACCTCCGGCTGGCCCGCGAAGTGGTGCTGCGCGAGCGGAAACGGCGCGGCGCAGCCCCAGCAACTCCCGTTCGGGAGCTGCTGTAATGACAGGGAAAGCGAACGCGCCGAGCGCGTTGGTGGAGTGCAGCTGATGGCCGAGAACCGCAGGGGCCTGGGGCGCGGCCTGTCGGCGCTCCTGGGCGAGGTCGAGGAGATCCCGCATGCGGTCGCGCCGGCGGCGGGCGTGCGCGAGATCCCCATCGAGCTCATCCAGCGCAACGCCGACCAGCCGCGCCAGCACTTCGACGAGGCCGATCTCGCCGAGCTGGCAGCCTCGATCCGTGACAAGGGGGTGCTGCAGCCGATCCTGGTGCGCCCCTCGCGTCGCGCCGATGGCGAGTATGAAATCGTCGCGGGAGAACGCCGCTGGCGCGCGGCGCAGAAGGCCGGCTTGCAGCTGATCCCGGCGCTGGTTCGCGAGCTCGAGGACAACGAGGCCTTCGAAATCGCCATCATCGAGAACGTTCAGCGCACCGACCTGAACCCGATCGAGGAGTGCAACGCCTACTCCGCGCTCATGGGGCGGCTGCAGATCACCCAGGAGGAGGCCGCCCGCCGTGTCGGCAAGTCGCGCAGCCACGTGGCCAACACCTTGCGCCTCTCGGGCGCGCCGGCCGGCGTGCAGGCCCATGTCCTGGCGGGCCGGCTCAGCGCGGGGCATGCCCGCGCCCTGCTGGGCGCCGCCGATCCGGAGCTCCTGGCCGACCAGATCGTCGCCCACGGCCTCTCGGTGCGCGACACCGAGGCCCTGGTCCGCGGCGAGGGCGCCTCGGCGTCCCGAAAGGCCTCGGGCCCGAAGAAGCGGACCAAGGACGCCGACACTGCCGCCCTGGAGGTCGACCTGGAGGAGGCGCTTGGCATGAGCGTCGACGTCACCGACCGTGGGGGCGTGGGCGAGGTGCGGATCCGGTACGCTACCCTGGAGCAACTGGACGAGATCTGCCGGCGGCTGACGCGGAACTGACGCCTAGTTCGGCTCCTCGCCCTCCTCGCCGACCGCGACGCGCTGATCGACGTTGGTCGGCGCAGTCTTCACGCCGGTCTTGTCCTCCATCCGCGCGCCGGAGAGGATGTTGGTCAGGCCGTAATTCCCCTCGTGGCAGGCGTATTCGTAGACCTGCTCCGCGGACCGAGTGAACTCGTACTCGCCGCCCCAGGCCTGGGCGAAGACGGTCGGGTCCTCGACCCAGAAGCCATAGTGCAGGCGGGTGGGCGACACCGGCGTGAAGCGCTCGGTGACCTTGAGGTTGGCCGAGGCGCCGCGGAACACCTGCTCCGGGTGAAAGTTGGTGGTCTCCACCACCAGGGTTTCGCCTTCCCACCAGCCGATGGAGTCGCCCATCCAGGGCCGGAGCGTCGCGGGCAGGTGCTGCCTGGTGTCGAGCCGCACGATACGCGCGTCGTGCACCATCTCGACGTTGATCAGGACCGCGTCCCTGGTCTGCACGATCTGGTACATGTTGTTGTAGAGGCCGGGGGTCATCACCGGGCCCGAGGAATTGCCGAACGACAGCAGGCAGCGCTCGCCCAGCGCCCGGCTCTCCGGATTGTCGCTGGGGCCGAGGCCCTTGGGCAGGGCGCGGCCATAGCTGGGCGCGACGCCCTTGCGCATGGGCACCCGGCCGTCGGCCGGGATGGTGATGTAGCCGTTGCGCGGCTGTCCGGCGACGCGCATCACCGTGTCCCCGGGGTCCGTCCAACCGGCGTTGTAGTTGCAGTTGGTGACGCGCCCCCCCGAACAGTCTGCCGGCAGGTCGAGGACGGTGGCGTTCGGGTCAGTGTTCTTGGCGGCCAGGCGCAGGAGCTGCTGGTTCTTGCCCTCGATCTCGGCGGCCTTCTCCTCCGAGAGGACCAGCGTATCTCCCCACCGCGGATCGCGCTCCAGGTTGGTCATGGAGACGTTCGTCCACACACCGTCGAGGCTCGGATGCCCATCAACGGCCCGCGGGGCCTTGTATGTGGTGACCGGCCGCGGCGCCTGGTCGGCCGCCCACGCGGGTGCGGCGGCCACGGTGATCGCCGCGGCGATGAGCAGCTCTCTCAACATCTCTCGTCTCTGCAAGCGTTCGGACGCCGAGACTACGCCGCTGTGGCGCAGACGCCAGGGCCGAGGCGAAACCGGGATGACACCCCTCCAGGGATCGGCCACAACCCGCTCTGCACAGCGCGGGAGAACGAGCGTGGCCGACGACTATCAGATGCTGGGCGGGACCCTGATGCAGGGCAAGCGCGGTGTCGTCACCGGGGTCGCCAACCATCAGTCCATCGCCTGGGGCATCGCCAGCCAACTGGCGGCCCAAGGCGCGGAGCTGGCCTTCCTGCACCTGCCGGGCATGGAACGCCGGGTGGAGCCGTTGGCGGAGAGCATCGGGGTGAAGGTGCTGGCGCCCGTCGACGTCACCGACGACGCGGCGATGGATGCGGCGTTCGGGGTGGTGGAAAAGGCGTTCGGGCAGATCGACTTCTTCGTCCATGCCATCGCCTTCGCCAACAAGGACGAGCTCAAGGGCTCCTTCGTCGAGAACACCACCCGTGACGGCTTCCTGCGGGCGATGAACATCTCGGCGTTCAGCTTCGTGGACTGCGCCCGGCGCGCAGCGGCGCTGATGCCGGCGACCGGCGGTTCGATCCTGACGCTCACCTACATGGGCTCGGAGCGGGCGATCCCGAACTACAACACCATGGGGGTCGCCAAGGCGGCGCTTGAGGCGGCGGTCCGCTATGCCGCGCGCGACCTGGGGCCGAAGGGCATCCGCGTGAACGCGCTGTCACCGGGGGCGATGAAGACGCTGTCGCTAGCGGGGATTTCGGGCGGCCGCGGCATGCTGGCCAAGGGCCGTTCGCTGTCGGCGATGAAGGCCGACACCGAGATGGAGGGTGTGGCCGGGGCGGCGCTCTGGCTGCTGTCGGACTTAGGCCGATCGACCACCGGCGAGGTGGTCCACGTGGACGCCGGCTTCCACATCATGGGCTTCACGGATGACGAAGCCGCAGAAGGCTAGAGCGGAGGGTTAGACCGCGACGCGCTGGGCGGTTGGGGACTGGTCGGCGAGCACCCACGCCAGGAGGGCGACGATGCCCGTCAGCAGCAGGTTGCCGAACGACATCACTGCGAGGTCCGTCCAGAACCCGGGCGCGTGCTGCAGCCGGCCGCTGGCCAGGACTGCGACGAGACCCGCCCAGCCGGTGCAGCAGGCAGCGCCCAGCACGACGACGGCGGTTCCGAGTTTGAGGGTGTCCGGAGTGAATCTGCTCATGACACGGATCAGGCCGCATAAGCCCTAAGAAATCGTGCAGTCGCCTCGGTCGCGATGCGGTCGATGCGCGCGTCGTCGAGACTCAGCTCGACGCCCAGCAGCATGGCGGTCTGATAGGTGCCAATCACCATGCCGCCGAAGAACTCCGCCGCCTCTGCCGGATTGGGACAGAACAGCCGCCCGGCCTTGGTCTCGAGGGTGAGGAATTCCGCGAGCCTGGAGCGGCTTGCCTTGGGCCCGGCCTCCCACATCGCTCGCGCCACGTCCGGCATGTCCGAGCTGTGCAGCATTGCAGTTCGGAACATCGCCGAGCTCCGCGCGCCGCAGGCGACGTTCAGCAGAACCCGCGCATACCCGGCCAGCGCCTCTGAAGGGTTGTCCACCGCCTCGGCGGCTTCCAGCGGCGCGGCAATCTCATGCACCCGCCGCTCCGCCATGGCCCGCACCAGCTCGGCCTTCGAGCCGTAGTGGTTGTAGACGGTCTGCTTCGACACGCCGGCGCGCCGGGCGATCTCCCCCATGGAGACGGAAACTCCCCGTTCGCCGAGAACCTCCATGGCCGCATCCAGGATGGCCTCGTTCTTGGAGACGTCGATCTGACCGGCGAGGCGGGGCATCAGTGTGCTCCCGGCGCGTCGTCGCTGCGCGCCATGGCCGAGCCCGGCCGCGCGAAGAGGGATAGGACCGCCGCCGCCCAGCAGCCGAGCGATAGGACCGCGAAAGCGTCGCCGAAGCTGAGCACGGACGCCTGGCGGTGCATCATCCCGCCCATGGCCTTTCGCGCCGTGCCCTCCGGGTCGGCGAGGCCCGCGCCTTCCATCATCTGGGTGAAGCCGTCCATCATGCCGACGGTGGCGGGGTTGGCTTGGTTGGCGGCCGTGGCCAGGTCCATGTAGTGCACGGCGGCCTGGTGGCTGAGGATCGTCGAGAGCACCGCCAGCCCGATGGCGCCGGCGACGTTGCGGATCAGGTTTATCAGCCCGGACGCGTCCTTCATCATCGTTACCGGCAACGTGGCGATGCTGATCTGCTGGGCGGCGATCATGGCGAGCGTCAGGCCGAAACCGTCCACCGCCTGCAGGACAAAGCACTCGGCGAAGC
>NZ_CADEGK010000048.1:0-14881 GCF_902826855.1 uncultured Phenylobacterium sp. | reverse complement strand
GCACGCCCAGTTGGATCGCCCAGGCGGCCAGCGAGAAGCCCACGAGCATGACGACCCGCGCGTCGACAACCCGCACGATGCGCCCGACGATGGGTGCGGAAAGGAACATGCTGAGGCCCGAGACAAGCATGGTGGTGCCGACCTCGGCGGAGGAGAAGCCGCGCACCTGGCCCAGGAAGATCGGCATCAGGAAGGTTCCGCCGTACAGGCTGACCCCGGTCACGAAGGTCATGACGATGCCGAGGGTGAAATTGCGGTCGGCGAACGGCTTCAGCGAGACGATCGGCTGCCAGTAGACGAGCTGGCGCCAGATGAAGGCGACGCCGGTCACCACGGCCGTCACGGTGAGCCAGAGGATCACGTCATCCTCGTACCAGCCCTCACGGTTCCCCTCCTCCAGCACGTACTGCATCGAGAGCAGGAACACGGTCATCACGCCCAGGCCCCACCAGTCGATGCCCTTGCCCAACGCGGGGTCGCCCTTGTCGAACCTGGCGTAGGTCCAGACCAGGAAGATCACCAGCATGCCCACCGGGATGTTGATGAAGAACAGCCACCGCCAGTCCAGGGCCTCGGTAATATGCCCGCCCAGCGTCGGGCCGAGGGTCGGCGCCAGGGTCACGATCAGACCCACGACGACGTTTGCGGTGAGGCGCTTGTCGGGCGGGAAGACGGTCATGGCGGTGGCGAAGATCGGCGGGATCATCGCACCGGCGAACACGCCCTGCAGCGCCCGGAATGCGATCATCATCGGCACGCTGGAACTGAGGCCGGTGCCCACCGAAGTCAGCACGAATCCAACGCAGGCGATCACATAGAACGACCGCGTGCCCCACATCTTGGTGAGGTAAGCGGTGAGCGGCATGATCACCACCTCGGCCAGGAGGTAGATGGTCTGCACCCAGGCGATCTCGTCGTTCGTCGCGCCGATGCCGGACTGGATCTGGGTCAGCGAGCTGGCGACAATCTGGATGTCCAGCATGGCCATGAACTGGCCCAGCACCATGCCGCCGAAGCCCAGGAAGACCCGAGTCCAGTTGACGTAGGACCCGTCAGCGCCCAGCACCGTGGAGGCCTGCGCCTGCGGCCGAACCGGGCCGCCATCTGGCTTGATGACCGCGTCGGTCATCGGATCAGCGGGCGACGCCGCGGCGGGCGTACCGGGCCGGAGCTTGGCCCGACTCGGCAAAGCTGGGGCCGGTGTCGCGGGTCACGTCCACTTTCACCTTCAACGACAGGCCGGGGCGCAGGGCCAGCTTCTGGTCGGCGTCGATGGCGATGCGCACCGGCACCCGCTGGGTGATCTTGGTGAAGTTGCCCACGGCGTTCTCCACCGGGATAAGCGCGAACTCCGCGCCCGTCGCCGGGGCGAAACTGTCGATGCGGCCGCGGATCACCTGCTTGCCGTAGGCGTCGGCGTGGATGGCCACCGGCTGGCCGATGCGCAGGCGCGAGACCTGGGTCTCCTTGAAGTTGGCGATCACGTAGGCCTCGGCCAGGGGCACGATCGACATCAGTGCGCCGCCGGGGCGCACGTACTGGCCGACCCGTACGGCTCGCGCGCCCACGACCCCCGCGACAGGGGCGCGGACCTCTGTGCGGGCGAGGTCGATCCGCGTCTGGTCGGCTGCGGCGCGCGCGGCGGCGGCCTGGGCCAGGCTTTGTTCGCGGGCGGAACCCAGGGACTGGGCGGCGCGGCGCTCGGCCTCCAGCATTGCGCGGGCCTCGGCGGCGCCGGCCACGGCCTGGTCCTGGGCGGTCCTGGCCGTCGCGGCCCGCTGCGGCGAGACCCAGCCGGAGTTGGCGAGCGCCCCGTAGCGCTCCATCTCCGAGGCCGCCCAGCGGGCTTGGGCGTCGGCGGCGTCCACTGCGGCCGCCTTCTGGGCGATCATTGCGTGCTCCAGCCTCGCCTTGTCGTCCACGGCGGCGACCGCGGCGTCCAGGGCGCGGGCGTTGGCGTCGGCCTGCGCCAGACGGGTCTTGATGCTGTCGGGCTCGATGCGGACCAGGAGCTGGCCGGGGTGGACGGCCTGGTTGTCGTCCACCAGCACCTCGGCCACCCTGCCGTCCACGAGGGGCGCGATGGTGACCTTGTCGGCGGCCACGAAGGCGTTGTCGGTGGCCTCGAACTTCTGCTTGTCGATCCACCAGAAAGCGCCGCCAGCCACGATGGCCGCCGTCGTCAGCGCGCCGACAGTGATCGGAACGACGCGGCCCTTCAGGAAACTGGCCATCTGGAAGTCCCTCGGTCGAAGGCGGCAGGAAACCTGGACTTTCCGGTCCATCCTACAACCGCAGATAAGCGCTGCGCTGCGGCGCCTTCAAGTGAAAAATGGACGGTCGCGTCCAACTTAGCGACGGCTGGACGCCGATACCGTTTCCATGGCCTATCGCGGCCATGAGCGAAGGCCATGACGTGATCATCGCCGGCGCCGGGATCGCGGGCGCGACGCTGGCGCTGGCCCTGGCGCGGGCCGGGCTCAGGCCCGTGCTGATCGACCCTGTGGTGTTCGACGACCAGGTGGCGCCGACCTTCGATGGCCGGGCCTCGGCCATCGCCTACGCAGCCTACCGGCAATGGCGGGCGCTGGGCCTTGCCGGGGGGCTCGACCCGCACGCTCAGCGGATCGAGCAGATCCTGGTGACCGATGGGCGGACGCCCGGCGCCTCGGCGGGGGGGCCTGGGCCGTTCTTTCTGCGATTCGACTCGGCCGAGATTGCCGACCGCTCGGAGGGCGAGCCGCTGGGCTATCTGCTGGAGAACCGCCACATCCGCGCCGCGCTGGCTGGCGCGGTGAAGGCCGAAGGCATCGAGGTGCTGGCGCCGGCGCGGGTCGCCAAGGCCGCCTTTGCCGGGCGCGCGGCGGAGGTCACCCTGTCCGACGGCCGCGTGCTCACCGCGCCGCTGGCGGTGGGGGCCGAAGGGCGCGGCTCGGTGATCCGCACCGAGGCCGGGATCGGCGCGATCGGCTGGGACTATCCGCAGACCGGCGTGGTGGCGACGGCGCGCATGGAGCGCTGGCACGAAGGCGTGGCGCACGAGTATTTCCTGCCTGGCGGGCCCTTCGCCATCCTGCCGCTGACCGGCAATCGCGCCAGCCTGGTGTGGACCGAGACCACTGCCCGTGGCGCGGCCTTGAAGACCGCACGACCGGAGATTTTCCAGGCCCACCTGGAGCGCCGCTTTGGTGACTTTCTCGGCGGCCTCAGCGTCGAGGGTCCAGTCTTCACCTACCCGCTCAGCCTTCAGCTGGCCGAGCGGCTGGTCGCGCCGCGGGTAGCCCTGCTGGGGGATGCCGCCCACGGCGTCCACCCCATCGCCGGCCAGGGGCTGAACCTGGGCCTGAAGGGCGCGGCTGCGCTGGCTGAGGTGCTGGTCGATGGGTTGCGGCTCGGCGAGGATATCGGCTCGTCGGTGGTGCTGGAGCGCTACGCGGCCTGGCGGCGCTTCGACACCGTCACGCTCTCGGCGGGCATGGATGCGTTCGTCCGTCTGTTCTCCAACGACAATCCGTTGCTGCGCCTGGCCCGCGGCGTCGGCATGGCGGCCGTCAACCGCATCGCTCCGGCGCGCCGGTTCTTCATGCACGAAGCCGGCGGCGCGGTCGGGGACCTGCCCCGGCTCCTCCGGGGAGAGGCGCTCTAGTCCGGCTACTCCCCCTCGGCGAGTTCGCGGGCCTCTTCCGGCAGCATGATCGGCACGCCATCTCGGATGGGATAGGCGAGGCGGGCCTGCTGGCTGACCAGTTCGGCCTTGGCGCGGTCGTAGGTCAGGGGACCGCGGGTCAGCGGGCAAACCAGGACCTCCAGCAGGCGCGGGTCCACTTCGGCGGTCAGGTCGTCCATGTCCCGGCTCTACTGCAGGTTTGGCCGCTCGTCATCCGGATCGGAGGCGTCGATCTCAAGGAGCGTGGTCAGCACCTCGAACCGGCCGGCGAGGTCGGGGGCCTCAAGGAAGGCCTGCTTCTCGGCCGGCTCGAAGGGAAGGCCCATGCAGAGGCTGTTCACCAGGGCCTCGAGCGGCGCGTCGTTGGCGGTCTCCCAATCGATGTCGAGTTCGCGATGATTCAGGTAGCGCTTCAGCGCCTGGGCAAACCGGGCGCGCGCCTTGCCGTCGGCCTGTGCGCGCTCGTCCCGGTCCAGGTCGCCGCCGAAACGATCGTATCGCGCGCGCACCTGGCGGTACGGCAGGCGCAGGTCCAGCTCCTCTCCCGCCTCGAAGCGGCAGATGCCGGTGAGCGTGATCAGGTAGCGGCCATCGGAGGTCTCGTTGTAGCTGGTGATGCGGCCGGCGCAGCCTACGTCGACCAGCCGCGGGTTGGACGGCGATCCGCCGCGGGTCTGGATCATGCCGATGATGCGGTCACCGGCCATGACGTCGTCGACCATGTTCAAGTAGCGGGGCTCGAAGATCTGCAGCGGCAACTCCCCGCCCGGCAGCAGCAGCGCCCCATCCAGCGGGAACACCGGGATCAGCTGCGGTAGATCGGAAGGCTGGCGGTAGGGCGCCATGGCGGGCCCCCTTCTCTTAGCTGAACAGGATAGCGGAGAGCTTGCGGCGGCCCTGCTTGGCGACGTCAGACATGGCCCCGGCCGCCTCGAGCACGGTGAGCAACTGTTTGCGGGCCGCCTCGTCGTTCCAGGCGCGATCGCGTCGGATGCTCTCGATCAGCTGGTCGACCGCCTCGTGCATCTTCCCCCCGGCGGCCAGCGCCTTGGCGAGCTCCAGGCGGGCCTCGTGGTCGTCGGGGTCCGCCGCGACGCGGGCCTCGAACTCCGCCGTCTCGGACGGGGCTTCGGCGGCAAGGGCCAGGGCCGCGCGCACCGCGTCGATGTCGGGGTCCTTCGCCTCCGGGCCTGCCATTTCGAGCACTTCGGCGGCGCGTTCCAGATCGCCGGCCTGCTGGTAGAGCCGAGCCATGCCGCCGATCGCCTTGGCGTTGGCCGGGTCCATCTGCAGCGCCTGGGCGTAGGCCTGCGCCGCCCCGCCCGCGTCGCCGAGTTCCAGCGACTCCTTCGCCATCGCCAGCAGCTCATCCACCGGCGAGGCGCCGCCCCCCCCTTGCTTGGCGATGCGATCGATGAACGCCTTCACCTGGCTGTCGGGCAGCGCGCCCATGAAGCCGTCCACCGGGCGGCCATCGACGAAGGCGAACACGGCCGGGATCGACTGCACGCGCAGCTGGCCGGCGTAGGCCGGGTTCTTGTCGATATCGACCTTCACCAGCTTCACCGCGCCCTTGGCGGCCAAGACCGCCTTTTCCAGCGCCGGCCCGAGCTGGCGGCAAGGGCCGCACCAGGTGGCCCAGAAGTCCACGATGACGGGGACGTCCTTCGACGCCTCGACCACGTCGGCCATGAAGCTCTGGTCGGTGGCGTCCTTGATGAGGTCGGCGGCGGATGCGGCCGGCTGGCCTTGGGTTTCCCCGATCAGGGTCATGGGCCGATGGTTCCTTGTCGCGCGTGATGCTCAAATGCGTCGCGCTGCAAGATGGTCCCAACCGGTCCCGGCTTCAACGCGTCGTCGCTCATTCCAACAGCGCCATGGCGACAAAATCGACCACGAGGGGCGTCACCGCCAACGCGGCCAGGAAGCGGCGGAAGCCCGCGCCGCTGACGGTCGTGGTTGCGGTGTTGGTCAGGGGATGGAAGTTCAGGAGGTCGGCCTCGGCCAGCGTCCGGTCCAGCACGAACCTCACGTTGCGGTTGCGATCGTTGACCAGGGCGAAGGCGGTGACCGAGCCGGGCGTGACGCCCAGCGCCTCCTCCATCAGCTCAGCCTTGCCGAACGACAGGCGGCCCGAGCCGATCACCGTGTGCAGCCGTTTCAGGTCAATCGCCGCATGACCTTCGGCCGAGACAAGCCACAGCTGGTCCCTGGAATCCTTGAGGAACAGGTTCTTCGTGTGGGCGCCGGGGATCGCCTGCTTGATCGCCTCGCTTTCGCCGACGGTGAACACGGCGGGATGGTCGCAGGTGGTCTGGTCGATGCCGTGGGCGGCCAGGAAGGCCAGGAGGTCGTCGCGGGTTCGCATCATGCCCCTGGCACATAGCGGCGCCGCACTCGCGAGGCGAGGTCGCTCGCGAGGGGATTCGATTCGTCGGCCTGCACACCGAGAACTACGGTCAAGATTAGGCGCCCACCTGCAGAAGCACGGGCGCAAGGGGGAATGTCATGCAACGTGGTCTGGTCGCGGCGACGGCTGCAGTCCTGGGGGCCTTGGCCCTGTCGAGCGCCGCCAGTGCGGCGGTGACGGTAGCCAACCGCGAGGCCGGCAATCTCAGCGGCGCGCTGCTCTACGGGCAGACCTACATCTACGACTGGGACAGCATTGCGAACTCGAACTTCTCGTTCTCGGCCGATACGGCGACGAACTACGAGAGCCCGGCGGTCCTGGACGGGAACGGCTACGGCACTTTGATCCCAGGGATCAGCGCCCCGCCGCCGATCCCGTACGCCCCAAGCGGGGACTATCACTACGAGAACACCGACTACTACACGATCACCAGCGGTGGGAGTGCGACGCTTTCGGCGTTGGGCGGCGCGTACCTGACGTCCTTCAGCCTCTACATGGGATCGCCCGACCTCTACAATCACGTTACCTTCACGTTCACCGGGATGAACGGCGCGCAAACGCTCTCGGGCCCGGGCATCTATACGCCGCCGAGCGGGCCGGCGGCCGATGGCGACCAGAGTGTCGGCTTCCGTGTCTACTACGACTTCGCTGGACAGAACGTGAAGTCCGTCACCTTCAGCTCTACGCCGCTGTCGCCCGGCCACGTAGCCAACTCCTTCGAGTTCGACGGCCTAGCCGCCACCTTCGCGGTCGTTCCGGAACCGGCCACCTGGGCGATGATGATCGGCGGCTTCGGGATGGCAGGCGCCATGCTCCGCCGCCGGCGCACTGCGATCGCCTGATCCCTCCGCACGCTGGGGGACCCGAGCCCCGGCCATTCGCGGTCGGTGTTTTTCGCTGTGGTTGCTGGACGAGACCGCGACAGGGGCCGTAGAGGTCCGGGTCAAGCCGCCCTGGAGGTCCCGTGAGCCAGCCGCGCTTCGAACTGGAATGCTTCCCCACGACCGAGCGGCCGCCGGAGATCGTGCCCGGCCGGCCGCAACGCGCCTGGATGGACAACTTCACCGCGCGTCATCCCTATCGCTGCCTGCCGCTCAGCATGGCCAATTCCTCGGGCTGGGAGATCCTGTGCCCGGTCGCGTTCACGGCTGAGTGGAGCGGCGGGCTGATGCAGGCGGACATCACCCTGCGGCCTGACTACCCCAACCCGGACTTCCACCGGCTGGCCACCAGCCACTTCAGCCACGGCGTGCTGACCCTGCACCCCGGGTACCTGTTCCGCACCCCGCCCGGCTGGTCGATGCTGGCCCAGGGGCCGCCCAACCACATCAAGGACGGGATCCAGCCGCTGGCCGGGGTGGTGGAGACCGACTGGCTGCCGTTTCCCTTCACCATGAACTGGATGTTCACCCGGCCGGGCCGCGTGCGCTTCGAGAAGGGCGAGCCCTTCTGTTTCATCACCCTGATCCAGGACAAGGCCCTGCACGAGATCCAGCCGGTGATCCGGCGGATGGATTCCGACCCGGAGCTGCGCCACCAGTACGACGTCTGGGAGAAGCATCGCAGCGAGTTCAACCAGCGCATCTTCCGCGGCGACCCGGAGGCCACCAAGGAGGCCTGGCAGCGCTACTACTTCAAGGGCGAATACCCCGAGGAAGTGACGGCTCCCGCGCCGGAGGGCCACGTCAACAAGCGTCGCCTGAAGACCCCGAAATTCGGCTGAAACGGGCGACGCATTTCGCCACGCCCTGGGCCGCTTGCAATGCGCTGGGGCGTCTGCCATAAGGCCGCCTCTCGCATTTGGGGGCTCTTTCGAACCCCTACGGAGCGCGGGCGTAGCTCAGTGGTAGAGCACAACCTTGCCAAGGTTGGGGTCGAGAGTTCGAATCTCTTCGCCCGCTCCAATTTCTTCTAGCAATTCAGCGAACACGTCGGCCCAGCGAGGCCCCGCGTACTGGTGGCGTCGCGCCGCGTCTGGCCGGCTGGTCCCAGCACGATCGCACGGTCCGCGGAACGGGGCGGTCAGGCGGGCGCGTCACGGCCCGACGGGCGCGACGACGTGGCCCGGACGAAGCGTCAGGCAGCTTCTGTCGGAAGGGCCTCAAAGAAGCGTTGGCTGAGCCGAAATCCCACGCCGCGCTCGGTAACGATCGCGTCCGCGCCAAGCTTTCTGCGAACCTTGCACACGACGATGCTCACCAGATGGACTTGCCGTTCGCGAGCATGGTCGCGGCCGGGCAGACCTTCCAGAATATCGTAGGTCGACAACGCCCTCGGGTAGCAGGCGTAGAGCAGGCCGACCAAGGCGCGTTCCTGCGCGGTGAGACCGCTCATCCACCCTGCCGGGGCGGGAATGCCAACACCGCCTGCAGCGAAGAGCGCGCCCTTAAGGACGTCGATCAGCTCTCCTTGCTGACGGATGATGTTGCTCTGAGACTGGATTATCTCCGATGGGCGCAATGCCCTCATGCTGATTGTCATCATGCGTCCCCGTCACCGACTAGGTCCGTTTCCTAGGCAATTCAGGCGCCGATGCGGCTGCACCGTGGCCACAATACGAAGTTCGCGAGTGGACGGCAGGTTTTCCCGTGATCACGGCGCGCAGGTGCTCACCGGAGCTCCGATCCTGCGCAGCTAACATCCTGCAGCCGAGGCTCTAGCCTGACTTCGCCCCGCCGAACATAGCGACGTGTCCGACCGCCATCGCGGCAGTCGGCTCAGCGCGGCTAGCCGAGCCCGAAGCGCGACAGCATTGCCCACAGCACCGACTCGCGGCGCTCGCTGGTCTGGATGTCGGTCATCAGGCTGGAGAGCCGGCCCTTGCCCTGGTCGCGGGCGGCGATGACCGTCTGGTTGTAGGCCCGGATGTTGGTCGGACCTTGCACCGCCGGCGGGGCCGGAGGCGGCGGCGCGGCCTTGGAGGCGCCGGCGCGGCCGCCAGCGCGGCCCTTGGCGGGCGACGCGGCGGCGGTCTGGATGGCGGACCCGGGCGGACCGAGGTCGGCGGCGCGGACGTAGCCGGGCGAGCCGGCCACATCGATCTCCCACCAGCCGCCGTCGGCCTGCGCGGCCTTCGGCTTCACCTCGCGCCCGGCGGGGAAGTTCATCAGCACGCCTGCGGAGGCGACCGGCGCCGAGCGCACCACGGTGGCGCGGATCGCGATCAGCGCAGGGGCAGGCGCCGGCGCGGCGGCGGGCGCCTGGCCGCCCTGAGCCGGGGCCGCGCCCTTGGCGGGCATCGAGAGCTTGGTGGTATTGGCTGCGGTGGCGTAGGCCGGCGTCTGGCCACCCAGAACCTCAGCCTCTGAGACGCCGTCGGTCATGGCCCGCCCCTGGGTGAAAGTCTTGGCCATGCCCGCGTGCTGCTCGACCACGCCGCCGGTGAGGTCGATGTCCTTCTTGAGCGCGTTGGTCAGGTCCGTGCGCTCCCTCCGGATCGCCTTGCGGTCCTTGTCGTTGGAGGCGCTGGCGAGGCGGGTGTTGATGTCGTTCAGCTGCTGGGCGCGGCATTCGACCAGCGCGCCGCCGCTGTCGGCGATCTCGCGGCTGACGGTGAGCTGGCGCGCGGCGTCCTGGTCGATGTTGTAGGAGGCCTTGCGCAGGTCGCCGCCGGCCTCCTGTTCCTTCAGCTGCGCATAGGCCTCGGCGGTCGCCACGATGGCCACGAGGACCGCCAGCGCGGCATAGGCCTTCATGCTGTCTCCGCCCGAGAAGTTGGCGCCACCCAGTCCGGGCACGTACAGGCCCGAGGCGCCGGTCAGCAGGTCCTGGCCGAACAGCATCGTCGCGCCGGTCGCAGGGGCCGCGGCGGGCGCCCGCGATTGGCTCATGCTGGCCGCCGCGCCCATCAGGCCGCCAACGCCGCCCAGGGCCCCGCCGAAGCCACCGCCGCCAAAGCCGCCGCCGCGGCCGCCGGGCAGCGAGATACCGCCGCTCATGACGCCCTTGGCCAGCACGGTCGCGCCCTGCTTCAGGCCCTCGCCGATGGCCGCGCCCATCTTGGAGCGTTTCAGCTCCTTGTAGTCCGTCTCCAGCTTGACCAGCGGCGCCCGTTCGGTGGCGCAAACGTTCAGCGCGTCCTTGCCTTTCTGGGCCATGGCCGGCTGGACGTTCATGCTCATGAGCGCGATGGCGCTGACCGCCAGTCGCAAACGGCGTGACGCAAAGACGTGGTTCATGCTCGCATACCCCTTGTTCAGCGCGCGCCCAGCCGCTCCAGGTCGGCGCGCGCGGCGTCGTCCCCGGCGGCCGCTGCGCGGCGGTAGTGGTCGATGGCCTTGGCGCGGCTAGGGGCCACGCCCTGGCCGGCCTCGTACATGATGCCCAGGTTGCGCATGGCCGCGGCGCTGCCCTTGTCGGCGGCCAGCTGGAACAGCCGCACGGCTTCAGTGGGATCGGCCCGCACCCCGGCGCCGCGCGCCGTCAGGCTGCCCAGCCCGAGATAGCCGCGAGCGTCCCCGGCGGCGGCGGCGCGGCGGTAGTAGTCGGCCGCCTGGCCGTAGTCCTGCGGCAGGCCCGCGCCGTTCTCCAGCATCACCGCCAGGCTGGACATGCCCTCGGTGTTCCCGAGCTCGGCCGCGCGCTCGTACCAGGTGGCAGCCTGCACATCGTCGCGGCGGACGGCGGTCCCGTCCTCATAGGCGTAGCCGAGTCGCACCATTGCTTCCGCGTCGCCCGCGAGCGCGGCGCGCTCGTAGAGGTTGAAGGCGCGGCGTTGGTCGGCGGTGACCCCGTCGCCACGCTCATAGGCGTCGGCCAGTTGGGCGATGGAGGGTCCGTCGCCGGCGTCCACAGCCTTCTGCAGGTAGGCGGCGCCCTGCCGAGGATCGGCAGGCACGCCGCGACCGCGGTAGTAGGCCTCCGCCAGCATGCCCATGGCGCCGGGCGAGCCCTTGTCAGCGGCCTTGCGGATCCACTGGACGCCGGCGGGTTCGTTCCTGGGCGTGCCGAAACCGTTCAGCTGGCAGAGCGCCCAGTTGACCATGCCGCCGGAGTGCCCGGCCTCGGCCGAAGCCTTGAACCAGCGAGCGGCGGCGGCGATGTCCTTGGGGGCGCCGCGACCAGTCAGCGACATGACGCCGAGGTTGTACATCGCAGCGCCGTTGCCCTGGCCGGCGGCGGCCGTCCAGTCGCGGTTCGCGGCGCGGTAGTCGCCGCGGGAGAAGGCTTCGCGCGCAGCGATCACCAGCTCCTGGCCCGGCGTCGCCGAGCGGGTCGCCACCTGGAACGAGCCCGGCGGCAGCCGCTCGATGGCGCGGATGCGGTTCTGGGCCAGCTTGCGGAACGAGCCGGTGATCTCGCCGCGGTCCTGGGCGTCCATGTAGGCCTTGAAGTCGGCCGGATCGTCGGAGTCCTTCACCGTCTGCCAGAAGACCTGATCCCGCTCCCACTTGATCTTGGTGAGGTCGGCGGTTCCGCCGGCGGCGGCCACCACCTGCTTCGGCGGCCCGGCCGGGTCCCAGGTCCAATGCACATTGGGCCAGATGCCCTGCAGATCGGGGGTCTGCTCGTTCTCGGTCAACCGGGCGACCTCGGCCTGCACGTAGCTCGGCAGCTCGCCCACCGTCATCCCCGGCCGGCTCAGGCCCTGGGTGAGGGCGGTGGCGAAGGGGCTGTTGCCGCCAGTCCCATCCTGGGCGACCTCGCCGGGGCCGGCGGCCATCAGGGTGACCACCTGCACCGAGGCCGAGCTGGTCTCTCGGACCAGCCCACGGGTGTTGCCGCCGATGCTTCGCGAGGCGGTCGGATTGTTGCGGCACGCGTCGAGGATCACCAGCCGCACCGCCTTGGCGCCGGTGAGTGACTGGCCAAGCTTTGCCGATTCCACCGCCGTGCCCGTGAGCGCCACCTTGGAGGAGGTGACCGCGTCCTTGGGCAGGAGGTAGTTCACCCCGTCGATCATCGCCCCGTGACCGGCGAAATAGACCACTGCCGCCTCGGAGCCCTTCGCCGCTTCCTCGAAGGCGCCCAGGCTTTCCAGCAACTGGATGCGGGTGGGGTTGTTCAGCATCGTGACCTGGAAGCCGAGCTTCTGCAGGGTCGTCTGCACCAGCTTGGCGTCCTTGGCGGGATTGGCCAGCGGAGTGACCTTCTCGTACGCAGAGACGCCGATGATCAGCGCGACGCGCGAGGCGGCCGCCGCGGCCTGGACCCAGCCCAGGCTCAATACGATGGCGAGGGCGACCACCGCCCAGCCGCCAAGCGATCCATGCTTCCCGGGCGACGCACGCCACCTAGGCATCAGGCCAACCTCCAACCCTACGCGCACATCATACGCCGAAACCGCCGTATGCCAGCCCGGCGCGCGATCAAAGCTTCGCGCTCGTCGCCGCGCAAGCGTCGGCCCGTCGCACAGCGGCTCTAAAGCTATTCGTGGCGCAGCGTCAGTCGGACGCGGGCGCGCGGCCCTTTCGGGCCCCGTTCGGAGCACTGATAGGGTTTTCGCCGCCTGAGTTTGGACGGGGCGGGACGAGCCGGGACGAGCGCGAACGCCAGTCCCGGCCTGAGCCGCTACTTGGGTTCCGGGTAGCGGATCCGCGACTTCAGGTTGTCGATCACCGCGCGGGCGTCGAAGGCCCGAACGTCCCCCTGCGGCTTGGCGCCCTTTTCCATCACGATCTCGGCCGAGGCCTCGAACTTCTCGACGGTGCGCACATCGACGCGATCGGCCCAGAAGGGGTCGCCCCAGAACGGGTCCCAGCCGCGCCAGCCGTAGCCGCGGCCGTAATAGCGCCAGGACGGGCGCCAGAAGCCGTATGACCCGTACCATGGGCGGTAGAAGGGATCCGGCTCGACGTAGGTGCGGACCTGCTTGTCGGTGTCGCGCTCGGCGATGGCGAACCAGTCATAGCCGTTCTGAACCGTCAGTTCGGCGGCGCGGAACAGCAGATAGGCCTCGACGGTCTCGCGGCTGGTCAACGAATTGCCGTTGAACGTCACCCGGTACCGGTTTGGCTCCAGCCGCAGCTCGGAGAAGCCGCCGGCCGTGGATTGTCCCCGGATGTTCGGCTGATAGGGGGTCGGCGTCGCGCAGGCCGCCAGTCCGGCCGCGAGGACCAGGCTTGCGAACAAAGCGGCTGATTTTCTTGGCATTTGCTCAGTCTCGAACTCTGGCGTCCCGCAAGAGGGATGTAGGGACCGGAACACTCGGGCGCAATTGTGGTTGCCGTCAGCGTCAGGTGATGAGGGCGACATAGACGATACGACCCAGGGAGCCGAACAGAAGCACCGCCACCGCCAGCGCCTGGGTGAGGAAGCCCAGCTCGCGTTTCTTGGGGTCTGCCACGTAGCCCAGCTGATAGAGAATACGGCCGATAATCCAGATCACGCCGAGGCCGGCGGCGACCAGGTCGCTCCAGTAGATGGCGAACAGCCACAGCGGGACCAGGAACAGAGGCAGCCACTCAAGCGTGTTATAGTGGGCGCGGATGGTGCGCTCGAGCACCGGGTCGCCGGTCATCGC
The DNA here is from genome assembly GCF_902826855.1 of uncultured Phenylobacterium sp. Taxonomy (GTDB): domain Bacteria; phylum Pseudomonadota; class Alphaproteobacteria; order Caulobacterales; family Caulobacteraceae; genus Phenylobacterium. The sequence continues at coordinate 1,342 of NZ_CADEGK010000048.1, read as the reverse complement.
CGGAGCGGCGATGCCGCACTTGGCCCGGGCCCGGCCGACCTGCAGCCCCATCCAGAAATAGACCAGCAGCGCCAGCAAGGTGACGATCGCGACATAGGTGTGTGGTTGCATGCGGTGCTCCCCGGCTCTTCGGCGGACAAGCGCCGCCGTTGGCGGGGACCTTGGCGCCTTCCGGCCGCAAGTGGAACCGCCTGCCGGGGCGAGGGCTTTCCCATGCGCCACGGCGACGGAGAGCGCCCATGGGAGTCGACTCCACAGCGATCCGCGACATCGACTACGACGCCAAGCGCGAGAAGCTGTTCGTACGCTTCGCTTCAGGCGAGCGGTACATCTACGTCGGCGTGCCTGGCGAGGTCTGCCGCTCCTTCGAGGAAGCCGCCTCCAAAGGGCGCTTCTTCCAGGCCGAGATCCGCGACCGCTACCCGTTCAACCGCCTGGGGGATTAGCCCCGCATGCGCTTGTCGCGTTTGGCGGCCACCCGCAGGCGGAGTGCATTGAGCTTGATAAAGCCGCCGGCGTCGCGCTGGTCGTAGGCGACCTTGCCCTCCTCGAAGGTGACCAGCTCCTGGTCGTAAAGCGAGTAGGGGCTGTTCCGGCCGATGACGGTGACGTTGCCCTTGTAGAGCTTCACCCGCACCTGGCCGGCGACCATGGCCTGGCTGTGGTCGATCGCGGCCTGCAGCATCTCCCGCTCCGGGGAGAACCAGAAGCCGTTGTAGATGAGCTCCGCGTAGCGCGGCATCAGCTCGTCCTTCAGGTGCATGGAGCCTCTGTCCAGGGTGATGGACTCAATCCCCCGGTGCGCGGCCAGCAGGATCGTGCCGCCCGGGGTCTCGTAGACACCGCGCGACTTCATCCCGACGTAGCGGTTCTCCACCAGATCGAGGCGGCCCACTCCGTTGTCGTGTCCGAGCTGGTTGAGCTTGGTGAGCAGGGTGGCGGGGGACATCCGCACTCCGTCGACGGCGACCGGGTCGCCCTTCTCGAAGTCGATGGTGAAGACCGTCGCCTTGTCCGGCGCGTCCTCCGGCGAGATCGTGCGCATGTGCACGAACTCCGGCGCCTCGACGTCGGGGTCCTCCAGCACCTTCCCCTCGGACGAGGAGTGCAGGAGGTTCGCGTCGACGCTGAACGGCGCCTCGCCGCGCTTGTCCTTGGTGATCTGGATCTGGTGCTTCTCGGCGAAGTCCAGCAACGCCTCGCGGCTCTTGAAGTCCCACTCCCGCCAGGGGGCGATCACGTGGATGTCCGGCTCCAGCGCGTAGTAGGCCACCTCGTAGCGGACCTGGTCGTTGCCCTTGCCGGTGGACCCATGGCTGACCGCGTCGGCGCCCAGCATCCG
>NZ_CADEGK010000047.1 GCF_902826855.1 uncultured Phenylobacterium sp. | reverse complement strand
CAGGGGGGCGCGGGCGGCGGCCAAGGCCGTCTCGGCGGCCGCCAGCTCGGCGCGGGCAGTCGCGGCCTGTGGGCTCGCCGCCGGCCCGAGGGCGATGCGTTCCTGCCTGGCCTGGTCCAGCGCGCGGCGGGTGCGGGCGACGCGCACCTGCGCCTCTTCCACGCGGGCCTCGGCCGCGCGGCGCTGGGCCTCAAGGGTGGCGAGTTCGAACGCCAGCCGCTCCACCTCCGCGTCGGCGGCCACGCGGGCGGCCTCGGCGGCGCGGGCCGCGGCTTCCAGCTCGGGGCCCCGTTCCGGAGCCGCTGCGATCAGGGCATGCAGCGCCGCCAGGTCGTGAGCCAGCCGCGCGAGGGCGGCGTTGGCGTCGTCGGTGATGTGCGCCTCGCGCGCGGCGTCGGCGTCGATGCGCTCCAGGTCGCCGGCCAGGCGGGCCAGCTCGGCGGCGTGCGCCTCGGCCTCGCGGTCGAGGCGGTCCTTGTCGATGGCCAGCTTGTGCAGGATGGCTGCGGCGATGGTCTCGGCCTCACGCAGCGGCTTCATCGCCGCTTCGGCGTCGGCGGCCCGCGTGGTCGCTGCCCCGGCCGCCCGCGCAGTGACTTCCACCGCCCGAATGGCGGAGTCGGTTTCGGCGGTCAGCCGCTCGGCCGCGTCCCGGGCCTCGGACCACTTGGCGAACAGCACCGCGCCCTGCAGCGCCCGGATTTCGGCGGACAGCTTCTTGTAGCGCTCGGCCGCGCGCGCCTCGCGCTTCAGCCGCCCAAGGTTGGCTTCCAGCTCCTGGGCCACATCCTGCAGACGCGTGAGGTTGGCGTCCGCCGCGCGGAGGCGCAGCTCCGCCTCGTGGCGTCGGGAATGCAGCCCGGAGACGCCCGCCGCCTCCTCAAGTATCAGCCTGCGGTTCTGCGGCTTGGCGGCGATCAGCTCGGAGATCTGTCCCTGGCGCACCAGGGCCGGCGAGCTGGCGCCGGTCGAGGCGTCGGCGAACAGCAGCTGGACGTCGCGAGCGCGCACCTCGCGCCCGTTGATGCGGTAGGTCGAGCCCTCCCCCTTGTCGATCCGGCGCACCACCTCGATGACCGGATGGTCGTTGAACGCCGGTGGCGCGCGGCGGTCGGCGTTGTCGATCGTCAACGAGACTTCGGCGTGGTTGCGCCAAGGCCGGTTGGCGGCGCCGGCGAAGATCACGTCGTCCATGCCGCCGGCCCGCATGGCCTTGGCGGAATTGGCGCCCATCACCCAGCGCAGCGCTTCCAGGAGGTTCGACTTACCGCAGCCATTCGGCCCGACGACCCCGGTCAGCCCCGGCTCGATCCGGAACTCCGTCGGTTCGACGAAGGACTTGAAGCCCGCGAGCCTGAGGCGCTGGAAGTGCACGGCCGTCAGCGCCTCCCTTGGGCGGGGGTCGCCTTCAGAGCCCTGGCGATCGCCACGTCCAGTTCCGCCAGCGTGGGAACATGACCACTGTCCAGCCTGACGCCGTTGACGAAGAAGGTCGGCGTGGAGTCCACCTTGTCGGTCTCGACGGCGTACTGGACCCGCTTCTCCAGGGCCACGTTCGCCGCTTCGTCGGTGACGCAGGCGTTGAACTGCGCTTCGGTGAAGCCGTTGGCCTTGGCGATCTCGATGAAGATCGGCGCGATGCGCTCGCCCGGCCGCCACCGTGTCTGGCTGCGCAGCACCTGGTCCACGATCGGGAAGTACTTCGACCCGTCCCCGCAGCGGGCCAGCAGGAACCCGGCGGCGGCGATCTGGGCCGGCTGGGTCAGCAGTTCCCGGGCGGTGTAGTAGACCCGGCCGGTATCGATGTATTTCGCCCTGAAGGCCGGAAACACCTCGCTGTTGAAGGTAGCGCAGTGCGAGCAGCTGAGCGACAGATACTCCACCACCCGCACCGGGGCGTTGGGGTTGCCGAGGTTCATGTCGCCCGGCGCCGCAGGCCAGCGGGCGCGGGCAGCCGCGCCCTTGGGCGCCGGCGCGGCGCCTGCGGTGAAGACGGCGGCCAGCGTGGTCGCCAGGGCGGCGCGGCGGGTCGCGGTCACTTCGACGCCTCAGCCACGGCGGCGTCCAGCTCCTCCAGGGTGGCGACGCCCTCCTTCACCTTCTTGCCGTTGACGAAGAAGGTCGGTGTCGAGTGAACGCCGGCCGCGGCGCCGGCCTGCGAACGGGCGCTGGCCGCCGCCAGCGCGGCCTTGTCCGTGAGGCAGGCCTGCAGCTGAGCCTCGCTCATGCCCGCGCTCGTGGCGACGGCGCGCAGCGTGCCCATTACGTCACCGGCCGCGAACATCGCTTCCTGGCGCCGGAAGATGTCGTCAACGACGGCGAAGTACTTGTCCTTGCCGGCGCAGCGGGCGGTCATGAAGCCCGCGGCGGCCACATCCTGCGGTGGGGTCATCAACTCATGCAGGGTGTAGCGCACCTTGCCGGTGTCGATGTACTTGGCCTTGAACGCCGGGAAGACGGTGTTGTTGAACTCGGCGCAGTGGCTGCAGGTGAGGGAGGCGTACTCCTCCACGTGCACCTTGGCCGCCGGGTCGCCCAGGGTCATGGCCTGACCCGCCGCGGCGTCGATCGGCGCGGCGGCGGGCGTGACCTCGGGCTCCTTCTGGCAGCCAGCCAGCGCCAGCACCGCGCCGAGGGCGCAGACCACGAAGGTTCGGCGGCTGGAGGGTGGCGTCACAGGGCGTCTTCCAGATCTGAACAAGGGATTAAAGCGCGATTCCCGTCGGGAAGGGCAAACCTCTCTCGCGCGGCTCGCGACCTCGTCCGATAGGACGGCGGCGGATCTGTGTCGACCTACCGCTCTGACGCAGGCGGGGCGCGTCGCAGGACGCCACGGCCAAGCGCCATCAGAGCGTCCTTCAGCCTGCCCTCCGGCGTGGTGGCGAGTTCCTGCGCCAGGCGGGCCTCCAGGGCCGCGTCGAGCGGCGCGGCTCGGCGCCGCGGGGGCTGCGGTTCCGTGCGCCGCAGGGGCCCCTGGACGATGCGCAGTTTACCCACCGCCTCGGCGCCGAGGAACAGGTTCACCCGCGCCAGGATCTCGTGCGCCTGGTGCTGAATGATCGCGGCGGCGGGCCCGGCCACCCGGATCTCCAGCGACGACGGTCCGCCGGCCCGGCCCTTGGCGAGCTTCACCGGCTCGGTGCGGCGCGCGATCTCCGGCCCCACGATCTCGCGCCAGCGGACCGCCAGCGCGTCAGCGCCCTGGCTGAACCGCTCGTCCATGGTCTTCAGGTAACCGCGCAACGCCCGTCCCGCCGGCGGGGGCGGGCGGGTGAGCGGCCGCGTGCGCTTGGTCCGCAGGATGCGGAGCGCTTCTTCGGTGGAAGGGAGCTCACGGGGCACGCTTCTCTCTACCGCGCAAGGGCGGGACGGCGGTAGAGGGAACCGGTGAGTCCACAATCCCTCCGCGCCCAACTTCTGGCCTGGTACGACGCCAACGCCCGCAGGCTTCCCTGGCGCGTCGGCCCCGCCGACTATGCAGCCGGCGTGCGCGCCGTTCCTTATCGAGTGTGGCTGTCCGAGGTGATGCTGCAGCAGACCACGGTGCCGCATGCGATCCCCTACTTCCTGAAGTTCACCGCCCGATGGCCCACGGTCACCGCACTCGCGAACGAGGCCGACGGCGAGGTGATGGCCGCGTGGGCCGGGCTCGGCTACTACGCCCGCGCCCGCAACCTGCTGGCCTGCGCGCGGGCCGTGGCGGACGGGCACGCGGGCGTCTTCCCCGACACCGAGGAAGGCCTGCGCGCCCTGCCGGGCCTGGGTCCCTACACTGCAGCCGCGGTGGGCGCGATCGCCTTTGAGCGGGCCACCAACGTCGTCGACGGCAATGTCGAGCGGGTGATGGCGCGGCTGTTCGCCGTGGAGGCGGCGTTGCCGGACGCCAAGCCGGCGCTGAAGGCGCTGGCGGCCGACCTCGTCAGCGAGGACCGCCCCGGCGATTGGGCCCAGGCGCTGATGGACCTGGGCGCGACGGTCTGCCGGCCCAAGGCGCCGCTCTGCGAGCGATGCCCGGTGGCGGAGCATTGCGCCGCTCTGTCCACAGGGTCGCCGGAGACCTATCCCCGGCGCACGGCGAAGGCGCAGCGGCCGCACCGCTTCGGCGTCGCCTATGTGCTCACGCGAGATGATCAGGTGGCCCTGGTCCGCCGCCCGCCCAAGGGCCTGCTTGGCGGCATGCTGGCCCTGCCCACCAGCGACTGGCGAGCGACCCGCTGGAGCGAGGCCGAGGCCGTGCGCGCGGCCCCGGTTTGCGCCGACTGGCGCGGCGTCGGCGAGGTGGAGCACGGCTTCACCCACTTCACCTTGACCCTGCAGCTCCTCCGGGCCGAGAGCGACGCCGACGGCCTTATCTGGAGTTCCCGCCGGGATCTCGACGCCCTGCCGAGCGTCTTCCTGAAAGCGGCGCGCGCGGGCCTAGCCAACCTTTTCTAACCGGCTCGTGCGGGGAAAGACGAAGACCAAGATCGAGAAGGCCACCGCCGACATCATCAGCGCCGCAGCCGGGATGGCCGGCACGCCGTAGGCCGCCAGGGCCACGCCGCCCAGGGTCGCGCCCAGGGCCTGGCCCATAGAGAAGACGGATCCGTTCAGCGCCAGCGCCACCGGGGCGCCGTCCGTCAGCTGGATCAGCCGCGACTGGGTTACCGGCGAGATCGAGAAGATCGCCGTAGCGGCGAGGAAGATCGCCAGCGCAACGACCGCTTTGCTCGCCAGCCCGGCTGGCAGCAGGTGGTGCGTAGCCGCCCAGTGGAGACTCATGGCCGCGGCCTGGACGCCGATCGCCTGTAGCACCCAGGCCTTTCCGGCGTTGCGATCGGCCGCGCGACCGCCCAGCCAGAGCCCCGCCGCGGCGCCGACCCCGATCATCATCTGAAAAGCCGCGACCCCGGCTCCGGTAACGCCCGCGCCGACGCGCACGATGGGTGCGATGTAGAGATTGAGCGTCATGTTGGCGGCGAAGGTCAGGAAGCTGGTCAGGTAGAGCGGCCAGATGCCGGCGATCTCCACCCGGCCGCCAACCCGCTTCGGCGGCGCGGGCACGCGGGGGAGGAAGACCACCACGCCGGCGAGCGCGATCGCGGAGAGGGCGGCGGCGACCAGGAAGGTCGCGCGCCAGTCAAAGATGGAACCGACGACGCTGCCGATCGGGATGCCGACCACGAAGGCCAGCGTCATGCCGCCGGTGACGATCGCCAGGGCCGAACCGCGGCGCTCCGGCGGAACGAGCGCGGCCGCGGCGACGCTGGCCGCCGGTCCGGGTATTGCGCCGGCCAGCCCCGCGAAGGCGCGGAGCACCAGCAGGCTCTCGTAGTTCGGCGCCAGACTGCAGGACACGTGCAGGACCACGCTGAGCGCGAGCCCCGAAATGATCACAAGCCGGCGGTCCACCCGCCCCAGCGCCCAGACGGCGACAGGGCCCAGGAGCGCCGAGCTCAGTACGTAGGCGGTCTGCAGCTGGCCAGCGACGGCGGTGGAGACACCGAGGTCCCGCGCCATCTCCTCGAGCAGGCCCGCGAAAATGAACGCCGCCGACCCGAACGCGAAGGTGCACATCGTCAGGACGAAGATGCGCGGGTTCATCGGCTCGGCACGTTCATATCATCCCCCCGAGCCCGGTTTCCGACAGCGTGGCGGGGAAGTGGGCGGAGGTCGAGTCGTCGGACGGCCGCTCAGTTCGGCAGCTGCGCGCGCACCTTGGCCCGGAGCACGTCGATGGGGGCCAGGCCCTTGTCGGTCTTGAAGTGCCAGTAGGTCCAGCCGTTGCAGGCCGGCGCCGACTGCACCATCGCGCCCACCTTGTGGATCGAGCCGGACAGCTCGCCGGAGACGAGGCTGCCGTCGGAGCGCACCTTTGCGGCGTGCGCGCCCTTGGAGCAGTAGAGCTCATCGCCTGCGCGGAGCAGCCCCGCCTCGACGATCGACCCGAAGGGGATCCGCGGCTCGGACTTCTTCGACCCGGTCACGACCATCTCCTCGGCGGTCGCAGGGATCACCCGGCCGATGCGCGCCTCGGCGATGTCCGCATAGCCCGCCTCGCGCTCGATGCCGATGAACTTCCGGCCCAGCCTCCGCGCCACGGCGCCGGTGGTGCCTGTGCCGAAGAACGGGTCCAGGATCACGTCGCCGGGCCGGGTGGAGGCCATGATCACCCGGTGCAGCAGGGCCTCCGGCTTCTGGGTCGGATGGGCCTTGCTGCCGGTCTCGTCCTTGAGCCGCTCCTCGCCGGTGCACAGCGGCAGCGTCCAGTCCGAGCGCATCTGCAGCTCGTCGTTGGCCATCTTCATGGCGTCGTAGTTGAAGGTGTAGCGCCGCCCGCCCCGGCTCTTGGCCGCCCAGATCAGCGTCTCGTGGGCGTTGGTAAAGCGGGTGCCCTTGAAGTTCGGCATCGGGTTGGACTTGCGCCAGATGACGTCGTTCAAGATCCAGAAGCCCAGGTCCTGCAGAGTCGCGCCCACCCGGAAGATGTTGTGGTAGCTGCCGATCACCCACAAAGCCCCGTCGTCCTTCAGCACCCGGCGGCACTCGAAGAGCCAGGCCTTGGTGAAGGCGTCGTAGGTCGCGAAGCTCTCGAACCTGTCCCAGTCGTCGTCGACGGCATCAACCTTGGAGTTGTCGGGACGCAGGAGGTCGCCACCAAGTTGCAGGTTGTAGGGCGGATCGGCGAAGACGAGGTCGACCGATCGGTCGGGGAGCTTCTTCAGCTCCTCGAGGCAATCGCCCCTGATGACGGTGTCGACCGGCAGTCGCATGGCCCAACCTTGAAACAGAACAACACTGAATCATCGGGCGACATGGTGAACGGGTCGTCAACGAATCCATCCTTTCCCGCTTGCGGGAAAGGGGGACCGCCGGCCGAGCGCAGCGAAGAGCCGGTGGTGGAAAGGCAAGCCCCGAGCGCCTTGGATCGGCCGGACTGTACCAATCTCACTGCCGGCCGCTCGCCCTTCCCACCGCTCGCGCTTCGGCGAGCGGTCCCCCCTTCCCGTGAACGGGAAGGGAAGGTCAGCTGGCGATGCTGCGGATGCGTTCGAGGTTCTCGGCCGAGACGCGCTGACTGGCCTGTTCGCGGGGCATGCGGTTCCAGGCGTCAAGGGCGGCAATCTTGTAGGCTTCCGCCAGGGTCGGATAGTTGAAGGTGTTCTCGACGAAATAGTCGAGCGTGCCCTCCAGGTTCAGCACGGCCTGGCCGATGTGGATCAGCTCGGTGGCGCCCTCGCCCACGATATGGACGCCCAGGAGCCGGCGGGTCTCCAGCGCGAACAGCATCTTCATGAAGCCGGTGTCGAGCCCCATGATGTGGCCACGTGACGTCTCGCGGAATCGCGCCACGCCGCACTCGTACGGGATGCCCTTTTCCCGGGCCTCCTCCTCGCTGATCCCGATGGTGGAGATCTCGGGCACCGAATAGATCCCGTACGGGAAGAACTGCGGCGGGGCCTGCGCCGGCGCATCGAAGGCGTGGCAGGCGGCGATGCGGCCCTGCTCCATCGAGGTGGAAGCGAGACTGGGGAAACCGACGATGTCGCCCGCGGCATAGATGTGCGGCTGGGCGGTCTGGAAGGTCGCCGGGTCCACGCGGAGGCGGCCACGGGAGTCGGCTTCGAGGCCGCAGGCCGAAAGGTTGAGGCTCTCGATCGCGCCCTCGCGCCCGGCCGAGAACAGCACCATGTCGGCGCGCAACTCGCGCCCGTCGGCGAGCGAGACGAGGCATTCGCCCGGCCCCTGCACCACGGCGCTCGTCACCTTGGCGTTGAAGCGGACGGCCACGCCGCGATCGCGCAGGTCGTGGACGAACTCATCGGCGAGCTCCCGGTCCAGGAAGGGCAGCATGGTCGGATTGGGCTCCACCACGGTCACCCGCACGTCCAGGGTCGAGAAGATCGAGGCGTACTCCACGCCGATCACGCTCGCGCCCACCACGATCAGCTGCCGCGGGATGCGCTCCAGGTTCAGGATCTCATCGCTGTCGACGATGTTGACGCCGTCGAAGCCGATATGGCCGGGTCGGTAAGGACGCGTGCCCGCGGCGATCACGAATCGGTCGGCGGCGTAGATCGCCTGGCCGTCCGGACCCTCGACGATGATGGTGTGCGGGTCGATGAACTCCGCCGAGCCCCGGACCGTGTCGACCAGGTTGCGCGTGAACTGGTGCTCCAGAACCTCGACCTCGTGGCCGAGGGTGATGTCGAGGCGCTTGCGGAGGTCTTCGGCGGTGATGTCCTTCTTGGCCCGGTAGGCGCGACCATAGAAGCCCCGCTCGCGCCAGCCGGAGAGGTTCAGGACCGTCTCGCGAAGGGTCTTGGAGGGAATGGTGCCGGTGTGCACGGAGACGCCGCCGACTCGCTGGCCGCGTTCGACCACCAGCACGCGCTTCCTCAGCTTGGCCGCCTGGACCGCGGCGCGGCGACCTGCCGGGCCGCTGCCGATGACGATCATGTCGTAGCGCACGGCGCCCTTAGGGGACTTTGACACGCGGCTCTCCAGCTTTCTGCGGAAGCGGGCACCCTAGCCGCTGGGTGTTAAGGTAACTTTGCCCGCCGGGACGCGATCAGGCCGCCAGGGCGGCGGCGGCGTGCGGCTCCAGCACCGCGAGCAGCTGCGGCACGGAGATCGGCTTGTTCAGATGCCCGTCTGCGCCCGCCGCTGCGCCCGCGGTCACGTGCTCCTGCAGGCAGTTGGCGGACACCACGTAGATCGGCATCCGCGGCCGCCCGGATTCACTCTCCCAGGCGCGGATCCGGCGCATGGCCTCAAAGCCGTCCATCACGGGCATCTGCAGGTCCATCAGGACAGCATCGAAGCCGCCCGTGATCACCGCCTCCACGCCCTCCTGGCCATTCTCGGCTTCGGAGTGCTCGATGCCGACGCTGTCGAGGATCAGCCCCAGCACCTGGCGGTTCACCGCATTGTCGTCGACGACCAGCACCCGGAACCGGCCGGGAGGCGAATCGGCGGCTCTCCACGCTGCGGCCGGGGCTTCCAACGGAAGCGCGGGCATCTCGACCGTGAAGCGGAACACTGAGCCCTCGCCCGGAGTGCTCGAGCACTCCAACTCCGCACCCATCATCCGAACATACTCCCGGGATAGCGGGAGACCCAGGCCGGTGCCGCCCTGCTTGCGGGTCAAGCTGGCATCCGCCTGGCGGAAGCGCTGGAAGAGGGCGGTCTTGGTGGCCTCGTCGAAACCCGCCCCGGTATCGCGCACTTCGAAGGTGAGCCGGTCGCCTTCGCGAGCCAGGGCGATGGCCACCTGCCCGGCGTCGGTGAACTTGATCGCGTTGCTGACCAGGTTGCCGATGATCTGACGGATGCGGAGGGGGTCGCAGGCGGCCCGATCGCCGGCGCCGGGACCGATCTCGGTGCGCAGGACCAAGCCCTTCTCCTCGGCGCGGGCGGCGAACAGATCGCGCACCGAGTCCATCAGGGCGCTCATGTCGGTCGGTTCGGGTCGCAAGTCGACGACGCCGGCCTCGACCTTGGCCAGGTCTAGCAAGTCGCTCAACAGGTCGTTCAGCAGCTCGCCGGAGTTCTGGATCACCGACAACAACTCCCGTTGCTTTGCGGTGAGTTCGGTCTGTCCCAGCACCTCGGCCACGCCGAGCACGCCGTTCAGGGGCGTACGGATCTCATGGCTCATATTGGCCAGGAACTGACTCTTGGCGCGGTTGGCGGCCTCGGCGGTGTCGCGGGCCTGCGCCAGGATACGCGCGGTCGCCTGCTGTTCGGTGATGTCGGTCATCACCGTCACGGCGCCACCTTCGTGGGTGGCGAAGGATTCGTGCCGGATCCAGCGGCCATCCGGCAGGAGGAGGTTCGTCCCGCGCTGCTCCGCGGCCTCGACGTTCTCCTGGAGCCTCCAGCCCCCGACTTCCCGCGCAGCGTCGGAGATGGCCCTGCGCATAACCCCCTCCCTCACGGGAATGAACTCGCTCACCAGCTCGGCGAAGGCGTGGTTCCAGGACGTCAGGCGACCGCCTGCGTCGTAGAACGCCAGCCCGGCGGAGAGCACGTCCAGCGCATCACGCACGCCCGAAAGGGTGAAACGCCGCCCCACGCGCTCCATCCAGATCAGGCTTGCGGCGGCGGCGAGGATCAGCAACGCCAGCGCTACGGTTGCGACGGCCAGTGGCCCGCGTCCGATCAGGTCGCCCGGAACGGCCAGGGTCGGATCTGGAACCAGCGTGACAGCCGCCATGGCGGTGAAGTGCAGTCCCACAATGGCGAGGAGCAGCGCGACCGCTGGCGCGGCCCATTGAGCGCGGCCCCTCAGCCGCGCGCGCGCGTAGAAGGCCGCAGCGGCGCCCAGAGCGCCCACCAGCACGGAGGCGACCACGTAGCCGGGGTCCCATTCGAACCGGGCCTGGGTCCGCATCGCCGCGATGCCCGAGAAGTGCATGGCCGCGACCGCCGAGCCGGTCAGCACCCCGCCGGCCAGCGCCGCTGCGCGCCCGCCCTGCAGCACGGGCAGGGCAAAGCCCAGGCCCATGCCAACCACCGCGATCATCAGGGACATTATGGTGCCGGGGACCGCGTAACCGATCGGCACGCCCGGAAGGTACGCCAGCATGGCGACAAAATGAGTGGCCCACACCCCTGAGCCTGCGACCAGCCCGGTCAACGCCATCCAGGCCCAGCTCATGGTCGAGCCCCTGGCCTTGCGGCTGCGCAGGTGGAAGCTGAATGCGGCGCCGCACGCCGTCATGCAGATCACCGCGGCGAGCACCACCAGTCGCAGGTCGTGCTGCACGAAGATGCAGGTAAGGACAGTAAGCATGCGCCGCCCAGCAACGAAATTCGCTTCAACCTAGGTCGCTGAGGTTAATATTGATTGCCCTTGTTCGCGTTTTCCGCGCCGGATCATCCAACGCAACCCAGAGGGGCTTTCCGATGAGGCGCGTCGGGATTTTCTGACGGCCAGCGGGTCAATCGCCGAACGGCAGTTCGTCCTGCAGGTGCTCGAAACGCGGGTCGACGCCGGCCAGTACGAGCTTCACCGGCCGCCACGCGCGGCGGTGGATCTCGCACGGTCCCATGGCCACCAGGGCCTCCAGGTGGATGGGGGCGTTGTAGCCCTTGTGGCTGGCGAAACCGTAGCCGGGGTATCGCCCGTCCATCTCGGTCATCAGCCGGTCGCGGGCGACCTTGGCCAGGATCGAGGCCGCGGCGATGGACTTCGACTTGCCGTCGCCGCCCACCACCGTTTTCACCTCACACGGCAGCTTGAAGCGGTAGTTGCCGTCCACGAGCGCGTAGGTGGGCTGGATCGCCATCGCCTCGATGGCGCGGCACATGGCCAGGCCGGTGGCGTGCAGGATGTTGAGTTCCCAGATCTCCTCGACGCTGGCGAACCCCACCCCCCAGGCCAGAGCCTTCGCCTTGATCTCAGTCTCCAACCCCTCGCGGGCCTTGGCGGTGAGCTTCTTGGAGTCGTCGAGCCCCTTGGGGACCTTGCGCGGGTTGGGGTCGAGGATCACCGCCGCGGCGCTGACCGGCCCTGCCCACGGCCCCCGCCCGGCCTCGTCCACGCCGCAGACCAGGCCGCCCACGAAGGCGCGCTCAAGCAGCAGGGTCGGACCCTTGGCCATCAGCGGGCCAGCCCCTTCACCGCGTCGTGGCGGAAGCAGCAGGTGAAGTGGTCGTTGACCATGCCGACGGCCTGCATCCAGGCGTAGACAATCACCGGGCCCACGAACTTGAAACCCTTGGCCTTCAGCGCCTTGGAGACCTCGACCGCGAGCGGCGTCTGGGCCGGTACGTCGCCGAAGCTCTCCCAGCGGTTCTGCACCGGTTTGCCCCCCACGAAGCCCCAGCAGAAGTCCGAGAAGTCCTCCCCCGCGTCGCGCATGGCCAGGTAGATGCGTGCGCTGCCGATCGCCGCGTCGATCTTGGCGTTGGAGCGCACGATGCCGGCGTCGGCCATCAGGCGCGCCCGGTCCGCGTCACCATACGTCGCCACCTTGTCCGGATCGAAGCCGTCGAAGGCGGCGCGGAAGGCCTCGCGCTTCCGCAGAATGGTGATCCAGGCCAGCCCTGCCTGGAAACCATCCAGGACCAGCTTCTCCCAAAGCGCGCGGGAATCGTATTCCGGCACGCCCCATTCGGTGTCGTGATAGGCCTCGTACAGCGGGTCGCCGGCCATGCCGCGCCATTCGCACCGAGTCGGGGTCCCAGTCATCAGCGGCAGTCAGACCGCAGCCGGCGGGCGGAAACAAGAGGGGGCAAGCGCGGTGGCGTTCGAAGGCTTTGAGTTGTCGCAGATCGCTGTGGACGACGTGTCGCTCAGGGTCCGCCATGGCGGCTCGGGGCCCCCCGTGCTGCTGCTGCACGGCTATCCGCAGACCCACATGATGTGGGCCAAGGTCGCCGAGGGCCTGGCCGCCGACTTCACCGTCGTCTGCCCCGACCTGCGCGGCTACGGCGGCTCCACCAAGCCGCCGTCCAGCGATGACCACGAGACCTCCTCCAAGCGCGCCATGGCCCGCGACGCGGTCGGGCTCATGAAGCAGCTGGGTTTCGACCGCTTCGACGTCGCCGGCCACGACCGCGGGGGCCGCGTGGCCTATCGATTGGCCCTGGACCATCCGGCCGCCGTCCGCCGGGTCTCGATCCTCGACATCCTGCCCACCGCAGAAGTCTGGGCCCGCGCCGATCGGCGGTTCGCCCTGGGCTACTGGCACTGGTCATTCCTGGTCCAGGCGCACCCGATGCCGGAGACCTTGATCGCGAGCGACCCGGAACTCTTCTTCTTCCGCCACCAGTTCGGCGGGATCATTCAGAGCTTCGATCCCGAGGCCTATGCCGACTATCTGCGGGCTGCGAAGAACCCGACCGTCATCCACGCCATGTGCGAGGACTACCGCGCCGGCGCGGGCTACGACCGGCTGCTGGACGAGGCGGACAAGAAGGCGGGCAAGCAGATCACCTGCCCGGTCCAGGTGCTGTGGGGCGCCAAGGCGGCGCTTGAGGCGTGGTACGACACCCTGGCGATCTGGCGCGAGTGGGCGCCCGACGTGCGCGGCCAGGCCGTCGACTGCGGCCACTTCCTTCCGGAGGAAAAGCCGGACGAAACGCTGGCCCTACTGCGCGGGTTCTTCGCCGAGGGCCGCTAGGAACCAGTCGGGCCGCTCGAGGCGGACGGCGCAGCCGTCGACCATGAGGTCAGCCCCGATCGCGCGGTCCAGGCGCACCAGGGCCATGCCTCCGCCGGCGCCACCCGACGTCACGATACCAGCCCGCAGGTCCCCAGCCAGGATCTCGGCGCCCGGCGCCGGGGCGACGCCATCGAAGCGGAGCGGCAGCATCCGGCTCTTCACCACCCCGCGGCGCTTCATGCGCGAGGTCGTCTCCTGGCCGACGAAGCAGCCCTTCTTGAAGTCGATGCCGTTCAGCAGGTCGAAGTTGGCCTCGATCGGGTAGGTCTTGTCGCTGCCCCAGTCGCCGGGGCCGGGCACGCCCAGCCGCAGTTTCTGGGCCTCGCGCGCCGCCTCGTCGGCGCCGGTCGCTCCGGACGGCGGCGAGGCGCCATAGCCCCGCCAGCCCAGTTCCGGCAGCCGCGGGTCGGCCGCCCAGAAGCCCTCGGCCGGCTTCGGCGGAATGGCGCCCGGCGCCGGATCGAACAGGATCGAGACCGGTGTGTCGTCCGCCGCGATCGTCACCTTGGCCCGCAGGCGGTACATCGTCAGCCGCTGGATGATCGCAGCGCGATACTCGGCCTCCACGTCCAGCCATGCGCCGTCCTCCCGCCCGACGACGAAGAGGTCGTAGAGCAGCCGGCCCTGCGGCGTCAGCAGCGCCCCGAACCGCGCCTCGCCGGGCGCCAGGGTGTCGACGTCCTGGGTGATCAAGCCCTGCAGGAAGCTCCGCCAATCCTCGCCGGCGATGGCGATCAGGGCACGGCTCGACAGATGGGCAACAGTCGCGGACATCCCGACAAGGTGGCCCCGCGGACGATGGAGCGCCACCCCTACCTCGCCTATAGGGAACACCGATGTCGCGCGGCTTCCCCATCCTGTTCATCACCGCGACCCGGATCGGCGACGCGGTGCTGTCCTCCGGGCTTATCAAACGCCTGGCCGACGAGATTCCCGAGGCCCGCTTCACCATCGTCGCCGGTCCCCTGGCCGCCCCGCTGTTCGCCCACGTCCCGAACCTCGAGCGCATCATCGTTTTCGAGAAGTCGCGCACCGGGGGTCACTGGCTGGACCTCTGGCGGCAGGTGCGCGGCACGCGCTGGGGCCTGGTCGTCGACCTGCGCGGTTCCGGTCTCTCGCGCTTCCTGCACACCAGAAGGCGCGCCATCCACCAGAAGAGCCCCGAGCCCATCCACAAGGTGCTGGAGGCGGCCCGGACCCTGAAGATCGAGGATGAGCCCGCGCCGCCGCACCTGTTCACCAACCCGGACCTGGAAGGCTATGCGGACGAGCTTACTCGCGGCCAGGGTCCGATCCTGGCCCTGGCGCCGGCCGCTAACTGGGTCGGCAAGACCTGGCCGGTCGAGCGGTTCAGCCAGGTGGCGATGACGCTGATGGATCGCTACGGGCCGCTTGCGGGCGGGCGGCTGATGGTGCTGGGCGGCCCGGGCGACGAGGCCTTGACGCGGTCGCTGAAAGACAGCGCCGGGCGCCGGTTCATGGATCTGGCCGGCAAGACGGACCTGCTCACCGCCTTCGCCTGCTTGAAGCGCGCGCGGCTGTTCATCGGCAATGACAGCGGCGCCATGCACCTGGCGGCGGCGGCGGGCGTGCCGACCCTGGGTCTATTCGGTCCCTCGGACGAGCGGCTCTATGCGCCCTGGGGGCCCAACGCCCGCGTCGTGCGCGGGCCGCGCGGCTTTGCGGCGATCAAGGCCTCGGACCCTGGCTTCACCCAGGTGATCTGTCACATGATGGACCTGCCCGTGGAGACCGTCGTCGCCGCGGCGAAAGACCTGCTGAAAGCGACCGAAGGCGTCCCCCATGGCTGAGACCTACGACCTGATCGTGCGCGGCGGCGAGGTGGTGAACCATTCGGGGCGCGGGATCGCCGACGTCGGGGTCAAGGACGGCAAGTTCGCCGCCATCGGCAACCTGGGCCAGGCCAGTGCGGGCGAGGTGTTCGACGCCACCGGCCTGACGGTGATGCCCGGCGTCATCGACACCCAGGTCCACTTCCGCGAGCCAGGGTTGGAGTGGAAGGAGGACCTGGAGACCGGGTCTCATTGCGCCGTCCTGGGCGGCGTCGTCGCCGTGTTCGAGATGCCGAACACCGAGCCCACCACCACCGACCCCGCCGCGCTGGCCGACAAGCTGGCTCGCGCCAAGGACCGCATGCACTGCGACCACGCGTTCTATGTCGGCGGCACCCACGAGAACGCCGCCTTCCTGGGCGAGTTGGAGCGGCTGCCCGGCTGCTGCGGGGTGAAGGTGTTCATGGGCGCTTCCACCGGCACGCTCCTGGTGCAGGACGACGAGGGCGTGGAGCAGGTGCTGGCCCACATCAACCGCCGCGCCGCCTTCCACTCCGAGGACGAGTACCGCCTGGCTGACCGCCGGCCGCTGGCCCGAACCGGCGACTGGACCAGCCACCCGGAGGTGCGCGACGCGCAATCCGCGATCCAGTCGACGCACCGGCTGGTGCGGCTGGCCAAGAAGCTGGGCAAGCGCATCCACGTGCTGCACGTCACCACCAAGGAAGAGATCGAGTACCTGGCCGCCCATAAGGACGTGGCCTCCGTCGAGGTCACCCCCCAGCACCTGACGCTCGAGGGCCCCGAGGCCTACGAGCGGCTGAAGGGCTTCGCCCAGATGAACCCGCCGATCCGCGACCACGGCCACCGAATGGGAATCTGGGCCGGCGTCGCCAACGGCGTGGCCGATGTGCTGGGCTCCGACCACGCGCCGCACACCCGCGAGGAGAAGGCCCGGCCCTACCCCGCCTCGCCGTCGGGGATGCCGGGGGTGCAGACCCTGCTGCCGGTGATGCTGACCCACGTGGCCGAAGGCCGCCTCAGCCTCGAGCGCCTGGTGGACCTCACCAGCCACGGCGCCAACCGCATCTTCGACCTGGCAGACAAGGGCCGCATGGCCGTGGGCTACGACGCCGACCTCACCGTGGTCGACCTGAAGGCCCGGCGCACGATCACCCATGGCGCCATGGCCACCCGCGCCGGCTGGACGCCCTTCGACGGGATGGAAGCCAAGGGTTGGCCGATCGCCACGATCATCCGCGGTCGGGTGGTGATGCGCGACGACGAGATCGTGGCGAAGGGTCGGGGCGAGCCGGTGCGGTTCCGGGAGACTCTCAGCGCTTAGGCGTGCGTCAGGCCGGAGAGGCGCCGTTGACCATGCCCAGGCCGGTGGTGCGGTAGCCCAGCAGCACCAGGGCGTCGTCGCTGGCGAACTGGCGCACCTCGGGCCGCAGGGACAGGAACCAGTTCTCCTGGGTCCGGTAGATGGGCTTGGTGTACCAGGCGAACACCCCGGCGCGCGTTTCGTCCGCCGTCCGGTTGTGGCCGGTCTTGTGCCAGACGCGGCTCTCGAACACGACTGCCGAGCCGGCCGGCGCTACCATCGGCACGGTCTCGATCGCGGCGTCCTCGGCCTGTGGGGCGCGGTTCAGCTTGTGACTGCCGGGCGCGAAGCGGGTCGCACCGTTGGCCTCGGTGAAGTCGTCCAGGCACCAGGCCACGTTCATGCCCTGCGGCTCGCTGGCCCACGGCTCGGGCATGAAGATCTGGTCAGCGTGCAGCACCATCTCCCCGCCGCCGGGGCCGGTGATGTTGGCCGAGATGTTGCCGAGCAGAGCGGGCCAGCCCAGCACCGCCTTCACGTACTCGACGGCGGTCGGGTGGAACGCCAGGTCCTCGAACACGGGGTCGCGACTGAGCACGTTCCAGACCCGCTGGTTGGTGTCGTCGTGGTCGTAGTCCAAGCCGAATTTCTGCTCGCGGCCGCGCCGCCGGTCGGCGTCCGCCGCGCGGTAGAGCGCCTCGCGGGCCCGTTTCAGGCCATCCCCGGTCAGCACGTCAGGCACAATGGTCAGGCCGTACTCGGCGATGTTGCGCAGGCCTTGCGCCAGGTCGCGGGTGGGTGCCGGGACCGCCGGCGCCAGTTCGGCCGAAGCGAGGGTCTGAGACATTGCGGCGTACTCCCTTGTGAACCGTCCAGAGCGTAGACCACCAACATCGCCGATGTCAGGCTTCCCTTTCCGCGTCAGCGCCCGTAACCGTCGCTCCATGGACGCCGAGCTACGCACCTCGAACGCCCCGTTCCGGGACCCGCGCTACGCGCCACGCCAACTGAATGTCGTGGAGCGGCCCGGCGGTGAGTTCATCCTCAGCCACCCAGGGGCGTTCTCCGACCGGTTCCAGACGACCACCGCCCCCCTCGCCCACTGGGCGGAGGCCGCGCCGACCCGCGTATGGCTGGCCGAACGGTCCGGAAGCGGCTGGCGCACGATCACCTTCGCCGAGGCCTGGGATCGGGTCCGAGCGCTCGCCGCCGGTCTGCGGGACCTCGGCCTCGTGGGCGAACGCCCGCTGCTGATCCTGGCCCGCAACACCATCGACCACGCCCTGATCACCTACGCGGCCATGAGCCAGGGGACGCCCGTCGCGCCGGTTTCGCCGCAATACGGCCTTCCGGGCGCAAATCTTGCGCGGCTGGCCTACGCGTGCGCGGTGCTGAATCCGGCCGCCGTGTACACTGAGGATGCGGCCGTCTTCGCCGAGGGCCTCTCCGCCGACGCGTTGGCGGGCCTCCCGGTGATCGCGTCGTCGAACCCCCGTCCGGGCGACGTGGCGCTGGAGCGGCTCTACCGCGCCGGCGAGGCCCCACCCACGGCCCAGCCGGACCAGCACGCCAAATACCTCCTCACCTCGGGTTCTACCGGGCTGCCCAAAGCCGTGGTCTGCCTGCACCGCACCATGTCGATCAACGCGGCCCAGATCGACGCGTGCTTCGACGACCCCGACCCGCCGGTGATGGTGCACTCGGCGCCCTGGAGCCACAGCCTGGGCGCAAACGCCATCCTGCACATGAGCGCCCACCGCGGCGGCACGGTCTATATCGACGCCGGCCAGCCCACCGCCGCCCGCTTCGCCGAGACGATCCGCAATCTCAAGGAGATCGCGCCCACCTACCAGAACATGGTGCCTGCGGCCTGGATGCTGTTTGCCGAGGCCCTGGAGCAGGACGACGACCTGGCGCGCAAATTCTTCTCTCGGGTGAGGCTCCTGCAGTATGGCGGCGCGGCGCTGTCCCAGGCCTATGGAGACCGGATCCAGGCCGTCGCGGTCCGCACGGTCGGCGAGCGCATCTCCTTCGGCTCCGGCTACGGCGCGACCGAAACCGGCCCCACCGCGTCGAATGTCCATTGGCCGAACGCGCGGATGGGCCTGATGGGCCTGCCGCTGCCCGGAACCTCGGTGCGGCTACTTCCCGAGCACGGCAAGCTGGAGTTCCGGGTGAAGGGCCCGCAGATCTCGCCCGGCTACCTCAACCAGCCGGAACTCTCCGCCGCCGCCTTCGACGACGAGGGTTTCTACCGGCTGGGCGACGCGGCGCGGTTCGCGAACCCCGACGATCCGCGCGAGGGGCTGGTGTTCGATGGCCGCATCTCGGAGAACTTCAAGCTGACCTCCGGGACCTTCGTCATCGTCAGCGACCTGCGGTTGGGCGTGCTTGGCGACATCGGCGGGGCGGTCACCGACGCTGTTGTCTGCGGCGAGAACCAGGACCGCATCGGCGTCCTCTTCTATCCGAACCCGACCCTGGACCCGGTCGAGGTCGCCCAGGCCGTGCGCAACGGCGTCGCCGCCTTCAACGCGCGCGCCAAGGGCTCCGGCGGCCGCATCGCCCGCGCGCTTGTGCTGCCCGACGGCCCCGACGCCGGCGCCGGCGAGATCACCGACAAGGGCTACATCGCCCAGAGCCTTGCCCGCACGCGCCGGGCCGACGCCGTACAGCGGTTGTTCGCCGATCCCCCTGCCCCAGACGTGATGGTGTTCGCATGAACGGCGCCGATGCCCTGATCCAGACCCTGGTGGCCAACGAGGTCACCGCCTGCTTCGCCAATCCGGGCACCTCGGAGATGCAGTTCGTCGCGGCTCTCGACGGCGTGCCGGCCATGCGGCCCGTACTCTGCCAGTTCGAGGGCGTGGCCACAGGCGCCGCCGACGGCTACGGCCGGATCGCGGGCGCGCCGGCCTGCACCCTGCTGCACCTCGGACCCGGCTACGGCAACGGGGTTGCCAACCTGCACAACGCGCGGCGAGCCTTCACCCCGATCGTCAACGTGATCGGCGACCACGCCACCTACCACCGTCGCTACGATGCGCCGCTCAACTCCGACATCGCCACGCTGGTGGCGCCCAACTCGATCTGGGCCAAATCCGCGGACACTCCGGACACCGTCGCCAATCTCACGGCCGAGGCCGTTGCCGCCAGCTATGGTCCGCCCGGCGGCCCGGTGAGCCTGATCCTGCCGGCAGACTCGGCCTGGCTTCCGGCCCAAGGCGCCCCGGTGATCGCCCAGAAGCCGGTGCGGCCCGCGCCGGCGGGCGCCGCCGTCGACGCCGCGGCCAGGGCCATCAAGGCCGCGAAGAAGCCGGTGGTGCTGATCGGCGGCCAGGCCTGCCTGGCCGAAGGGGTCCGCGAGGCCGCCCGCCTGCAGGCCGTGGGCGTCACCGTCTACACCGACACCTTCATCGCCCGCACCCCGCGCGGCGCCGGCAGCTTCGCGCCGAGGAAGATGCAGTATTTCGGCGAAATGGCGCTGGCCGAGCTCGAAGGCGTGGACCTGATGATCTACGCCGGCACGAGCATGCCGGTGGCCTTCTTCGCCTATCCGAACCGGCCCAGCATGCTGGTCCCGGAGGGCTGCGAGACGCTGACCCTCGTGGAGCGGGGTGAGGACTCGGCGGCCGGGCTCGCCGCCCTCGCAGACGCCCTCGGCGCGCCGAAGCAGGGCCCGACCCAGGCGCTGGCGCTGCCCGATGCTGCGCCCTCCGGCAAACAGACCGCCTACACGATCGGCGCCTCCATCGCCCGGCACATGCCTGAGGGCGCCATCGTCTGCGACGACTCGGTGACCTCAGGCGCAGGAATCGCAGCGGCGGGCGCCACCGCGCGGCCGCATGAGGTGCTGGCGCTCACCGGCGGAGCCATCGGTATCGGCCTGCCGCTGGCCATCGGCGCCGCCGTCGCCGCCCCGGACCGCAAGGTGCTGTCGCTGAACGGCGACGGCTCGGCGATGTACACGATCCAGGCCCTGTGGACGATGGCGCGGGAGAACCTCGACGTCACCGTGGTGATCTTCGCCAACTACACCTATCGCATCCTCAACATCGAGATGATGCGCACCGGGGCTGGCGAGGCAGGACCGTCCGCCAGGAAGCTGCTGGACCTTGGCGACCCCAACATCGACTTCGTGGCCATCGCCAAGGGCATGGGCCTGCCGGCCGTCGCCTGCGCCGACGCCGACGCATTCGAGACGGCCTTTGCGGGCGCCATGGCCCAGCGCGGCCCGATGCTCATCGAGGCGAGGCTATAGGTTCTAAACCCCTTCGGCCAGGATCACCCGGTAGTCGCCGCCTTTGAGACGGTGCTGCAGCGCCTCCTGGTAACCGGGGCTGTGATACCAGGCCTTGGCGGCCGCCATGTCGGGGAACTGCAGCACGACCACGCCCTCGGCCGCATCGCCTTCCAGCACCTCGAAGGCGCCGTAGTAGGCCAGGGCCGACAGAGGGTGGCCGGCGCTCGCCGGGCCCGCCTTCTCGCTGTAGGTCTTCAGCGCGTCGGCATCGATGGTCTTGTTCTTGATGAAGATCCCATAGGCAGGCATCGGCTCGCTCCCTCGGTGTTTGGCGCGCACCCTCACCGGCTGCCGCCGCGTCCGGCAATAGCTCATCGCAAGCAAAAGCCCGCGGAGTCACCTCCGCGGGCCCTGCGTCAGCTCCGGCCGGAAGCTAGGCTTTCGGCTTGTTGTTGGCCGGCAGGTTGCAGCCCACCAGGCGGCAGCCGAGGGCTCCCACCGGGGTCGCCGGGTCCGTGTATTCCACCACGTAGCCGGGCAGGCCGTCAGCGCAGGCCACTTCGATCTGCGGGTTGCCCTTCGCGCTCTTGGCGCGCGCGACGACGTCGGAGACCGAGCAATCGGTCTTGCCAAGCTTGCGCAGGTCAGCCGTCAGGGGCGAGTAGTTGAGCTTGCCAGGCGCGCACTTGAAACCGGCGACGAGGGCGTGGCCGCAATCATAGACCTTGCCGGGGCCGCGGGCCGGGAAGACGGCCACGACCTCAGCGCCGTCCTTGCAGGTCAGCTCCAGGACCTCCTGTCCCGGCTGGGCCGGGAACACCGCGTAGCTCTCGACCACACAGTTCGAGCCGGCGGCCTTGGCGAGGTTGGTGTAGAGGCCGGCCTGCTCCGTCATCGCCTGACGAGCGTCGGAGAGTTCGCACAGGGTCGGGACCTTGGCGCACTCCACCGGGACCACGCCGCCCTTGTTGTCGACCTTCAGCACGTAGCCCTTGCCGTCCTGGCAGGCGGCCTCGTAGGCGGTCGTGCCGTCCTTCAGGGGACCGACGAAGCGACGCTCCTTGACGGTGCAGTTGACCTTTGCGGTCGTAACGAAGCGATCGATGAGCGCCAGGCGAGAGGCCGGCTCAGCCAAGGTGCACTTCACGTTGGTGTTGGCTGCATCGTAGATCAGGCAGTCCTCCGCCTTGATCGGCTTGGCCAAGTCCATCGGCATGGAGGTCTTGAGCACATAGCCGGAGCCGTCCTTGCAGAGGGCCTCGATGTAGATGGCCTGGGCCGTCGGCACCTGGCCGATGAGCCTCGTCTGGGAGAGATCGCAGGCCACGGTGTTCTTGGTCAGGGCCGCCTGCAGCAGCGCGTTGGGATTGGCGTTCTCCGGAAGCTTGCAAGCCAGGCCCGACAGCGATTCCAGGCAGCTGAAACCCATGGCGGGGCCACCCTTATCGACCTGGATCATGAACCCCATCGAGCCCGAACAGGCGACTTCGAACATGTCCTTGGCGGCCGAGTTCGTCTTCTTGTCGGCCGCCGAGGCGCCGAGCCAAGCGGCGTTCGAAACGGTGCAGGGGATGCCGGCGGCCTGCGCCGCAGCAGCGCCTTCGGCCGCGCCGCGCTTCATTTGCGCCGCATTGTAGGCGCCGTCTGCGTCCTTGCCCGACTTCTTCTGCGCCATCGCGGCGGCGGGCATTACAAAAGCCGCCATAAGGGCGGCCAGCAGGCCCAAACGAAATGGCCTCATGCGTGGGTGTCTCCTGGGTCGTGACCTTCGGGTCGTGGTTTTGCGGCACATAAGCGCCGCGATCCTTCGCGGGTCAAGTTGCCGGCCGAAGCTGGCCGAAGTGTGGCTTGTTCCAGCCACTTAGCTTGACCATGGCGCCGCTTGGGCGCCTTCCGTGAGGTCGCGCAACCGGTTTCGCTACGCGCGGCGGACGCGCAGACGGGACCCGTCGACGCCGACGACCTCGATACGGGCGCCGGCTTCCAGGGGCTCACCGTCGTCCAGTTCGGCCGCCCATTCCTTGCCGTCGATGGAGACGCGGCCGGCGCGCCCGGAGAAGGCCCGTACCGCCGAACCCCGGTGCCCCACGAGCCGGCCGATGTTGTCATTGATATCGCTGCCGTCGTGGACACGGGGCCTCCGTGGCAGGAACCGCTGCGCCATCAGGGTCGAGGCCGTGGTCAGGACGGCAAACACCAACAGGGTGGTCGGCACATCTGGCCCCCACAGCTGCGCCACGACCGCCGTCACCGCCGCCGAGGCTGACGCCCACAGGAGCCAGCCCGACCCCGTCAGCACTTCGACCCCGAGCAATGCCGCCGCCAGCCCCGCCCAGACCCAGAACGGCTGCGCCGCATAGATCCCCGCGATCATGTCCATGGCCTAGCTCCCGGCGGGGGCATTCGGCCGCGCGCGAGGCGCGGGCGGTGGCCGCGGCGGGCCATCTGCGGTGATCGCCTTGACCAGCTCGCCGATGCCGCCGACGGTGCCGACCAGCGCGCCCATTTCGGCGGGCACGATCACTGTCTTCTGCTGCGGGCTGGAGGCGAGCAGGGCAAACGCCTCCACATACTTCTGGGCCACGAAGTAGTTGATCGCGTTGACGTCGCCGGCGGCGATCGCGTTGCTCACCAGTTCGGTGGCCTTGGCTTCGGCCGCGGCCGAGCGTTCGCGCGCCTCGGCGTCGCGGAAGGCGGCTTCCTTGCGCCCCTCGGCCTGCAGGATCGCCGACTGCTTCTGGCCCTCGGCGCGGGCGATGGCGGCGGACTTTTCACCATCGGCCTCGGTGATCACCGCGCGGCGCTCCCGCTCGGCCTTCATCTGTCGGGCCATGGCGTTGGTGATGTCCGGCGGCGGCGTCAGGTCCTTGATCTCAATGCGCGCGACCTTGACGCCCCAGGGACTGGTGGCGTCGTCGATGACCTGCAGCAGGCGGGTGTTGATTTGGTCGCGCTGGCTGAGCACCTCGTCCAACTCCATGGAACCAACGACCGTGCGCAGATTGGTCATGGTCAGCTGGCCGATGGCGTAGTGCAGGTTATCGACCCGGTAGGCCGCCGCCCCCGCGTCCATGACCTGGATGAAGATGATCGCGTCCACCTGAACGGTGACGTTGTCCTTGGTGATCACCTCCTGGCGCGGCACCTCCAGCACCTGCTCCATCATGTTCACCTTGCGCCCCACCCCTTCCACGAAGGGGGTCAGGAAGCTGATGCCCGGCTTCAGGGTGCGGCTGAAGCGGCCGAAGGTCTCGACCGTGTACTCGCGCCCCTGCGGCACGATCTTGATGGCGCCCGTGGCCACGATCAGGGCCAACACCACGAAGACAATGGAAATGATCAGTCCCAGACCCATGCGCCGACCCCCGTTATGTGGCGAAGTCTATCGGGGCTCGGCGCCCGCCGCTACGGAAACCGGACGGCCATGCTCGCACCACGGGCGGCGGTCTGTTAGCGGAGCGTCATGACCCGCATCTCCCTGCTCCTGCCGGCCGCGGTGCTATGCTTGGCCGCCGCCCCCGCAACTAAGCCGCCGCCGGTGAAGCCTGCTCCCCCCAAGGCCGCCCCGAAGGCCGCCGCCACCTTCGACGCCACCAATCCGCAGGGCCTGATGGACATCCTGGGCGCCGCCGGCGCCAAGGCGCAGACGAGCCGGCGCGAAGCGGACGCGGTGTTCGTCGCCGTGACCTCGGCCGTCGCCAACTTCTCGATGCAGTTCGCCGGCTGCAATGCCCAGGGACGGGCCTGCCGCGCCGTGCTGCTGGACCAGGCGATGGGGCGGGGAAACGTTTCGGCCGCGCAGGTCAACGCCTTCAACCAGACCTCCGTGATGTGCCGGCTCTACCAGGACCGCGGCGGCCAGAACCACGTCGTCTATTCGGCGATCCTGTTTCGCACGATGACCCGCGCTGACGCCGAGACCCATCTGCTCGCCTGGCAAGGTTGCCTGGCCGACGCACTGGATTTCCAGAAGGACCCGGCGGGCTATCTGGTCGACGCCGCGTAGGGGGGGCGCTCACCCCAATGGTCTGTTAGCCCTTCTGGCGCACGCTGGCGTCGCCGGGTTCTCCAGGCGGTACGAGGAAACACGCCATGAGCAGGGTGATCGGCTCCAGGGCCGCCAGTGATCACTTCGAGCCGGACGCAGAGGTCGATCCCAAGGTCCAGCGTCAACTCCGGGGCCACCTGGAGCAGATCGACCTGGCAGCCTACGCCGCCAACAGGAAGGTGCTGAGCGCCACCCTGGGCAGCGCCGACGCAGAGCGCTTTCGGCGGCTGGCGTCGGCCGCAGCGCTCGCCCGGACCCGATGGGTGGTCGCGGCGCTGGCGATGACCGAAGGCGTCGAGGCGCCCAGCCGCGAACAGATCGCCGGCCTCGCCCACCTGCGGGCCACCTACGAGGAACTGACCGGAGCCTA
>NZ_CADEGK010000046.1 GCF_902826855.1 uncultured Phenylobacterium sp. | reverse complement strand
GCCAGTTCCGGCTGGCGGCGAGGCGCAGCCGCCGGCGAGAAGCGCCAGGGCGAGCACCACGGCGCGCCCGCTCCTCGGCGCCGATAGACGGCGAGCTGGGAGATGAACCAGCTGTCGAACGGGGCGACGCGTCCGTGCGGCTATGGCCATGGCGGCAGCCTCCATCGGCGTGAGCGTGGATCTGCAATGCGCGGAAATCGCCGTCCCTTCCTTGCGCGAAGTCAACTGGCCGAAGGGCCCGCTGCGAGGACCCAGCACGCCTGCTTTGGCGACCTCCAGGCGCCGACTGGGCGTTGACCCGCGTCAAGGCGGCGACCGGCCGGTGCGCAATGTTGCGCCATGGACCGCGTCGACCCCGATCAAGCGCGTGACGACGTCGTGTCCGCCGAGGCGTCCGGGACTCCGGCCGGCCAGGATGATCCGGCGACCGTCACCGCGTTGCTCGGCGAAGCCGCTAGGCCGCGCTGGATTCGCCCGGCCATGCTGGGCGCCGTCATCGTTGTGCTGCTCCTGTCCCTGGCCCTGCTCGCCCCGATCGCCCTGCGTCACCTGCAGCCCGTCGCGGCCAAGTACGAGACCGCCGCCATTCGCAGGGCCGACCTGACCGTGCTGGTAACCGTCACCGGAGCCCTGGCGCCGGTGAATCAGGTCGATGTCGGCAGCGAGCTCTCCGGGACCATCGCCTCCGTACGGGTCCAGGAGAACGATCGGGTCGCGAAGGGCCAGGTGATGGCCACCCTCGACACGGACCGATTGCAGGATCAGGTCGTCCAGACCCAGGCGGGCGTGGCCGCGGCGGAGGCGGGCTTGGCGCAGGCGGCGGCCACCCGCGGCGAGATGCGCCTCAAGGCGGACAGGCTGAACCGCCTGTTCACGATCTCCTCCGGGGGCTGGCCGGCGAAGGCCGACGTGGACGCGGCGGACGCCGCCCTGACCCGCGCCCGCGCCGCCGAGGCCGCCGCACGCGCGGCCATCACCCAGGCGCAGGCGAGCCTGAGGACCGCCCGCACCAGCCTGAGCAAGGCCGCGATCCGCTCGCCGGTCGACGGCGTGGTGCTCATCCGCAAGGCCGAGCCCGGCCAGACGGTGGCCGCCTCCCTCCAGGCGCCGGTCCTGTTCACCCTGGCGGAAGACATGCGGCGGATGGAGCTGCACGCCGACATCGACGAGGCCGACGTCGCCCAGGTGCACGAGGGACAGGAGGCGGTCTTCACGGTCGACGCCCATCCCGGCCGACAGTACCGCGCGCGGGTCACGCGCGTCGGCTTCGGCGCGCAGACCAAGGAAGGGGTCGTCACCTACACCGGGGTTCTGAGCCTCGACAACGCCGACCTGAGCCTTCGTCCCGGCATGACCGCGAGCGCTGACATCCGGTCGGTCACCCGCCGCGACGTGCTGCTGGTTCCGGAGGCCGCACTGAGGTTCACGCCGCCACGAAGCGGCGATAGCCAGGGCGCCTTGAGCCGGGCGCTTGTGCCCCGCATGCCGCGGCTGGGATCGCCACCCGTGCGCCGCTCGAGCGACGCCAGCCGGCAACAGGTCTGGGTGCTGGAGGGCGACCGCCCCAAGGCGTTGTCCGTCCACGTGGGCGCGTCCGATACGCGTGAGACCGAGGTGACCGGATCGGGGATCAGGGCCGGCCTGCCGGTGATCGTCGGCGCGGTGGAGGCGCCGTCGTGAGCCTTCCGCCACTGATCGAGCTCAGGGCCGTCACCAAGGTCTTCGGCGAGGGTCCCAGCGCGTTCCAGGCGCTTCGGGGGGTCGATCTGTCCGTCAGCCGCGGCGAGTTCGTGGCGATCATGGGCCCCAGCGGCTCGGGCAAGTCGACGGCCATGAACATCCTGGGCTGCCTGGATACGCCGAGCGCCGGCGCCTATCTCTACGAGGGCGTGCACGTCGAGGCGCTGGACCGCGGCCAGCGCGCGCGCCTGCGACGCCGGCATTTCGGCTTTGTCTTCCAAGGCTACAATCTCCTGCCCCGCACCAGCGCCCTGGAAAACACCGCCCTGCCCCTCATCTACCGCGGCCTGCGCGGGCCTGCGCGCCGCAAAGCGGCTCTGGAGGCGCTGGATCTGGTCGGCCTTTCGGCATGGGCGCGGCACAGCCCCGCAGAGCTGTCGGGCGGCCAGCAACAGCGCGTGGCGATCGCCCGGGCGCTGGTGAGCAACCCCACGGTGCTGTTGGCCGACGAACCCACGGGGAACCTCGACAGCGAGATGGGGCGCGGGATCATGGACCTGCTCACCGCGCTCAACGCCCGGAGCGGTCTGACCATCCTCATGGTCACGCACGAGCCGGACATGGCGGCCTATGCCCATCGGACCGTCCGCTTCCGCGACGGCCGGATTGCGGCCGACGACGCGCGTCAGGCGGCCTGATGCTCGCCTCGGCCATTGTCCTCGCCTTCCAGGCGATCCGCCGCAACCCCGCCCGGTCATTCCTCACGGTGCTAGGCGTTGTGATCGGGGTGGCGGCGGTCATCACCATGGTGACGCTCGGCCGCGGCGCGAGCCGCGCCGTGGCCGACCAGATCTCCAGCCTTGGGAGCAATCTCGTGGTCGTCCGGCCCGGCCAGCGCATGGGCCCGGGTGGCGAGCGCGCGCCGCAGTTCCGGGCAGCGGATATCCAGGCCATCCGAGCGAGGGTTGCCAGCGTGACGGCGATCTCGGGAGTCGAAACCGCCGGGGCGACCGTCGTCTACCGGGCGCACAACTGGTCGACGAGCATCGTCGGCGTCGACAACGACTACTTCCGCGCCCGGCAGCTCCGTGTCGCCTCGGGCCGCCTGTTCAGCGAGGCCGAGCAGCGCTCCGGCCGCCCGGTCTGCGTCGTCGGCGAAACTGTCCGGCGCGAACTGTTCGGGGCCGCCGACCCGCTCGGCGCCCGTGTGCGCGTGAAGGGCTTCTCCTGCGACGTGGTCGGGCTCCTCACCTCGACGGGTCAGGCGTCCATGGGCATGGACCAGGACGATCTGGTGATCATGCCGCTGAAGACCGTGCAGCGCCGGCTGGCCGGCTCGAACGACATCGGCCAGATCGTCCTCTCCGTGCGGGACCAGGAGAGCCTGGAGCGCGCCAAGGCCGAGCTGACCCAGGTGCTGCGCGAGCGCCGGCGGATCGCGCGAAACGAAGACGACAACTTCAACGTCATGGACACCCGTCAGATCGCCGACGCGCTGACGGGGACGACCCGGATCCTCACCCTGCTGCTGGGCGCAGTGGCGGCGGTAAGCCTCGTCGTGGGGGGCATCGGCATCATGAACATCATGCTCGTGTCGGTCACCGAGCGGACGCGCGAGATCGGAATCCGCCTGGCCGTCGGCGCGCTTGAGGGAGACGTTCTCCTCCAGTTCCTGGTGGAGGCGGTGACGCTGTCGGCCTTCGGCGGGCTGGTAGGCGTCGCCCTGGCCGCGGTGTCGTCGATCGTCCTGACCCGGATGATGGCCGTACCCTTCGCCTTCGATCCCGCCATCAACGCGGTGGCGTTCGGCGTCGCCGCCGCCATCGGGGTGGTGTTCGGCTACGTTCCGGCGCGCCGCGCCGCGCGTCTCGACCCGATCGTCGCCCTGCGGCACGAATAGGCCGCGGCCGCTGGATCAGCCGGGTTGGCCGGGAGGACCTTACTCGCGGCCGACGGCGCCCAGGAGCATCGAGATCCGACCGTCGCCCCACATGGGCAGCAGAAGCCGCGAATAGGGCTCCCGCGCCCCAGCCTCTTCGGCACGGAAACACGTGGGCCCCGCGCACTCGATAGTGACGCTGCATTGGGCGCGCAGGAAGGCGAAGGGATTGGCGAGGTCGGTTTCGTCCAGGAAGCGGCCTTCCAACTCCTGTCCTCCGATTGCTGCGCCCACTTGCGCGAACCGGAAGCGCTCGGGGTCCTGGAAGGCGTCGATCAGGAACAGTCGGGCCGTGAGGTCCGGCAGGTCCGACAACTTCGCGTCGTCCCAGAAGGGCATCGTCGCCGCCCCGCGCAGGAGACCGCGCCAGTAGGCGTGGACGCGCGCCAGGTCAGGGGCGAGACGCGCGGGGACGGTGAAGGGGTGTTTCATGGGAGTTGGCCCTGGGTGAAGTCCGCGCCGCGGCGCCGGATGCACATTCCGCTGAGGGCGCGTCCGGCGCCTTGATGCGGGTCAACCGACCGAGGTCAGCGTCTTGACGAGGCTCAAGGAAGCCGCCCGCTGTCCGTGCATCCTGCAGGCTTGGAGGCGCTCGATGCCCATCGTCCTGACCCGGACCGTCAATCCGGCCGTCGACATCTCCACCTCGGTGGCGCGGGTGGAGCCGAGCCGGAAGCTGCGTTGCACCGCCGAGAGCCGCGATCCCGGCGGTGGCGGCATCAACGTCGCGCGCGTCGCGCACCGGCTGGGGGCGCGGGCGGTCGCCATCTATCCCGCCGGCGGGTTCGTGGGTCAGCGTCTGGAGGCGCTCGTCCGGTCCGAAGGCGTCGAGAGCGTCGTCGTTCCCGTGCAGGATGAGACGCGGGAAGACCTCACCGTGCTCGACGAGACCACCCGCGAGGAATACCGCTTCGTGCTCCGGGGGCCGCATCTGCGCGACGCCGAATGGATGCGGTGCCTCAAGGTCCTGGCGGACCTCGATCTCAAGCCGGACTTCGTCTGCGCCAGCGGCAGCCTGCCGCCGGGCGCGCCTGAGGACTTCTACGCCCGCGTCGCGGAGATCGTCGAATGCCACGGCGTACCGTTCGCGCTGGACACCGCGGGCCCGGCGCTCAAGGCCGCACTCCGCGAGCGGATCCGCCTGATCAAGCCGAACCTGGCCGAACTCCGCGAACTCGTTGGCGGAGCCCTGGACGAGGATCGTTCTCTGATCGCCGCATGCCGGACCCTCGTCGCGGGAGGTCGCACGGAGATCGTCGCCCTGACCCTGGGCGCGCAGGGCGCACTGCTGGTGACGGCCGACGCGGCCTGGCGCGCGCAGCCTCTCCCGATCCGCCCCTTGAGCACGGTCGGCGCGGGCGACAGCTTCCTGGGTTCCATGGTCTGGGCCCTGTCGTCGAAGCTGAGCCTGGAGGAAGCCTTCCGCTACGGCGCGGCCGGCGGCGCCGCCGCGCTTCTCGCCCCGGCCACCGATCTGTGCCACGCGGCGAACGTGCGTCGCTTCCTGCCCCAGGTCGTCATCGAGCGGGTCAAAGAGGCGTCCGCCGTTCGCTGACGAGCGCGCGGGAGCCGGAGTGTCAGCTGAAGGGTAGGAAGCGGGGTCGCCGACGGGAGAAAGTCCGGATCTCCGGGGGACGCTCCTCGACCACCACCTCAACCGGCTCACCGCAGCGGCGAAGGGCGTCTGCGAAGCCATTGGCATGCCGCACGGCCAGCAGCTTCGAGCGGAAGGGCGTCATCATGCCCTCCCCCATCCGCACTGCCCAGCCGTAGGGCTCCTTCACCACCCGGAAGCTGATCGTCTGGTCCATCGTCCCGATCCGTGCAGACGCATCGCGACCCAGACCCCTCGGGTGTGGAAAGCCGCGCGCGTCCTGTCACCTTGCCGCGCCGGCAGGAGGTCGGCATTGATCAGGGTCAAGATCACGCGGTGCTTGTGGCCCGCGGCGCGGCCGGCGCCTGGGACATGGGCGCGCCGAGGCGAACTGTCAGTCGGTGGGCCCGGCCGTCGTCCTGCAACTGGACCTGGAGGGGCGTCGTGGACAACGGCTCACCGTCGAGCTCGGCGGACTTGACGCCGCGCGACACCGCGTCGGGGTTCTGGACCTCGACCTCATAGACGCTGGCCCCGTGGCGGAGGCGGACGCTGAAGCCCGGCCAGGCCTCAGGGACGCACGGGTCGACGGTCAGGAGTTCGCCGTGGCGGCGCAGGCCCAGGACGCTCTCGATCCCGGCCCGCTGCATCCAGGCGGCCGAGCCCGTGTACCAGGTCCAGCCGCCGCGGCCGACGTGGCCCGGAGCCGCATAGACGTCGCCGGCCATCACATAGGGCTCGACCTTGTAGCGATGTACGGCGGCCCGGTCGCGGGCATGGTTGATCGGGTTGAGCAAGGCGAAGAGTTCGACCGCTTTGGCGCCCTGGCCCAAGGCGGCGAGCGCCATCACCGTCCAGGTCGCGGCATGCGTGTATTGGCCGCCATTCTCGCGCAGGCCCGGCGGGTAGGCCTTGATATAGCCAGGGTCGAGCGCGGTCTTGTCGAAGGGCGGCGTGAACAACAGTGCGAGCTTCTCGTCCTCCAGGATCAGGTCCCGCTCTACGGCCGCCATAGCCATGGCGGCCCGGTCCGGCGCCGCCACCCCGGACAGCACCGCCCATGACTGGGCGATGGAGTCGATCCGGCACTCGTCGTTGCTCACCGAACCGAGCGGCGCGCCGTCATCGAACCACCCCCGGCGGTACCATTCGCCGTCCCAGGCATGGCGCTCAAGCGCCGCAGCAAGCGCCTCGGCATGGGCCCGCCATGCGCCCACCCGCGCGCTGTCGCCACGCGCCGCGGCCAGGGGCAGAAAGGCCGACAGCGTCGAATGGAGCAGCCAACCCAGCCAGACGCTTTCGCCCAGCCCTCGTTCGCCGACACGGTTCATGCCGTCGTTCCAGTCCCCGCCGCCGATCAGGGGCAAGCCGTGTCCGCCAAGGTCCAGGCTGTGGTCGAGCGCGCGGGCGCAGTGTTCGTAAAGGCTTGCGTTCTCGCTGGATATCGCGGGCTGGAAGAAGGCCTCCGCCTCATTCGGCTCCAACGGCGGACCCTCGATGAACGATACCATTTCGTCCAGGACGCCGGCGTCCCCCGTCGTCTGCACGTAGTGCGCTGCGCCATAGGCCAGCCACACGCGGTCGTCGGAAATCCGGGTGCGCACGCCCTGGCCCGAGTGCGGCAGCCACCAGTGCTGGACGTCGCCCTCAATGAATTGCCGGGCGGCGATCCTGAGCAGATGCCCGCGCATGATTCCAGGCTCGGTCGCCACCAGGGCCATGGAGTCCTGGAGCTGGTCGCGGAAGCCATAGGCTCCGCTGGCCTGGTAGAAGCCGGACCGCGCCCAGATGCGACAGGCGAGCGTCTGGTACAGCAGCCAGCCGTTCAGCAGGATGTCCATGGACCGGTCCGGGGTCTTCACCTGCACGGCCCCGAGGATCCGATCCCAATGGCCCCGCACCTCCTTAAGGACCGTCTTCAGATCTGCGCTCCGATAGCGGCCGATGAGGGCCTGCGCCTCCGCTTCGCCGACCCCTTCGCCCAGGAGGAAGACGACCTCGCAAATCCCGTCCGGCGGGAGATCGATCGTGGCCTGCAGGGCCGCGCAGGGATCGAGGGCGGCCCCGAGCGCGCCCGAGAGCGGGCCGCCCGCGACCAGCGCCGCCGGCGACGCGAGCGATCCGTTGCGACCGATGAACTCGCGCCGGTCGCCCGTCCAGCTGCTCTGCCGTCCCCCCAGGTCGGCGAAGGCGACCGGCGCTCCGAACGCCGGGTTCCACGGGTTGCTGGCCAGGATGGCGCCGGTGACCGGATCGGCGCGGGTGGTCGTGAACGGGGCGACCGCGGCGCGCGACGGACCCAGGACCCATTCAACGTAGCCGGTGACAGATAGGCGCCGGGCGCGGCCCGAAGTGTTGCGGATGCGCAGGCGCGACACCTTCACGGGGTCGACCAGCGGCACGAACTGCAGCAGCTCCAGGTCGACGCCATGGGCGCTGTGCTCAAACCGGCTGTACCCGCGGCCGTGGCGGGCCACATAGGTCCCCGCGTCGTGCCGGATCGGCGAGGCCGTGGGGCTCCAGATTTCCCCGGTTTCCTCGTCCCTCAGGAATAGCGCCTCACCCGCGGGGTCGGCGACCGGATCGTTGGACCAGGGCGTGAGCTGGTGCTCGCGGCTGTTCTGGGCCCAGGTGCAGCCAGCTCCATCTGCGGAAACCTGGAACCCGAAGCCGGGATTGGCGATCACGTTGATCCATGGCGCGGGCGTGGCCTGGCCGGGCGACAGGACGGTGACGTACTCGCGCCCCTCGTCGGCGAAACCGCCGAGGCCGTTGAAGAACTCCAGCTGCGGCATCGGGCGGGACGGTGGCGGGAGGGCGGGCGATCGCCGCCGCGGCGCCGCGGGCCAGGGAACCGCAGTCTCCGAGACCCGGTCCAACTGTTCGCTCAAGCTGCCGCCCTGGCCGATGAGCACGACGCGGGCGACCGAGATGATCAGGTCGCGGGTCTCAGGCGCGACGAGGTCGGCCCTGAGCACCATGGTGCGTCCGGCCGGCCCCTGCTCGCCATGCGCCTGTCCGGCCCGGACCAGGGCCTCAAGAGCCACCTGCAGGTCCTGCACGTAGGACGCGCCGCGCTCGTTCAGCAGCACGAGATCGAACACGAGACCCTTCGCGCGCCAGTATTCGCTGGCCTTGACCAACTGGCGCGCCAGCTTGAGTTCATGGATGTCGGCGATCCGCACGAGGACGATCGGCACGTCTCCGGAAATCCCTACCCGCCAGAGGTCCGGCTGGCCGCCGGCCCCCTTCAGCACGATATCGGAAGAGGGCCGCAACGCGGCCCCGGCGTACACGATGTGGCCAGCCAACTGCTGGAACAGCGCCGCCTCGCCGCGATCGATACCGAGATGGTGCAGTTGGACCAGCGCCTGTGTCCACGCCAGGTTCGCAGCGCGATCGAAGGCGGCCGGGTCGTGGTGCTTGTCGATCAGATCGAGGAGCGCCCTGCGCGACGGGGCGGCCAGGGTCCAAAAAGCGATCCGGGCCGTGCCGCCGGGCGCGATCCGCACGCGCCTGCGGAGTGCGAAGGCCGGATCGAGGACCGTCCCCGTCACGCCGCCGAGGGCGGCGCCATCGACTATCCGTTGCGGCGCACGGAGGTCGCGACCGCGCCCGAGGATCTGCGCCCGATCCGTGCCAAACTCCGGTCGGCCGATGGCGTCCGCTTCGACCACCGCGACCTGGCCGATCCAGACTTCCGGATCGCCAGGGGACCGCCGACGCCGCGTCGCCACCAGCGCGCCGAGGCCCGGGAGGTGCTCGGTCACCACGAACAGCTTCGAGAACGCCGGGTGGGCGACGTCGGCCGCCTGGGCGGCCAGGGCCAGTTCGGCATAGGCGGTGACGTCGAGCTCCCGCGCCGCGAAGCCGTGGTTCGTGATGGAGATCCGCCGGACCTCCGCATCGTCCTCGGCGGAGACAAGCACGTCCAAGGCGGTCGTCAACGCGCCGTCCCGCCGGACGATCTCGCAGCGATCCTCATTGAAGGTGACCTGATAGGCGTCAGGCTCAACACCGGTCGGCTGATAGCCCGCCGACCACACAACCCCCGAGCGGACGTCGCGAAGGAAGATGTGCGGGCCTAGCACATCGCAGGTGCTGTCCTCGCGCCAGCGGGTCACCGCTACGTCCCCCCAGCGGCTGTAGCCGGACCCCGCCGCCGTCAGCATGACGCTGTAGCGGCCATTCGAGAGCACATGGACGGCAGGCGTGGGCGTGTGCGGGCTGTGAAAGCGTCGCGCGCCGGGCGTCTCCATCGCGTCGACGTGGGTGGCGAACCGCTTCCGCGCGATCCAAGGCTGACTGAGCACCACCTCGCGCGGCATGCGCTCCTCAAGCAACAGCTCGGTCGCGCGGACCATGGGCTCGGCGTGGAAGTAGTCCTGCATCGCGCCGTCGGAGAGCGCGTTGGCGATCGCCACGATCGTCATGCCCTGATGGTGGGCCATGAACGCGCGCACGAGGGCGTAGCGCTGGCCGTCGGGAACGCGGGTGGGCGTATAATCCAACGCCTCATAGAACCCGTAGCGTCCGCGGGCGCCCAGCGCTTCGAGGTGCTCCAGGTTCCGCGCCGCAGCCTTCGGGTCCACCATGGCCGCCAGGGCGGTTGCGTAGGGCGCCACCACGACGTGATCGTCGAGGCCGCGCTTGAGGCCCAGGCTGGGCACCCCGAAGCTCAGATACTGGTAGGTGAACTCCAGGTCGCGCGCGTTGTAGGCCGACTCGGACATGCCCCACGGGACCTTGAGGCTCGCCGCGTACTCGACCTGCCGACGCACCGCCAGCCGATCGGTCTGGTCGAGCAGGCTGCCCGGCGGCGCCCGCATGACCAGCGACGGCATCAGGTATTCGAACATCGAGCCGGACCAGGAGATCAGCGCCGCGCCGTGCGCCACCGGCGTCACCGCATGGCCCAGCCGGAACCAGTGCCGCGCCGGCGCATCGCCCTTGGCGATGGCGAGGAAACTGGCGAGCCGCGCCTCCGAACCCAGCAGGTCGTAGCAATTCTGATCGAGTTCGCCCTCGGTGGCGCGGTAGCCGATCGACAGCAGCATGCGCTCGGGGTCGAGCAGGAAGCCGAAGTCCATCTCGAGGGCCATGCGTCGCGCCTGTTCGGCGATTGCCGTCAGGCGTTCCACCGGCACGCCCTGGAGGTCGCGCTGGTGGCTCGAGATCGCGCGGCCGATGGCCTGCGCCCAGAACAGAAGATCGTCGCCGGCCGGATCGCCCCGGTCGATCGCCACGGCCTGGACCGCATCCGCCAGCCGCGCCGCCTGGGCTGCGAGGGCCGCCCATCGCTCGGCGGTCGGCGGTCCGGCCGCCCTCGCCGCTTCAAGAGTCCGGCGTACCCGTTCGGACTCGCTGTCGAAATGCCGCCATGTCGCCTCGCCACCCGGCGACGACTTACGCAGCGCCTCGGCTTCATCGACCAGGATGGCGAGCGCGTCGGCCACCCCGGCGAGGGTCTGCGCGTGGTCAGGGCGCGCCGTCCACTGTCGCGCCGCGTTGGCGACCGCGATCAGGTGGCCGGCGAGGTTTCCGCTGTCCACCGAGGAGACGTACGGCGGATCAAGCGGCCGCAGATCCTGGGTGGCGTACCAGTTGTAGAAGTGACCGCGGAAGCGGGCCATCCGACCCATGGTCGCGAACGTCGCTTCCAGCCGCTCGACTGCCTCGGCGGTCCCCAGCCACCCGCAATCGCGCGCCGCCGCCGTGGAGAGCAGATAGAGGCCGATGTTGGTCGGTGACGTCCGGTGGGCCACCGCCGCGGGGTCCTCCTGGAAGTTGTCGGGGGGCAACATGTTGTCCGCCGCCGTCACGAAGGCTTCGAAGAACCGCCAGGTCCGCCGCGCCGTCAGCCGCAGCCGCCGCAGGTCGGCCTCGGAGGGTGGGAATCGGCCCGCCGGTGGCGGCGGCCGGCTTGCCAGCAGCGCGATGCCCGGTGATGCGATCCACGCGGCGATGAACGGCGCGGCCATGATCCAGGCGCTGGAGCGGGCGAGCCCGAGGAGGCCCAGCGTGAGCACCCCGAGCGCCACCGCGGGCGCCATGCGGCGATAGAAGCTCGGCAAGTCCAAGCGAAGGCCCGCGGCGGCCTGCGCGGCGGGAACCCATTGCAGGAGGCGGCGGCGCGAAACGAACAGCCGCCACAGGGTGCGCGCGATAGCGTCACCCATCAACCACGCCTGATGCGCCAGCAGAGTGGTGACCAGCGCACCCTGGACGAGGGCCAGGCGCAGGTCGGCCTCCAGGCTGTGGAGCCGGGCCCGGAGCGGCACACCGGGTCGACGCCGGGTCAGCGAAGCCGCGACCGGGATGAGCGGGGGCAGCGCGAACGTGGTCAGAACGAAGAGGGTCCAGAGCGCCGCCGCCGGCAGCGGCAGGAGCCACCCGGCCCACAGACTGGCCAGGCTCAGGCCCGGCGACAGGGTTCGGCGCAGGTTGTCGACCATCTTCCAGCGCCCGATCGCCGGAACAGTCGACACAGCCTGACCTGGTACGGGCGCGAGCCCGAGGATCCACGGCAGGAGCTGCCAGTCGCCCCGCGCCCAGCGGTGATGGCGCGCGGTGGCGACGTCATAGCGGTCGGGGAAATCCTCCACCACCTCCACATCCGACGCGAGGCCGGCTCGCGCGAAGATCCCTTCGAACAGATCGTGGCTGAGCAGTGTTGAATCGGGGATCCGGCCGCGCAGCGCGGCCTCGAACGCGTCGACGTCGTAGATGCCCTTGCCGGCGAAGGAGCCTTCCCCGAACAGATCCTGGTACACATCCGAGATCGCGGCCGCGTAGGGGTCGATGCCCCCGATGCTGGAGAACACCCGGCGGAATAGGGAGCCCTCGCCGCCGGACGGCAGGGCCGGCGTGATCCTCGGCTGCAGGATGGCGTAGCCTTCGGTGACCAGGCCGGTCGTTTCGTCCAGATGTGGACGGTTCAGGGGATGGGCCATCTTGCCGATCAGGCGGCGGATGGTCTCGCGGGGCAGCTTGGTGTCGGCGTCGAGGGTGACGACGTAGCGGACGCTGCGTGGAACAACCTGGCCTTCGATCGGAAGGAAGCTCGTGTCGCGTGCGTCGCGCAGCAGCCGGTTGAGTTCGTGCAGCTTGCCGCGCTTTCGCTCCCAGCCCATCCAGCAGGCTTCGCCCTCGCTCCATAGGCGCCGCCTGTGGAGCAGCAGGAAGCGGTCTCCGCCCGATGCGGCCCCGTACTTGCGGTTCAGGCGCGTAACGCCCTCGACAGCGCTGCGGAACAGCGCGGCATCGGAGTCGGTCACCTCACGATCGGCGTCGCGCCAGTCGGAGAGCAGTGCGAAGTGCAGGTGACCTTCCGGACTGGAGAGGTAGTGGATCTCCAGCCGCTCGATCTGCGCCTCGAGGTCCGCCGCGTCGGTGAGCAACACCGGGACCGCCACCAGCGTCCGCAGCCTCTGCGGGACACCGCCCTTCAGCTCCAGAGCGGGGAGCGGAACAGCCCGGAACCCCCGAGTGACGCCTCGGTTGACCAGGGCGACGGCGGCGTCCAGGGCCGGAAACACCCCAAGAGCCGCCAGGACGCCAAGCCAGGGCGCGCCCGTCCCCATCGCCCACAGCGCGCCCAGAGGCAGCGCCAGCAGGATCGCAGTCGCCGCAAGGATGGCCGCGACGTAGGCGCCGATCCCGAGCCCGCGCACGGCCCGACCCGGCCAGTGTCGGACAGGGGCACGAAAGCCGATTGAGGCTTCGAACTCGCCCCGTCCAGCCGCGACAAGATAGTAGCCGGGATCGCAGCGGCGGCCCTCGCCGGAAATGTCGTCGACAGACCGGATCGCCTGGACGACCCGCCGCGCCACGTCGAGTTCGCTGCGTCTGGAGCCGCGCGCCAGCTCCTCGATCGCCTTGCGGTAGAGGTTGCGGGTCGGGAAATCCATGTCGGCGAAGGCGCTGCCCGCCTTCAGGACATCATCGACAAGGCTGACCCCCTCGACCTGTTCGGCCCAATCGACGTCGGAGATCAGGCGCAGGCTGGTCACGATGTTGCGCACGGTGCCGCTGGCGGCCACCTGCCGTTGCTGTTCGTCGCGGATGACCTGATCGGCGGCGGCGCCCTGCCGCGCCAGTTGGGCGTCCAGCCAGGTCAGCGCCGGCGCCCCGGCCGCATCGTCGTGGCGCAGGCGTTGGTGCATCTGGACGACGAAGGCGTCCGCTAACCGACCACGCTCGTACGGACGCAGCACGTCCTCACAGCGCTCTACGGGCCGATCGCCCGCTCCCAGCACGCGGTCGCAGCAGTCATCGGCCTGGGCGCGCGCCCAGCGGCTGATCACGATCCGCTCGGCGATCCGGCGCAGGTTCTCGATCAGCACGATGCGCAGCGTGATCGCGACGGCCCAGAGCTCGCCGATCGTCAAGGGCTGGACGTCCTGATAGGCGCGCAGGAAGTGGCGCAGCAGGTCCGGGTCGAAGCGGCTGTCGGTGTGCGCCACGAACGCCCAGGCAATGCCGAACACGCGCGGATAGCCGGCCAGATGGCCCTGGGCGACTTTTCGGAGCTGACGATAGTAGCTGGCGGGAAGGTCGAGCCGGACTTCCCGGACCTGCTTCTCGACCAGGTGGAAATTGTCGATCAGCCATTCGGCGGCGGGCGTGATGCTGGCGCCTTCGTCGAGCGCCTGAATCGTGTCGCGATAGGCTTCCAGCAGCAGCGCCTGGTTCTGCGCAAGGCGGCGGACGAGGGGGCGGCCCCGGCCTTTCCGCCCGAGGCCCTGGGCCTCGGCCAGGCTGCGGGCGTGCGCTTCCAGCCGCTCGGCGCTGAACAGTTCGCCCCGGACCGGGGCCGCGCCGTCCCAGGCGACCCGGGGTCGATGGGTTTTCCGGGCACGCCCGGTCAGGAACGGAGTCTTCCTGCGGCGGGCGGGCACCTGCGCACCTCTTTCGGCGTGTGGGGGATATTCGCCCGGCAGGACACCGCGTCCGCGGCGCTCGCGCATTGACGGGGATCAACGCCCCCGCGCCCGGACCGATCGCCAACCCCATTGAGCCCACTCCGTCGTCGCGGCGACGGTGACATTCATGGCCGCGGCCGCTTGTCCGTGGATTTTGCGGGCTCCGGCCACCTTCCGGCGATGACTTCGAGAATCGCCACGGCCCCGGCGCGCAGGAAGGCCAGAATCTCGCACATCCCGCGCCACCAGCGGCGCAGGCGCACGAGGACCCGCAGCCGGGATCTCCGCGGCGAGCGGCCGGGCGCGGGGAGCCTCGGCGTGGTCCGGGGCGGGCTCACACGGACCAATACGGCTCGACGCCGTAGTAGGCGTGGACATCCTCGCGCCACTCGATCTCGTCTTCGACCTCTTTGTCGGCGACGTGATGCCCGCCCTCGATCTGTTTGCGGGTCAGCGAAACACGAAAGCCCTGCTTGGCAGGGTCGTAGTCGAGCTTGCTCCACGGTATCGGATAGTACTGTTCGCCGATGCCGAGGAATCCATCATGCGCCATGAGCGCATAGACGGTCGCGCCCGTGGCCTTGTCGATCATCAGGTCGGCGATCTTGCCCAGCTTCTCGCCGGCGGTGGAAAACACGGGTTGACCATCCACGCGACTGGCGGTGATCAAGTGATGGGATGCGCCCATGGGGCCTCCGGGTGGTCCGGCCAGGACGAGGGTCCCGACGACCTCAGCAAGATCGTCCCTGACGCGGCCGACGGCGTTGATCCTGCTCAACTGACCTTTCGACAGCGCATCGTGCAGGCGCCGGCGGTAAGTCGCGCAGCATGTTGACCCAGCGCAAGGCGGCCGAGGGCGAAGGGGCCATGCTCCGCACCAAGGAGCTCGATATGGACAGCCGGACCCTGCAGGACATCGTCGACATCGAGGTGCAACGCCTGGGCGGTGGAGCGCCGATCTGCGCCAAGGTCTCCGACGGCGTGGTGACCCTCAGCGGCGCCGTCCAGGACGACGTACGACGGATCGTGATTGAACAGGAGCTCCTGCGACGGCCCGAAGTCCTCGATGTCCACAACCATCTCCAGGTCCCGCCGCCGATGGGCGATACCCAGACCCAGCTCCTGGCGCTGCTGGAGCGCGACCACGTGCCCGCCGTCGGACTGCAGATCGAAGCGGAAGACGGAGCGGTCACCCTTTCCGGCGCCGCGGCCAACTGGTTCGACCGAGACGCCGCCGAGCGGTTGGCCTGGGCCCTGCCAGGGGTCCGCTCGGTGGAGAACCGCATCGCGCTGCCGCCCGGCGCGGTCCAGCCCGATACGGACGCCGTCGGCGACCCGCCGGCCTGATCGGGATCAACTCCGACCATGCCGCGATGCCTCAGCAGTTTGCCCGGCAGGCCGCGTCAACCTTCCCCACCAGGACTCCAAGTTGTTCTCTTGCGCCCTGCAAAGCGTGACGCAACCGGTCGCGATCGATGTCGGGGGCGCGTGACACTTGGTCGGCGGTGGAAAGGTATAGGGACAGCGCGCATAGCGCGCCGTCCATCTCGTCCGTGAGGACCGATGGAGACGCGTCCGGCGCACCGGGCTTCGACGACAGGGCAGGCGCGGCTGGCACCGGCTTGCGCATCGGTCGGCGCCTCCGAGCGCCGTCCTACAGCTGGGGCACAGCTCGAGCGTGTGGGCAAATCGACCGAGGGTGAGCCCGGATCGATACGGACACAAGAGCGCACGTGGCCAGATGGCGGAGCGCCATCAGCACCTCGGCCGGAGCGTCCGCCTCGCCCGCCACGCTGGCCAACGCGGCGAACTCGGCCACGCCTCCGAACCGAAAGACAGCGGGCGCGAGACCTGACCGGAGGGTCAGGCATAAAGGTTAGGCTCCGACGGCTTCGGTCACGGGAAGGTTGCGCGGCGCGGGGGGCGACTGGAGCGCCTCGGCTTCACGAACCACGGCCAAGGTCCGCGGCAGGCTCTGGGGATTGACGCTCATCGAGTCGATGCCAAGGTCCGTAAGGAAGGCCGCGACCTCGGGATAGGTCGCAGGCGCCTCGCCGCAGATGCCCACGTGACGACCGTTCCGATGTGCGCCGGTCACCGCCTGCCGCAGCATCTCCAGGACGCCCGGATCACGCTCGTCGAAATCGAAGGCCACGGTCTCGGAATCCCGGTCCACGCCCAGCACCAGCTGTGTGAGGTCGTTGGAGCCGATCGAGAAGCCGTCGAACAGCTTGGCGAAGGCGTCGATCTGGATGACGTTGTTGGGAATCTCGCACATCACGTAGACCTCCAGCCCGTCGTCGCCGCGCTTCAGGCCGTTGGCGGCCATGGCAGCCAGCACGCGCTCCGCCTCCCCGGTGCGCCGGCAGAACGGCACCATCACCTTGAGATTGGTCAGACCGAACGTCTTGCGGACGCGTGCGAGCGCCTCGCACTCGAGCGCGAACCCCTCGGCGTAGAGCGGATGGGCGTAGCGGGCGGCCCCCCGGAAGCCGAGCATCGGATTCTCCTCGACCGGCTCGAAGGGGCGTCCACCCAGCAGCCTGGCGTACTCGTTGGTCTTGAAGTCGGAGAGCCGCACGATCACCGGGCGCGGATAGAAGGCCGCGGCGATGACGCCCGCGCCCTCCGCCAGCTTCTCCACGAAGTATTGCCGTGGCGAGGCGTAACCTTTGGTCCGCCGGTCGATGGCGGCGCGCTCACGCGCCACCGCCACACGCTCCGGATGGATGGCGGCCATCGGATGCAGCCGGATCTGCTCGCCGATGATGAATTCCAGCCGCGCGAGTCCGACCCCGGCGCTCGGCAGCTGGGCGAACCGGAACGCCAGGTCGGGCTGCGCCATATTCAGCATGATGTGCGTCTTCGGCTGCTTCAGGTCCGCGGCCCTCAGGCGCTGCACCTCGAACGGCACGTCGCCCTGGTAGACCCGACCGGCCTCGCCCTCGGCGCAGGAGACCGTCACGCGGGCTCCGTCATGCAGGCGCGTGGTCGCGTCGCCCGCTCCCACCACCGCCGGGACGCCCCGCTCGCGGGCCACGATCGCCGCGTGGCATGTGCGTCCCCCACGGTCGGTGACCACTGCACTGGCGCGCTGCATCACCGGCTCCCAGTCGGGGCTGGTGGCGGCGGCGACCAGCACTTCGCCGGGCTGAAAAGCGGCGAGATCGGCCGGACCACGGATCACCCGCACGACGCCGCTGGCGATCCGCTCTCCGACCGCCTTTCCGGACGTCAGAACGACCCCTGAACCCGTGAGCCGGAACGTCTCGATATCCGCGCCGCGCTGGGAGGCCACCGTCTCAGGCCGCGCCTGGACGATGTAGAGCCGCCCGTCCGTCTCGTCCTTGGCCCATTCGATGTCCATGGGCGTCGGTCGTCCGGCGCGCTTGGAGTAGTGGTCCTCGATGCGCATCGCGACGTCGGTGAGCGACAGAACCTCCGCGTCGGTCAGGCAGTAGCGCTCGCGCCGCACCCGCGAGACCGGAAGCGTGAGCAGGCCGCCGCCGCCACCCTTCGGGTCACAGACGATCCGGGTCTGCTTGGCTCCGAGACTGCGCCGCAGGACCGCACGGAAACCCTGCCGGAAGGTGGGCTTGTGGACGTAGAATTCGTCTGGGTCGACGCGCCCCTGGACCACATTCTCGCCCAGGCCATAGGCGCCGGTGACGAACACCACGTCACGGAATCCGCTCTCGGTGTCCAGGGTGAAGATCACCCCGCTCGCCGCATGGTCTGAGCGAACCATGCGCATGACCGCTACCGAGAGCGCGACCTTGAAGTGATCGAACCCGTTGTTGGCGCGATAGACGATGGCGCGGTCGGTGAAGATCGAGGCGAAGCAGCGGCGGCAGGCCTCCACCAGTTCGTCCTCGTCCCGGATGTGCAGGAAGCTCTCGTGCTGGC
This sequence comes from uncultured Phenylobacterium sp., assembly GCF_902826855.1. Classification (GTDB taxonomy): domain Bacteria; phylum Pseudomonadota; class Alphaproteobacteria; order Caulobacterales; family Caulobacteraceae; genus Phenylobacterium. The sequence continues at coordinate 7,033 of NZ_CADEGK010000046.1, read as the reverse complement.
CGGCGAAGCTGGCCGTCGGCAGGTCCTCGGCGGTCGCCGAGCTGCGCACGGCGACATTGAGACCGGCGCCGGCAGTCTGCTGCAACAGGCGGTAGGCGGCGACGATCTGGGCTCGCAGGGCCTGGCCGCCCGTGGCCTGGTAGACGATCTCACGGGCCTGCGCCGCGCGCCGGCCAAGCTCGGCCACGTCCTCGATGTCAAAGGCGAGCAGTTGCCGCAGTGTCGGCCAGGCGTCCGCCTCCGTCAGCGCGTCCCGATAGGCGGCCGCGGTGATCGCGAAGCCGTCGGGGACACGCACCGCCTGGTCGCGAAGCAGGCGGCAGAGTTCTCCCAACGACGCCGTTTTGCCGCCTACGCGCGGAACATCGCCCAGTGTGAGAGCGTCGAAGGGCGCGATGTAATCCGCATGGGACATGTCCGGCTCCAGACCTGATCTGACGCCGAAGGATGAACCTGGGGCACGCCGTCCGCCTTGAGCAGGGTCAACACCGAGCGGAACGCGGCGCCAACTGCAGGGTCAAAGGCCCGTTTGCACCTGTGCCGCGCCGCCCTCTTCAGAAATGCCTGATTTGCGCGCCCGGCGATCTGGCCGCGGACTTTGTGCGACCAGCGGGAGTTCGAGCCCCTCGAAGAAGTAGCCGACCTGAACGTCCAGCGCCCGCGCGAGACGCCCGATCATGCCAGCCGACATCCTGTTCGCCGCAGTCTCGTACTTCTGGATCTGCTGAAACCGGACGCCGCACAAAGCCCCTAACTCTTGCTGCGTCATGCCAAGCAGTCGACGACGCCGACGCAATCGCTGGCCCAGATGCAAGTCAATCTCTTCACTCATGCCTGAGCGCTCCGCCTGGACGCTCATTGAGCCCCGCGAGTTTAGGCAGACATTGATCTGCGACAAAATGTCCCAAAGAGTTTCGCGCGCGACAACCGCCCTTCCAGACACGGGCGATCCAGGCCCCGGCATGTCAACCGGGCATGCAACTTTAAGAAGTTGTTATCCTGAGTCAAAGCGATCGGTTGATTTCCATCAAGGTGAAAAACCTCCGGTCGGCTACCTGTGGCCGCGCCTTGAGGAGGGCGTCCATGTTTGCCGTGCTGGGTTGCCTTGAGGATCACGATTGGCGACTCATGGCGGCGGGGACGGCGATCTGCATCGTGGCAGCCGCCGCCGCGTTCGGCTTCCAGACCCTGTCGCGGCGCGCCTGGGGCGACATCCGCACGCTCTGGCTGGGGTTGACGGCGCTGGTCGCGGGTTCGGGCGTCTGGGCGATGCACTTCATCGCCATGCTGGCCTACCAGCCGGCCCTGCGAGCCGGATACGATCCGGTCCTGACGGTGCTATCCCTCCTGCTTGCCGTGCTTGGCATGAGCATGGCCTTCACCGCCTCCATCCGTCCCGAACGAGGAGTGCGCTGCATGGCCGGCTCCCTGGCCGGAGGCGGGATCGTCGCCATGCATTATCTTGGCATCGCCGCTCTGCGTGTGCCGGCGACCTTCGTCCTCAGCCCATCGTGGACGGCTGGAGCGCTCGCCGTCGGGCTCGCCGGCGCCACCCTCGCCTTCTGGGCGCGAGGACGGTTCACCGGTGGGCGAGGCTGGGCGGCGGCCACGCTTCTGTTCAGCGTGTCCGCCTGCGGTCTTCACTTCGGCGCCATGGTGGCGATGCAGGTGACGCTCGATCCCAGGATCGTGATCCCGCCGGAAGCGATCGGGCGCGGGGTGCTCGCCGGCGCGACCACGGCGCTGGCCGCGGTCATTCTCGCGGTCGCCCTGGCCCTGATCTGGGTGGAGCGGATGGGCCGACGCGTGACGCTGGCCGCTCTGGTCGAGGCGTTGCATGCGGTGCCTACAGGTCTGGCCGTATTCGACGCCGCGGATCGCCTGGTGACCTGCAACCGCAGTTGGACCGCCCTATCAGACGAGGTGGGGGCCCCGTGCGATGTCGGGGCGACCCGCCGCGGGATGTTCGAGGCGGCGTTGCGGCAAGGCTGGTTCATCAACGGCCCGCCGGTTGCGGAACGACGGTTCGCAGCGTCCCACCGGGAAAGCACGGTCACCGAGCTGCAGCTCCCCGGCGGCCGGCGGTTGACCCTGGAGGGATTCCGTTCCGCCGATGGCGGCAGCATCGGGGTCATTCGTGACGTCACGGCGGAGAAGCAGGAAGCTGAGCGCCTCGCAGCCGCACGGGATGCCGCCGAGGCCGCCAGTCAGGCCAAGAGCGCCTTTCTCGCCAACATCAGCCATGAGATCCGCACGCCGCTGAACGGTCTGCTCGGGATGGCCGAGGTCCTCGCCTACACCGAGCTGACCGCGCAGCAGCGCAAGTTCCTGGTGACGATCAGGGAGTCCGGCGAGCACCTTGACAGCCTGCTCTCCGATCTCCTCGATCTGGCGCGCGTTGAGGCCGGGGCCGAGGTTCTCGACGAGCAGACGACTGACATCGCGGAACTCGCAGCCTCGGTACGGGATCTCCTTGAGCCCCGGGCGAGCGAGAAGGGCCTGTCGCTGGTGCTCGATGTGGCGCCTGGCGCCGACGCCCTGGTGAGTTGCGATCCGAAGCGCCTGCGCCAGGCTCTGACGAATCTCGTCAGCAACGCCGTCAAATTCACCGACCAGGGCTTGGTGACAATCAGCCTCCGGCGCGAGGGCGACGATCTCCTGTTTGCCGTGCGCGACACCGGCTCCGGCTTCGATCCCCTCTTGAAGTCCAAGCTTTTCCGGCGGTTTCAGCAGGCCGATGACGGTCTGAGCCGCGCGCATGGCGGTGCGGGTCTCGGCTTGGCGCTTTGCGACCATTACGTCCGGCTGATGGGCGGCGAACTGGACTGCGACAGCGCGCAGGGCGTCGGGTCGACGTTCCGGTTTCGCCTGACCCTGCCCGTTTGCGCCAGCCCGACGGCTGCGGATGGGCCCGCGGCCGAGCTTCCCGGCGCGCCGGCCGGGGGGCCTCGGGTCCTTGTGGTCGATGACAATCCGATCAACCGCCAGGTGCTTGGGCTCATGCTCGAGGCCCTCGGGTTCGACAGCGAAGGCGCGGAAAATGGCGAGCTTGCCGTGGGCATGGCGAAGTCCGGCCGCTTCGACGCCGTCCTGATGGATCTGCAGATGCCGGTGATGGACGGCCTGGAGGCGATTCGCCGGATCCGGTTCTGGGAGCGAGACGCCGGACGCGGTCGCCTGCCGATCTGGATTGTTTCGGCCAACTGCCTGGCGGAACACGTCTCGGCGGGGGCTGCCGCCGGGGCCGACGGCCACCTTGCCAAGCCGGTCTCGGTCGCTCAATTGGCCGCGACGATCGCGGCCTGGCAGGCGGAACAGCCTCTGGCGGACGTCGCCTAGACATTGGAATAGCTGAGCGGAATGTCAGCGACCTGCGCTGGCGTCCGGCGACGCTGACGCGAGCGCCGCAGCCCGGGGCCCAGGCCGCCAAATCTACGCCCTTGCGCCCGTGCAGAGGGCCGCGTCGCCGCTACGGGCCCAGGTGCTCTCGGGCAATGCCCTACTGCAGGAGTCAGATTCTCAGGCTTGATATGCGTCAAGGCGCGGCGTCAGTTGCGCGGCTACTTCGCCGCCCATGCTCCCGGGTTCTCACTTCCAGCAGTTGCTGCTGGCGGCGGCCGACCAGCCCGCGCCCCTTGGAGGGACAGATGGCCCTGGAAATCGAGCGTAAGTTTCTGACAAGCAGCGCGGCTTGGCGTGACCACGTCGTGCGTAGCGAGCGCATCGTGGACGGCCTCCTGGCCACCTCCAAAGGTCGCAAGGTGCGTGTGCGGCTGTACGCCGACCGGGCGACCCTGGCGATCAAGACCCGCAAGAAGGGGCGCGTTCGCTTTGAGTTCGAATACGAGATACCGGCTGCGGACGCGCAGCACATGCTGAAGAGTGAATGCGGCCGCAGCACCTTGGCCAAGACCCGCCACTACGTTCCCCATGCGGGCAAGACCTGGGAGATCGACGAATACGAGGCGCCGCTCAGAGGGATCGTCTTGGCGGAAGTCGAACTGGCCGACGTCGATGAGGTGTTTTCCCTCCCGGTGTGGGTAGGACGGGAAGTCACCGAGGATCCGGCTTTCCGCAAAACACGCCTCTTCGCAGAGCGCGCCGAACGGAAATTCAAGACAGCGCGCCGACGACCGGGTTCGGCGGCCCCCAGCACTGGCCGAAAGCGGTCAATCAAGGTCGTTTGAGGACCCCTTCCCGAGCAAAGGCTGCAGCTGCAGGCCCGCCAAGGCGAATTTCCGAACGGCATGGTCACCTGGCCCCAGGCAGCAAGCAGAGCGAGGTCGGCGTCTCACCTTGAGTCCGCGCAAAGCGCCGCGGTCAGCTTGCCCGCGCCCGGACCCTCACCCCGTCCACGACCTTGTCCGACGGGAACACAATCACGCGATCGCCGCCCTTGAGCCCGCTACGGATCTCGGCCTCTCGGTCCGTCATGGCCCCCACGGCGACCGGGGTCAGCCGCGCGCGGCCCTCCCCGATCCGGAACACCGCCCAGCCGCCGTCCGCGCGAACGAGGGCGCCGAGCGGGGCCTTCACTGCCTTGGCCTCCTGGCGCAGGAACACGCGCCCCCAGACGCGGTAGCCAGGCCCGATCCGCGACCATGAGACGGGGCTTCCTTCGAACTGCAGCAGCACCAGCACCCGCTGCTCCTCAACACCCAGCGCAGAGACCTTGGTGAAGCCCTGCGGCTCCACCCTCCGCACGATTGCGGGAATGGAGCCCTGGCCGCCCCAGTCGTACAACTCGGCGTGCATCCCCTCGCGGATGCGGACCGCGTCCTGGGTCAGGAACTCGATCGCAGCTTCCAGCCCGCTTTGGTCGGCGATCTCCACCAGCGGAGCGCCCATGGCGACCGTCCGCTCGCTTTCCTGCAGCACGCGCGTCACGTAGCCGGACGCCGGCGAAGGCACCGGCACGGCGCGGCCGTCCTGCGCCTCCGGTCCGAGCAAGGCCGACCCGGCGGCCGCCAGCTCCGACCTGCGGACGCCGAACTGTGCCGCCGCCGAACGCACCGCCGCGCGCGCGGCGCGGGCCTGGGCCTCGGCCGCATCCAGCGCCTGGCGCGCGGCGAACCCCTTGGCTGCCAGGGTGCGCACGCGGGCCAGGTCGGCGTCGGCCTTCCTCGCCTCTGCAGCGAACCGGTCCTGCTCGGCGGCGGCGGCGGCGACGGCGGCCTGAGCGGCGGCGATCGCCGCCTGCGCCTGGGCGCGCGACCGGGGGTCCAGCAGGTCCGCGCTCGCCGGTCGGATGCGCGCCACCAAGGTAGAGCCAGCCGCAACCCGGTCCCCCACGTGAAGGTCGACGCGCTGGAGCCGGCCGGAGACGGGCGCGGCGACGATATAGGCCTCCCGCACCCGCGCCACCCCCTGGTCGGCGACGCTGTCCGCGATCGCGCCGATCCGGACAGTCTCGACGTCGACGTCGACCGGCCGGGGCGCCAGCAGGAGCCCGAGCATGACCGCCACGACGGTCGTGGCCGCTGCGCCCAAACCCCATCTCGCCCATTTGAGCTTGGCCATCGCTAGTCCCTCGTCTTCAGCACGGCCACGAGGTCGAAGCCCCAGATGCGGCGCGCCACGAGCACGCCGGCGACCGTCACGGCCGCAAGGTAGGCCATAAGCGAGATCCCGTAGCTCCGGGCGCCGATGATCGCCGGCAACCTCACCTCGTCGCGTGAGTAGGCCGCCACCAGCCCATGGGCCAGCGCCTGGCCGCCCAGTATGCCGAGCGGAATCGCCGCAAGGGCCAGCACCGCCAGCTCACCGGCGAGGATGTAGGCGCACTCGCCCCGGCCGAAGCCCAGCACGCGCAGGGTGGCCAGGTCGCGGGCCCGTTCCGAGAGCGCAATGCGGCTGGTGTTGTAGGCCACGCCGAAGGCGATGGCCCCGGCGAAGCCCACGTAGAAGCTGATCGTCACGCGGAACGCCTCGGCCATGGCCTGCCGCCAGCTCGCCACAGTCTCGTCGCGGGAGGACGAGCCGACGATCTGCGGCGTGCGCTCGATCGCGCGATAGAACTCCGGCCGGCGGTCGGCGGCCACCTGCAGGTGCGCGCCGCTGGCGAGATCGCCCTCCCCCATCAGCTCGTTCAGCCGCCGGCGGTCCATGTAGGCCGAGAAGCCACTGTAGTCGCGGGCGAGGCCCGTCACCGGGAGAACCGCTGCCGCGCCCCGCCCATCGATCACCTCGACGCGGACATCATCTCCGGCATCCAGCCCCAGTCGATCGGCGAGCGCCTCGCTGAGGATCAAGCCGCGCCCGCGGAAGGGGACCCGGCGGCCTCCTGGATCCAACGGCCGGTCGAAGCGCCCATCCGGCCCGAGACCGACGACGCGGGTCAACTCTTCGCGCCCATTCGCCTTCAGGCGCGCGGCCACGATCCGGACGGGCTCGGCGGCGAACACGCCCGGCAATCGCGCTGCCTCGCCCAGCGCCGCGATGTTCCGCGGCTCTGCGAAGCTGATCGCCTCGCTCCAGCGCTGGGTGCGATAGTAGGCTTGCTCGACGACCTTATCGAGGCTGTCGAACAGGAACTGGGTTCCGACCAGCAGTGCCAGGCTGGCCGCCAGGCCCAGCGTGGCCAGCAGGCTCCGGACCGGGAAGCGCTCCAGATTGCGGACGATCACCCGCGTCGCCTGGTCGACGGCCGGGCCTCGTATCAGGCGGTCGAGCGGACCGGCGCGGTAGGTCGCCGGCCGCAGGGGTTGCATAGCCACGGCCGGGGAGAGCGCCGCGGCCCGCCGCACCGCCGCCAGCGAGCCGGCCATGGTCGCCGCCACCGCGACGGCGGAGGCGGCGGCGAACGCCAGCCAATGGAAGCGCACCGCCAGCACCGGGAAGCGGAAGTACTCTCGGTACTGGTCGACGATCGCGGCGCCCAGCGTCGCGCCGACGAGCCCCCCCCCCAACGCGCCAGTGAGGCCGATCGCCGCCGCCATCTGCAGGTAGGGGGTCGCCGCCTCGCCGTTCCGGTAGCCGAATGCCTTGAGCCGCCCGATCCGCTCGCGCTCGCCGTCCACCAGACGCGCGACGC
>NZ_CADEGK010000045.1 GCF_902826855.1 uncultured Phenylobacterium sp. | reverse complement strand
GGCGCGGCTTGCCGCGTCGGCTGGCGTAGTCAGTCGCCTGGCCGTGGGTTGGACCGCGCGGACGGGGCCGCCGGCGGCGGTCGGGCCTAGGTCTTCGGCGTCGGCGCGCGGCGCCGCGCAGTCCGCCGACGGGGTCTTCAGCGCCGGCTCGAACGCCACCACCTGCCGCGCCGGCTCGTCGCGCCGCGGCTCGGCCTTCGGCTTGGCGGGGCCCCAACTGGCCGCGACAAAGACGCCGCAGCCGGCGACGAGGGCGGCCAGGACGACGGCCTTGCCGGTCATGCCCGAACCCAGGCGTCCGGCGATGGGCGAGATCGAGCGTTCAAAGGCGGGTGGCGCGGGCCTGGGTTCCTCAAAGGGCGGGCCCGCACCGTGCGGTTCGGCGGCGTCGGTCATGGCTTGGACGCTCCCTGATCGGTTCGCTGGACGTCGGGCGCGGCCGTCCCGGTCCCGGGGTTGACGCCGTAGGGCTCGAAGGCCTGGTTGTAGATGCAGAGGACGTCGCGCCCGCGCCGTAGCCGAAGCTGACGAACCACGGCGTGAACCACGACGAACTCGCCGCGCACATCGAAGGGGATCAGGCTCTCGGTCCCGCTCGATTCCACCTGGTAGACGGCCGGGACCTGCTGGTTGGCCGGAAAGCGGAGGACGGTGAAGCGCCCATTGTCGGAGACTTCTGAAGGCTGCAGCGCGCTCGCGCCCTGGACGCCGTAATTCAGGTTGCGCCGTCCCTCCACCACCGCGCGGTCGAGTTTCAGCTCGATGATGCGACGCTCCAGCGCGGCGGCCTGCGCCGTCAGCGCCGAGGCCGCCGCAAGCTTCTCGTCCTGCGGATAGCGGAAGCGCAGGCCGAAGACGGTATCGGGCGTGTTCCGCGCCGAAGAGCCGGCCCGCGTCGACAGCTCGAAGGTGTAGTTGCGGGTCTCGCCGCCGCGGCTGGTGGTGACGATCAGATTGGTCGGTGGCCGGGCGGCCTTCGGCTTGACGAAGAGGATGTTCTTCTCCGCCGCCGCGTCCCACCCGGTGGCGTCTCCGACCGCCACGTGAAGGATGGTCTCATCGGCGCCCAGCAGGATCTGGGTGGCCGTGCGAAAGACCCCGGTGACCTTCACCACCGCCCACGGGTCATAGTCGACGATCTTGATCCGCGGATCGGACGGGCCGGATTTCGGGGTATCCAGCGCGAAGGCGGGCGCGGCGGCGAGAACCGCCGCTACCGCGAAGACGGCGCCGAGGGCTTTCATCGCACCACCTCCGGGTCGGCCCGGTAGCTGGTCACCTGGAATCCCAGCGGGTTGCGAAGACGGTCGGCCTCGCCCATCGGCGCGCGGGTGTAGCTGTAGGCCACCGTGGCGATCCAATCGCTCTCGGTCACCTGCTGGCTCTGGCGCACGATCCGGTGGAAGCGGACGTTGGCGACTCCGTCAGAGACGAAGCTCACAGCCCGGATATCGATCTGCGCCTCGCCGGCCGGACCGTAGATCACCTGGGGGCTCTGCGGATTGGCCGGGCGGAAGGCGTCGGCCCAGCGCTGCTGCTCAGCGGCCGTCGACATGATCGAGACCTGGCGGAAATTGGCCTCGGCGGCCGGGGCGAGCCAGCCCTCCCGCGACCGGACGTATTGCGCCAGGAAATGCTTGGTGACCGCCTCGTCATAGGTGAGCGGCTTCTCGGACCTCAGCGCCGTCATGACATCGACGGCGCCGGTGGTGCGATCCACCCGGACAACGAACGGCTCGACGCTCTTCAGCGGCGCAAGCGAGGCGACCGCGCCGATCGCCACAGTGGCCGCGAGGGAGGCGAACGCCGCCACGCCCCAGGCCAGGCGACGCGAACGCTCCGCGCTGCGAAGCTGATCGGCATTCCAGCCTTTCGCCTCGGCGAAATAGCCCTTCAGATCGCTTTCGGCGGTCATGCGCGGCAGCTCCCGAACGACGCCGGCGAACCAATGGCGGACAGGGCCTTCGGCTTGGGTTCAGCAGCGCCAGGCGGCGCGGATGTCCTGACTTCGGTGGCGGCTGGCGCCAGGACGGTCCCGTAGGGATTGCCCGGCCGCAGATGCTTGCCATCGCAGACGGCGAGTTTTCCGCCACCGGTCGACGAACAGGCGGCCAGGGCGAGGGACGCCGAGATCATAAGGACAGCGACCCGCATCACGCGCGACCTCCAGCTGGACGAATGGAGCCCCCGCCCCGCGGCGCGCTGCGGCTTGCCTCTTGCGGCCCCTGCGGCGCGCCGGCCCGGGGTACGCCACTCAGGGAGGCGGCGTTGGCGAAGTCGGCCAGGCCTGCGCTGGCCCCGCCCGCGATCCCTGCGGCGATAGCTGGGGTCTGCAGGAAGAAAATCGCGCCGAGCAGGCACAGGGCGACAAACAACAGGCCGCCGGCCATGGGATCGGAGCCATCGATGTTGCCCCACTGCTGGGCGACAAGCGACAGGATCAGCTGGAAGACGGTGATGATCAGCGCGAAGAGGACGAGGTAGTTCACCGCCTGGCTGAGCCAGCCGAAGAAGAACCGCCGGGTCGCGTCGAAGAGGGCGCAGGCCACGAAGATCGGGCCGAGCGCCACGAGCAAGGCCAGCGCGACCTTGGCGATCAGGACCACCCCGAAGCCGATGGCGGCGGCAAGCGCGCCTACGATGTAGACCACGGCGCCGAGGATCCATGGCCCGAAGTCGATCGGGGTGGCCTCCTTGGTGATCTTCTCGGCGAGGTAGGCCGCGCGGTTGAAAAACTGATCGAAGGCCGAGCCGACGTCGGGGACGCCTGACCCGCTCACCGCCTGGGTCAGCGTGTCGGGCAGGACGTGGAACAGGGGCTGGGTGACGTAGGTCGAATAGGCGACCGTGGTGGCCAGCATGTAGATGAAGGCCAGCTTGATGCTGCGCACCACGAAATCCATGAACGGCTCCTGGATCGCGCCGCGCAGGATCGCGAAACCGTAGAGCAGCACGTAGAGCACCAGGGCGGCCCGGAGCGGGCCGGACACCTGGGCCATCACCGAGCCGGCGCGCTCGTTCAGGAAGACGTCGAGCTTACTGTCGACGAACTGATAGGCGGGCTGGAAGATGTGCAGCGTCTCAGCCACGGGACTCAGAACCCCTTGCGGTAGGCGTCCATCCGCGCGTCGCGCTTAGCGGCGGCGACGCCGGCCTGGGCGTTGACGCACTCCTGGCCGCGATGGGCGCCGGTTTGGCAGTCCGCCACCACCTTCGCGGCCTCTTCTTGATGAGCCTGGAAATAGCTGGCGCTACGCGGTTCTGGTGAGCAGGCCGCGAGGCCTGCGAGCGTCAGGCCGAGGACCAACCGGCGCATCACTGGAACCCCTGCTTGTAGGCGGCCATGCGCGCCCCGCGGGCCGCCAGCATCCGTTCGCGATCGCGCTGAGCCTGCAGCCGGTCCTCCGCCGCCTGGGCCATGGCGATGCCCTGCAGGCGCATCTGATCGTTGGCGATCATCGCCTGTTCGGTGGTGGCGCGGGCCTGCAGGTCCATGACGGCTCGGGCGTTGGGCGCCGTGTCGATCGCGGCTTGAAGATCCTTCAGCCCCTCCAGGCGCTCGGCGCCGGCGTCGGTGACGCTCCGACCCAAAGCCAGGTCGCGGGCCGCACGCTGGCCCGCCGCCTCGAGATCGGCGCCAAGCGGATCGTCGGGCGAAGCGGTGTAGAGCCGGTTGGCGGAGCGGATGGCGTCGGCCTTGGCGCCAATGGCGCCAAGGGCCGAGAAGTCCCCCTTGGTGACCGCACTCAGGGCCGATGTGTCCGGGAGGAAGGACCGCAGCGACGGCACGCCGAGCGCGCTGGCGATCTTGCTCACGCCCGAGGCGTCGTTGAGGCTTGAGAACAGTTGCTGGCCTTGAGTGACCTGGGTCTTCAGCTCGTTGAGCTGGTTCACGGCCGTGGTCGCCTGCTGGATCAGCTTGGCGTAGCTGGTGGCATCGTAGACCGCGAGCTGGGCATGGGCGGCTGAGCTCCCCAAGGTGACGACGCCGACAAGGGCGAAAGTGATCAACGGCCGCTTCATGGGATCATCCTGCGTTCGCGGTGGAAGGGTTCGAGCCAGTCCTTGGGGTCGTCGCCGACGCGGGCCCGGATACGGTCGAGGAGATCGACCGTCTCGGTCCGGCCGGAGAGCACGGCCAGCTGGTCGTCCAGCCCGTCGAGGCGCAGCTCGGCGACCACGGAATTGAGCCCCTGCTTGATCAGGAACTGCCGCGACTCCGGGGCCAGCTCCTCGCGCACCAGGGCGAACTCGCGCCGGGTAAGACCGAAGCCCTCGATGTAGTCGCGCTCCGCCGCATGGGCGTTCGGCAGGAAGATCTTGGTGGCGCATTGCTCAAGGATGGTGTGGGCGATCGGCGAGCGGAGCACGTCGGCCGGCGACTGCGTGCCGAACACCATGAAGGCGTTCTGCTTGCGGTAGGTCTTCAGCCCATCCTGGGCGAGGCCGCGGAAGGCCTCGTCGCCGAGCGCCTTCCAGAATTCGTCGATGTCGATGACCAGGCGGCGACCGTCGACCAGGGCGGCAAGCCGGTGGAACAGGTACATCATCATCGGCGTGCGGACCTCGGCGTTGTCCAGCACATGGGTCATATCGAAGCCGAGGAAGCGGGCGTCCAGGCCCAGCGCGTCTGCTTCATTGTCGAGCACCCAGCCGAGCGCGCCGCCCCGGCACCACTTTTCTAGTCGGGCGCCGACGCCGCCGGCGTCGCGCTGGCCGAGGAGCGCGCGCAGCGCCGACAGGGATCGCTGAGCGGGCGGCAGCGGGCCCAAGGCGACGACAGCCTGGTCGATAGCGTGCTCTTCCTGAACCGACAGCGGCCGCTCGCTCGCGCCGACCAGCTGTCGGATCAACTGGCCGAGGAAGGCGGCGTTGGCCGGCGTGAAGTCGAGGGCCTTGAGCGGCGCGAACCCTGTCGGCTCGCCATTACGAAGGGTCAGGTAGGTCCCGCCGCAGGCGCGGACGAAGATCTCCGCGCCACGGTCCTTGTCGATGAAGACCTGCTGGGCGCCGAACTTCTCCAGCGCCGCCAGCATGAAGTTCTGCACCACGGTCTTCCCCGAGCCGGACGGCCCGCAAATGAAGGTGTGGCCGAGGTCGCCGACGTGGAAGTTGAAGTGGAAGGGCGAGCCCGCCGAGGTGCGCAGCACCGCCACCGCCGGACCCCAGTGGTTGCCCTCTGCCCGGCCAGCCGGATGGGTGTGGAAGGGGGCCAGCGCCGCGAAGTTGCGCGAGGTGATCGCGGCCGGTCGCACACGCCGGCTGAAGTTTCCGGGAAACTGCGCCCAGAAGGCCGCCTCGAGCGCAAGGTCCTCGCGCGCGGTGACAAGGCCAGAGTCGGCCAGGAGCGCGCGGGCGCTGGAGAGGTTATCTGCGAGCTGGCGCGGGTCGTCGCCGTAGACCAGCACGGAGGCCTGGTGGTCGCCCATGGCGAAGCGGTTCGACATCAGGTCGTCCAGTGCGTCCCCGAGCCCCGTGATCTGCGAGGCGGCGCGGTCCCGGGCCGAGAGCATCTGGTTCTGTTTGCGCTCCATCACCGCGCGGGCCGCCGACTTCGATAGGAAGGTGAAGGACTGGCTGGCGACGAAGGCGAAGCGTGCCGAGAGCAGCCCGTTCCAGAGTCCCGGACGGGTGACAGCGGGGTATTCCTTCACCCCGAACATGCCGGCGAAACGCGCGTCCGCAACGTCTCGGATCTCCAGGGCCTCACGACCAAAGATGACACGCGCCGAATAGATCGCCGAGCCGAGATGCCCGCGGATCAAGGGCACGCGCTCGCGTCGTCCCGTCAGGACGAGCCGCAACACTTCGAGGGGCTCGGAGAACCAGCCGCCGTCCCGCTCGTAGAGGCCAAGCGTCCGAACGCCGTAGCGGCTGAGGTACTGCGCCAGGTCCCGCCCGGCGTCCTGCAGCCGCCTGACCGCCTCCTCCTCGTCGGCGTCGGATCGGCGGCGCTTGGCGATCCAGGCGCCTGCGCGCTCGGTGGCGTCGCGACCCGGATGCAGGATCAGGGTCACATAGAGCTCGTTGACGAACATCTGCGTCGCGCCAAGCCGCGCGCGGTACTGGGCGTCGAGATCGACGGCGAAGTCGGAGCGGAACGCGCCGTCCGGGTAACCCTCATGGCGCCGCCGGACCAGGTGATGCCAGACGGCCAGATGATCGTTGGCGAGGTTGCGCCAGGTGCCGTTGAGCTTGGCGTGCCAGTCGTTCAGGTCGCGCACATCGGCCGTCTCGAAACTGGCCCCGTCGAGTTGGAACGTGACCATCAAGGCCTGGGTGTCGAGGCCGATGATCTCTCCGGTCAGGTGGCGGGCATACGGGAGCGCGCCTCGTGGATCGAGGTCGCGCCCGAGCGTTGCTTCCCTCGCCCGAGGCTGGAGCAGGAAGTCACCCACGAAGCACCTCGGCGGCGACGTAGCGGCGCTTCAGCGGGAGCGGGGTGGAGGAGCTGCCGCCCCAGGTCGCGCCGTTGCGGGCGCGGCCCTTGGTGTCGACGAACATCCACAGCACGCGGAAGGCGTTGTGGTCGTGCTTGCAGACGGCCCGGAACACGAGGTGGACCGCGGGCGCGATGAGGAGATAGGCGGGCGAGTGCGCAGCCAGGAAGACCGTCGCGGTCACCATGACGTTGAGGCCCATGGCCTCCATCGGCACGCCGGCGACCATGGCCGGCCGCGTGCAGGCCAGAAACAGGGTGTCTTCGGTCAGACGTTCGTCGGCCTCGGCGGACATTTCATCAGGCTCCGCCGCCACCGCCGCCCGTGATCAGATCGACGATTCCCGCCGCGCTGAAGATCACGATGATGCCGACGACCACCGTTCCGGCGCGGCGCATGTCCAGGTGCCCGAACATCCACGCGATGCCGGTGATGATGATGGCGATCACCGCCAGCCCGCGGATGACGTTGCTGTTGAGCAGATCGATGATGTTCTGGATGAAGCTGCCGATGTTGCCGCCGACGCCGGACGATTGGGCGAAGGCGGGGCTGGCGCTGGCCAAGGCTATCACCCCCGCCAAGGCCAGGCGGCCAATAAGACGCCTATTGCTGTGCACGCTCACTGGAGACCTCCGGGCGATGTGTTGGAGAGGGTCGTAACGAAGCTCCCGGGGCTGCGAGAGGCTTCGCCGAACACGTCCCACGCCGGTTGTGGCGGGATCTCAGGCGGGACTTGGGGTTCGGACTCTGGGGCCGCTTGCAGGCTTGCGCCGCCAATCGCTGGCACGATCCGCCCGGCCGCAGCCGTGACCTTGCCGACGTAGCCATTGCTGATCCCACGGATGGGATGGCCGGTGTTGTAGTAGGACAGCGCCGTCCTGAGAGCCGCCTGTTCACCCACGCGCCCGGCAGCGCTCCGCATGTAACCGTCCTGCAGGATGCGCGCCGCGGCCCTCAAGTTCGTGCAGGGCTCGAACACCTCCCGCAGGCTAAGGCCAAGCCAGGACAGGTTCTTGCTGTTGATCTGCGCAAGGCCGAGATCGATGCTTCGGCCGGCAGCGATGAGCGCGCCGGCTTTCGCGACCGCGTCATCGAACGAGGCCGGTGCGACCGCGATACGCGGGGCGCCATTGACCCCGATCGCGAGAGGATTGAACCGGCTTTCGACCTGAACCACAGACAGGAGGGTCTGAGGCGCGATGGTCGGGGCGCATTGCGCGGCCAGAGCAAGAGCGGCAGCGAGGCTGAGGGTCATGTCTGGCGCCTGGCGGTGAAGGCTTCAACGAGAGGCCTCTTCAAGGCCTCGACCGTGATGTTGGCCGGACGGCGTCAGAGCTGCGAGGCGCAAGCCTACCCATCCGGAGGGCGTAGGTTTACGGCGCATGCCCGGTGATGAGGCCAAGTTCCCGGGCTCGCACGACGGCCTGGACCCGCGTCTTCACACCGAGGTGGCCACAGACTTTGATGATGTGCTTCTCGACGGTCCGGCCGGAGAGCCCAAGGATCGCGCCGATGTCCGTCGCGCTCTTGCCCTCCTGGACCCAGGCCAAGCACTGAAGCTGTCGTTCAGTAATCAGACGCGCTGAAAACGGATGGTGTTCCGCTTCAAAATGCTGGCGAAACGACCGGGGCTCATCCCGGAAGGAATTACTCTGGCTAGCCACTCTACCGAACTCCTAGTCAGGTCTGCCCCCCAACTAGACCGGTTAAGCGCGCAAAAAGGCGCGTGCGCGGAACGGCCAAGCGCCTGAGCTCAACGGCTCGTAGGCATCGCTAGCAACACCACTACCGATTGATTCCCGACAACCGACAGGCGCGTCAATTCCGTAGGAATGCGGACCGCGCTTCTACGGAGGCGGGTCCGAAAGAAGGCCCAGCTTCACCGCTTTGGCGACAGCTTGTGTACGATTGCGAACCTTCAAGCGCGCACAGGCCTCGCTGACATACTGGTCGACGGTGCGGAACGACAGCCCAAGTCTGGCTGCGATTTCTGACGACGTGTGCCCCGCAGCCGCAAGGCGCAGGCACTCTATTTGACGGGGGCTAAGCTGCGGTTCGACCGGCTCAGGCACTGGCGGTTCTCGATGAGTTTAGACGCACGAGAATCGCATCCCCATTGCCTTGTTCTTATCTGGCGATCTTGAAACGTGACCTAACGTAAATCAACCTTGCAGTGTTGTGGTTCCGCCTCTCGCGCATCGGCTGAGCGCAGAGGTCTTTGGGACCAAGTTGATCGACGCTCGAGCACTGCCTGAGGGACCTATGCCGAGGCCGGCGAGCAGATGCGCCAGGCCTTCGACGGGCCCAAGCCTGGGAAAGAACGCTGGCGCGCTTCTGCATGGAAGCCAAAGCGCGGCGGATCCAGGGCCGCCCATAAAGGCAAAGCCTGCGCGCTGTCGCGCCTGTGCGCAGCGCGCAGGTGCGTTCGCGCCCACCCCTGCGTGCCTTGCTACGAAGTCGCTGCCTCCATATGCAGGAAGGATGACGAAGCTTGCCGCGCTTCTCCTGTGCGCCCTCGCATTTCTGTTCCTGGACGGGAGTCTCAGCAGTGCCTTCGCTCACGGCGTGGCTGACGGCGACAAGGGCTTCATCCAGGAGAGTTCGGGGCCGCTGATCGGCCCCTTCATCTACCTTGGCGCCAAGCACATGGTCACTGGCTACGACCACCTGCTCTTCCTGTTCGGGGTGATCTTCTTTCTCTACCGCCTGAAGGACGTAAGCATCTACGTCACGATGTTCGCCATCGGCCACTCGGCGACTCTGCTGCTGGGCGTCCTCACCGGTACGAACGTCAGCAGCTATCTGGTCGATGCCGTCATCGGGCTCTCGGTGGTCTACAAGGCGCTCGACAACATGGGCGCCTACCAACGCTGGTTCGGGGTGCAGCCGAACACCAAGGCGGCTACCCTGATCTTCGGCCTGTTCCACGGCTTCGGCCTGGCCACCAAGCTGCAGGACTTCGAGCTCGATCCGAACGGCCTCGTAGCCAACCTGATCGCCTTCAACGTCGGCGTGGAGATCGGCCAGATCCTGGCGCTCACCGCCATCCTCATCGCCATGGGCTTCTGGCGTCGGACTGCGAGCTTCTGGCGCCACGCCTACTTCGCCAACGTCGTGCTGATGGCCCTGGGCTTCGTGCTCACCGGCTACCAGTTGGTCGGCTACTTCGCCGCCTGATCCGGAGCGCTTGCCATGTACGATGCGGAAAGGCCCCTTGCCTCCGAACTGCCGTCCTCCGCCAGGCTTCTGCGGTCCACCGCCATGGCCGCGGGCGTGGCCGGCGTCCTCTTGGTCACCACGGTCCTTCCCGCCGAGTACGCCATCGATCCCACCGGCATCGGGCGCCTGCTGGGCCTGACCCAGATGGGCGAGGTCAAGGTCGCCCTGGCCGCGGAGGCGGAACTGGCCGACGCTCAACCCGTACCGCAGTCCGCCCCGGCCACGGCGCTTGCCACCGCCCAAGTCGCTGCGCCGGCTGCCGGCGCGACGCCGCACCCGCCTCACGAGGTCAGCCTCACCCTCGCGCCGAACCAAGCCGCTGAGATCAAGGTGGAGATGCGCAAGGGCGCCACGATCCGCTACCTCTGGTCGACGGATGGTCCGCGCGTGAATTTCGACACTCACGGCGATGGCGCAGGCATCAAGTACCACGGCTACGCCAAGGGCTCCGAGGTCCGCAGCCAGGGGTCGCTGACCGCCGCGTTCGACGGATCTCACGGCTGGTATTGGCGGAACCGGTCCGGCCAGTCGGCGACAGTCACTTTGCGGGTGGACGGGGACTACATCCGAGTCAAACGGGTGGTGTGATTTCTGCCAACGTCGGTCGCTAACATTGGGCGCGCAAATGCGCGCGTTGCCACTACAGCGCCAGCATCCTAAGGAAGGCTCATGAGACGCGGCCTGATGCTGCCGGTACGAGCCTGGCTCGCGACGCTTTGCGTGGCGCTCTCAGTCGTGGCCTCCGGGTCGTCGGCGGCCAGCTTAGTCGATCGCGTCCAACACGCGGCTCAGGTCACCCACGAGCATGCCGTGCCACTCACGCTTACCGAGGCCGACGAAGATCATCATGCCGATCACCCCAGGGACGGTGACCACGGCGATGCTGCTGACGAGTCTTCCGACGACAATCAGACGGGTCCCGCCCATCACCATCACGGAGATGGGCCTTCAGGCTCCCTCACCCTCACTGGAGAGACCTCTGTCCTGGTATCGACCGGCGAAGCGTCCCTGACGCCTCCGCGGGCCGCCGGGGTCAGAGGCGTACGTCCTGGAGGGCTGGAACGCCCTCCGAAACCGATCGCAATCCGCGTCTGAACGCCCGCGTCCCGCGACGCGGCGCGCCCTTTCACGACCGTTTGCGAGACATCTCCCATGCCCATGTTCCCCGGCGCACGCCGGCCCCGGCGCATCCGCGCCTGGTTGGCCGGCACAGCGCTGACGGCTAGCTTGATGGCCGCCTCCAGCGCGGGCGCCCAGACGCCTGCGCCGTCGCTCAGCCTCTCGGAAGCCCTGTCGCGCGCCGCGGCTTACGATCCCAGCCGCGCCGCGCTGGCCGCCCGGGTTCTCGCGGGCGAAGCCGCGATCCGGCAGACCGGTCTCAAGCCCAACCCGAGCATCGGGATCGAGCTCGAGAACTTCGCCGGCACGGGCGCCTATTCCCTTGCCGACCGCACCGAGGCCACGGTCTCGTACCAGCAGACCCTGGAGCGCGGCGGCAAGCGTGACGCGCGCACCGGCCTGGCGCGCGGCCAGCTGGAGGTGGCGCGATGGCGCGGCGCGGTTCGCGCGCTGGATGTCCTGCGCGACGTGCAGATCGCCTATGCCGAGGCCCTGGCCGCCGACGCCGAACTGGTGGTCGCCGAGGCCCGGCTGGTCGCGGCGCACGGCGCGCAACGCGAGGTCGAGCGGCGGGTGAAGAGCGCACGCGATCCCTTGTTCGCCGGCAGCCGGGCGGAAGCCGTCACCGCCCAGGCGGAGATCGCCCGCGACGAGGCCCGCGCCGCCGCCGAGGCCGCCCGCGCTCGGCTGGCCGCCTATTGGGGGGCCGGGGCCAACTACAGCCTGGACGTAAAGGCCTATTTCGAGGTCTCGCCGCCGGTCGCCCCCGCGACGGCCGAGGTCGCCGACCTGCAGCTCCTCGCCGCCGAGCGGGACGTGGCCGTCGCCGCGATCCGGGTCGAGCAGGCCAAGGCCGTGACCGATCCGACGGTCCGCGCCGGCGTCCGCTACCTCGGCCAGGGCGACGACGTGGCCTTCGTGGTCGGCGGCTCCATTCCGCTGCGGCGCTACGACACCAACAGGGCCGGCGTCGAACGCGCCCAGGCCGAACGCACCGCCGCCGAGGTGGAGATCGAGGCGGCGCGGCTCGCGCGGGAACGCGACATCGCCCAGCTGACCCGCCGCATGACCGCCTCTGCCCGCGAGTCGGAGCGGATCCGAACGGAGGTGATCCCCGCCGCGATCCGTGCCGTCGAACAGGTGCGCGCGGGCTTCAACCGCGGGGGCTTCCAGTACCTCGACGTCGCCGAGGCCGAACGCGCGCTCTTCGACGCGCGCGCCCGGCGCCTCGTCGTTCTCAGGCAATTCCACCTCGACCAGGCTGCCCTCGACCGGGTCACTGGCCGCCATGCCGCCCTCGTCACCCAGACCGCCAGCGCGGAGCCCCGCCGATGATTTCCCCGACCCTCAAGCGCGCCACGGCGCCGTTGCTCATCCTGATGGCTGGCCTGGCGCTGGCGGGCTGCGGCGAGCGCGCCAAGCCGGCGGAAGCCCCGGGCCATGCGGCCGCGCCCGACTATGAACGCGGCCCGCATCGCGGCCGCCTGCTGCGCGACGGCGACTTCGCCCTGGAGATGACCATCTTCGAGGACGGCGTGCCGCCCGAGTTCCACGTCTACCTCTACCGCAAGGACAAGCCCCTCGATCCCCGGCAGGCCCAGGTCACCGTCGAGCTGGGCCGGTTGGGCGGCAGGGTCGATCGGTTCGCCTTCGCACCCGTCCAGGACTATCTGCGCGGCGGCGGGGTGGTGAACGAGCCGCATTCGTTCGACGTCAAGGTGACGGCGGTCGAAGGGGGGCGGACCCACCGCTGGTCCTACGCCTCCTACGAGGGCCGCACCACATTCTCGGCCCAGGCCGCGCAAGCGGGCGGCGTGAAGACGGAGCGCGCCGGGCCCGTCACCATCGCCGAGCTCGTCGACCTGCCCGGTCGGATCGAGATCGCGCCGGAGGGCAAGGCCGAGGTCCGTGCCTGGTACCCTGGACGGGTCATGTCGCTGTCGGGTGAGGTGGGCCAAGCTGTGCGTAAGGGCCAGGTGCTGGCGCGCGTGGAGTCGAGCAACAGCCTGCAGACCTACGCGATCCCGTCGCCGATCTCTGGCGTCATCGTCGAGAAGACCGCCAATGTCGGAGGCGTAGCCGGAGAGCAACCGCTCTACGTCGTGGCCGATCCGAACCGCCTCTACGCCGGGTTCTTTGTTTACCCGCGCGACGCCGAACGGGTGCGCGTCGGGCAGGCCGTCGAAGTCCGCAGCCTGTCCGGGGATGCGCGGCTGACCAGCCGCGTCCAGGCGGTGCTACCGACCGCCGACATCGCCAGCCAGACGCTGATGGCGCGGGTGCCAATTCAAGGCGGCGAAGCATGGCGGCCAGGCCTCGGCGTCGAGGGGGCCTTCGCGGTCAACACAGTGCGGGTCCCGCTGGCGGTGCGCACCAAGGGCCTGCAGCGGTTCCGCGACTTCACCGTGGTCTTCGCCAAGGTGGGGAACACCTATGAGGTGCGGATGCTCGAACCGGGTCGCAAAACCGCCGAATGGACCGAGGTCCTGGGCGGACTCGAGCCCGGCACGGAATATGTGACCGACGGCGCCTTCCTCATCCGCGCGGACATCGACAAGTCCGGCGCGAGCCACGACCACTAGGGCGCACCGCACCATGCTCGAACGCCCAGCCCTTCTGGAAAGAATCGTCGCGCTCTCGATCCGTTACCGCTGGCTCGTGCTGGCGCTCGTGTTCCTCAGCGCCGGTATCGGCGTCTGGAGCTTCCAGCGGCTGCCCATCGACGCCACGCCGGACATCACCAACGTCCAGGTGCAGATCAACACCGAGGCGCCTGGCTTCTCGCCGCTGGAGTCGGAACAGCGCATCACCTTCCCGGTGGAGACGGCCATCGCCGGCATCCCCGGGCTGCAATACACACGCTCGGTTTCGCGCTACGGCCTCAGCCAGGTCACGGTCGTCTTCAAGGACGGGACCGACATCTACTTCGCCCGGCAACTGGTCAATGAGCGGCTCCAGGCGGCGCGCAGTCAGCTCCCGCCGAGCCTGACACCGGAACTCGGTCCGATCGCCACGGGGCTGGGCGAGATCTTCATGTACACCCTGGAGGTCAAGCCCGGCGCACGTAAACCCGACGGCAGCGCCTACTCGCCGGAGGACCTGCGCACCTTGCAGGACTGGGTGATCCGACCGCAGCTGCGCAACACGCCCGGCGTCACCGAGGTCAACACCATCGGCGGCTTCGAGCGGCAGTATCACGTGACCCCCCTGCCCCAACGCCTGTCGGCCTACGGGCTGACCATGGGCGACGTGATCGCAGCCCTGGGCTCCAACAACGCCAACGTCGGCGCCGGCTACGTCGAGCGCTACGGCGAGCAGTACCTCGTCCGGGTGCCCGGCCAGGCCAGCGGCCTCGACGACCTGCGGGGCATCATCGTCACCAACCGCGGCGGCGCACCGATCCGGGTCGGCGACGTCGCCGACGTCGGTATGGGCGAGGAGCTGCGCACCGGCGCGGCCACCGAGAACGGCCAGGAGGTGGTCCTGGGCACGGTCTTCATGCTGGTCGGCGAGAACAGCCGCACCGTGGCCAGGGCCGCGGCGGAACGCCTGCAGGAAGCGGCCAAGGCATTGCCGGCCGGCGTCACGGCGGAGGCGGTCTACGACCGCACCGAACTGGTCGACCGCGCGATCGCCACCGTCGAGAAAAACCTGCTGGAAGGCGCGCTGCTGGTCATCGTGGTGCTGTTCCTGCTGCTCGGGAACTTCCGGGCGGCGCTGATCACCGCCGCGATCATTCCCTTCTCGATGCTGCTGACCATCAGCGGCATGGTCCAGACGCGCGTATCCGGCAATCTCATGAGCCTGGGCGCCCTGGATTTCGGCCTGATCGTCGACGGCGCCGTGATCATCGTCGAGAACTGCCTGCGTCGCTTTGGGCAAGCCCAGCAACGGCTCGGCCGCGTGCTGACCCGCGACGAGCGCTTCGCCCTGACCGCCACCGCGACGGACGAGGTGATCCGGCCGTCCCTGTTCGGCGTCCTGATCATCACGCTCGTCTACGTGCCGATCTTCGCGCTCACCGGCGTGGAAGGTAAGATGTTCCACCCGATGGCCATCACCGTGGTCATCGCCCTGACCGCAGCGATGCTCCTGTCGCTGACCTTCGTCCCGGCCGCGGTCGCCCTGTTCGTCACCGGAAAGGTGGAGGAGACCGAGAGCCGCGTCATGCGCTGCGCGCGGCGGCTCTACGCGCCGGCCCTGGACCTGGCGCTGCGCCTGCGGATGGTCTTCGTCGCCGCCGCGGTCGGGCTCGTGCTCGTCGCCGGCTTCGCGGCCAGCCGCATGGGGTCGGAGTTCGTGCCCAACCTCGACGAGGGGGATATCGCGCTGCACGCCCTGCGGATCCCCGGCACCAGCCTGACCCAGGCGATCCGCATGCAGACGGCGCTCGAGGCCCGCATCAAGCAGTTCCCGGAGGTCGAGCGCGTCGTCGCCAAGATGGGCACCGCCGAGGTGGCGACGGACCCCATGCCACCCTCCGTGGCCGACACCTTCATCATGCTGAAGGACCGAAAAGACTGGCCAGACCCCCGCAAGTCGCGCGCCAAGCTGCTGGCCGAACTGCAGACCGCCGTGGCCGCGGTTCCAGGCAACAACTACGAGTTCACCCAGCCCATTCAGATGCGCTTCAACGAACTGCTGTCCGGGGTCCGGGCCGACGTCGCAGTCAAGGTGTTCGGCGACGACCTGGAGCAGCTCCTGGAGATCGGCAAGTCCGTGGAGGCCGTCGTCGGCGGCATCGAGGGCGCCCAGGACGTCAGCGTCGAGCAGATCACCGGCCTGCCGGTCCTGCAGATCACCCCGGACCGCGCCGCCCTGGCCCGCCTGGGCCTCAACGTGGACGATGTCCAGGAGGTGGTCCAGGCCTCGCTCGGCGGCGCTGTGGCCGGGCAGATCTTCGAGGGGGACCGGCGGTTCGACGTGGTCGTCCGACTGCCAGAGGCCATCCGCAGCAACGTCGACGAGATCGGCCGCCTGCGCGTCCCGCTCCCCGCGACGGCGGCGGGCTCACGGGCCTTCGTACCGCTCGCGGACGTCGCCCGGATCGAGGTGGAGATCGGCCCCAACCAGATCGGCCGCGAGAACGGCAAGCGCCGGGTGGTCGTGACCGCCAACGTCCGCGGGCGCGACCTCGGCTCGTTCATCCAGGAGGTGCAGACGAAGGTGGGCGCGGAGGTGGAGCTCCCCAGCGGCTACTGGGTGAGCTACGGCGGCACCTTCGAACAGCTGATCTCCGCGGCCAAGCGGCTGCAGCTGGTCGTGCCGGCAGCGCTGCTGCTGATCTTCGGACTGCTCTACGCGCTGTTCCGATCGATGAAGGACGCGGCCATCGTCTTCTCGGGCGTGCCGTTGGCGTTGACCGGGGGCGTCGCGGCCTTGATGTTCCGAGGGCTCCCGCTCTCGATCTCGGCCGGCATCGGCTTCATCGCGCTCTCCGGCGTGGCGGTGCTGAACGGGGTGGTGATGGTCAGCTTCATCCGCACCCTCCTCACGGAAGGGCGGTCCCTGGACGACGCGATCCGCGAGGGTGCGCTCACGCGGCTGCGGCCGGTCCTGATGACGGCGCTGGTGGCCAGCCTCGGTTTCGTCCCGATGGCCTTCAACGTGGGCGCCGGGGCCGAGGTGCAGCGACCGCTCGCCACGGTGGTCATCGGCGGGGTTATCTCATCCACGCTGCTGACCCTCCTCGTCCTGCCTGCGCTCTATGCCCTGGTCCATCGAAGGCGCCCGTCAGCGTCCCTTGACCGACCGGCGCACTCGGCGCCCGGCTAACGCCTCAACGTCGAGGATCCGATGGCGCAACTGAGAAGCTACCTGGCCTGGCCCGGCGCGCCGCTGGCGATCGCATCGGCGGCGCTTTTTGGGGCGAGCACGCCGCTGGCCAAGGCCCTGCTCGGCGAAGGGGTTAGCCCCTGGCTGCTGGCGGCGCTGCTTTACCTGGGCTCGGGCTTCGGCCTGGCGATCCTGCACTATGGACGCAAGGTGGTCGGCGTCCCTTCGCAGGAGGTCCCGCTGGCGCGCGCAGACTGGGGCTGGATGGCGCTGGTGGTGCTGGCGGGCGGCGTGGCGGGTCCCCTGATGCTCATGTTGGGCCTCGCAACCACCTCGGCGGCGAGCACGGCCTTGCTGCTGAACCTCGAGGGCCTGGCCACCATGGCGATCGCCTGGATGGTCTTCCGGGAAAACGTCGACCGCCGGCTGCTGCTTGGGGCGGCCGCGATCCTGGCCGGGGCCGTGCTGCTCTCCTGGCAGGGAGACGCCGGCATGGGCGGCCTTGGCACGGGGTCGGTGCTCATCGCCGGGGCCTGCCTGGCCTGGGGCGTGGACAACAACCTGACCCGCAAGATAAGCGCCTCGGATCCGGTGCAGATCGCCATGGTGAAAGGGCTGGTCGCGGGCGTCGTCAATCTTGTGGTGGCGCTGTCCGCGGGCGCACGTCTCCCGGACCCCGGGCTGCTCGCCGGCGCCGGCCTTGTCGGGTTCCTGGGCTATGGAGTGAGTCTGGTGCTCTTCGTCCTGGCCTTGCGCTTCCTGGGCACGGCGCGGACCGGCGCCTACTTCTCGGCCGCGCCCTTCATCGGCGCGCTACTGGCCCTGCTATTGTTCCCCGAGCCGGTCACCTGGCGACTGGCCGCCGCGGCGGTGCTGATGGCGGTGGGCCTCTACCTCCACTTGGTCGAGCGTCACGACCACGCGCATGAACACTCACCGCTGGCGCACGAGCATCCGCACCGCCACGACGCGCACCACCAGCACGTTCACGGGCCGGGGGATCCGTCCGGCGAACCGCACACCCATCGCCACCGGCATGGGCGACTGCGCCATGCCCATCCGCACTATCCGGACCTGCACCATCGGCACGACCACTCCGGCTAGCCAGACGCCTTACGGAGCGGGCCCCTCTCGCTCTCAGCGACAGGCCCGGCACTCCCCGCGGATTTCGAGGATGACGGACCGCACGACAAAACCCGCCGGAGCCAGGCCCCAGTCGTCCAGGTGACGCAACAGCTCCTCCGTCCGCCCGCAGCGGTCGCAGATCAGGAACGCCGCGGCGTGCGGATCGTCAGGCGCGGCGCAGGCCACGTAGGCTTTCCGGCTCTCGACCCGATGCGCCAGGCCCATGGCGACCAGGAAGTCCAAGGCGCGGTAGACCGTTGGCGGCCCCACGTAGCGAGCGCCGCGCTTGAGCGCGGCCATCAGCTCATAGGCCGTTCGCGGCGTAGCCGCCGCCAGGAGCAGTTCGTAAGTCCGTCGGCGCGGTGCGGTCCAGGTCTGGCCTCGCGCCTCGCATCGCGCTTCCGCCTCGGCGAGGGCCGCCTTCTGGGCGGCCATCGATCGTGTCGGTCGAGGAACCGTCTGGCCTGCTGTCATGGTTCACTCAAGAGGGCGTCGCCGGCCCGACCCCTAGCGCGCCAGGTCCCTCACAGAGCAGCACGAGATCGCTGGGCAGAGGCAGCGGCTTCGTTGGCGGTACGTCGGCGCCGCCAGTGTTCCCCACGGGGAGCCGATCCATCCACGACAGCAGGCCTCCTGCAGCAAGGCGAAGAATCTGACCGCGGATCTCACGCGCATCGCGTCGGCGCCATCCGATGCGCAACATCATCCAGTGCGTCCAGGAATGCGCCCCGGCCCATGGCTGGCCAAGGATATGAGCGCGTTCAAGCCGATAGAAGGCTTCCGCCAAATCACCTCTGGCGAAGGCGATCCTCGCAAGGATGGCTTCACGGTCGTAAGCCTCCCGGCGCGCCGTGGTCTTTGTCATCGCCACGCTCCTTCCATCTGATGTCCCGCCGGAACAAGGCGCGGACGGCGCTCTACTGCAACGGCGATTTCCCTGGCGCGCCTCGGGACAGTTCCTTTGATATGTCCAGGACCAGTTGCTCCGCCGCCTCGGCGGTGAACGCCAGATCAAGGACGGGTGTCTGATCCTTTTCAAACCGGACCATCAGCACGTCGATCCCTTCGCGCGTACTGGCTCTGCCGATGGACCACGAGGTCGGAACGAACGGCTGGGCGCCGGCGTGGGAAGCCGCGGCCTGCTCGGAGCCTAGCCACGCCAGCTGGTTACGGTGGGCCGCGCTCCCGGCGGCCATCAGGGCGGCCATCAGCTTCTGAAAGTGAGTGGAGGGAAAGAGAACACTCACCTTGTCGCCGGCTGCCAGGAGCAACTCCAGCCCGACATGGTCGCCCTTCTCAGTGCTGCCGACGACGCCGATACCTTCAGCGATAATCGCGACCGTCTCGCCATCAGCCCCCGATGACTTGCTCCGCTGTCGCCCTGCCACCACTCGCCCCACCTCGCCGACCGTGAAGCCATCGTAGCCTAACTGCCTCGACGGTGCTCGATCGAACAGGCGTCGTGTTCGGCGCTTGCTCCTCTAGGGGCTGGAGGATCCATAAAGCGTGTCATTGTGGCTCGCAGGTGCGAAGATGACCCAAACAAAAGTTCAAGGCGCCGCGCCGAACGCCTCGATACTTGCAGTCTTCTGGCTCCCGAGCGGGACCTTCCTTCTGCACACGCTCGAGGAACTCCCGGACTTCCCGGCGTGGGTCAGCACGCACTTCGGCGCCATGGGCCTGCTGGAATTCGCGGCCATCCACATTCCTTTGATCGGGGTCGTCCTATGGACGTCCTACCGCGCACAGGACCCTGACAGCCCCTGGGGTTGGCGGTTCATGGCCTACGCCTTCCAATGGCAATTTGCGTTCAACGCGCTGTTCCATCTGAGCGCTTCGGCGATCTTCGGGGACTACTCGCCGGGAATGGTGACCGCTGCAACAGTGGCGCTTCCGGCGACCGCTTTCCTGACCCTGTTCAACCGACGGCATGGGCTCCTCCCCAGCGGCGCCGCACTCGGGGCCGTCGGCGTTGGTGCGGTTATAGCTCTTGCGGCCGTCGCGTTCCTGTTCATCTAGAGATCCAACGAGCGGTCCTGCGGGCCCGCCACACCCGCATCCGAGAGACGGCATGAGTCCGGACCCCCTCCATCTGCTTCGCGTGTACACGGACATCACGGCGACGCGCGACGGCCTGCCGTACTGGAAAATTCTGATCGACCGGGCTCGCGCCATGGGCCTCTCGAACGCCGCGGTGCTGCAGGTGCTCGATGCATTCGGCCCGGCGGCGATCGTGCATGGGGCCAAGGCGGTGGACTTGGAGCCTGGCCGGCACGTCGTTGTCGAAGTGACCGACCGCGAATCCGCACTCCGCGCCTTCCACGACACCCTCGAGATCTCCGACGACACCGGTTTGGTGACGTTGGAGCGTATTGGCGTCGTCGGCTACGGCGGTCATCGTCACCGATCGAGTGCAGACTAGGACGGCTAGACTCAGTGGACTTGGCGACAGCGGCCACAGCCGACGCGAATTTTTGGTAGCGCGACCAACCCTGCGTCAATTCTGGCACACTGGTTCGGTACCGTTCGAGGACAGACGGCTGCTGCTGTCGTCACTCGCATTCAAGGCGTAGGAAGCCGGTCGATCAGTTCTTCCAAGCCAGCGCCATAGGCTTCCCGAAGCGCCATCCAGTAGGGATCGTGCACCTCAATCGTCTTGACGTCTTCACTGCTGAAACTGTCGGTCACGTAGCTCAGAAGGTCTATCGGCATTCCCACGGAGACGTTGCTGCGTAGAGTCGCATCGAACGACAGCAGGGCCAGCTTGGCCGCTTCCTCCAAGCTGGTCTCAATCGTCAGGGCCCGCACGAGGATCGGCTTGCCATACTTCGTTTCGCCCAGTTGCAAGAAGGGCGCCCGGTCAGTCGCCTCGATCACATTTCCAGCGGCATAGATCTGGAAGAGGCGCGGAGCCTCGCCGGCCATCTGACCGCCCACCAGGAAGCCGGCTGCGGCGTCGCCATAGGGGGCCACAAAGCGACCATCGCGATCGATCACCGCCCGCAAGACCGCGCCGACGATGCCCGCCACCTCGAACAGGGTCTTTGCCGCCGAGAGATCGAGGCCAGGCTGGCCGGAGCCCGCCATTTCCCGCAACGTGCTGACGACAGCCTGGGTGGTCGCCAGATTCCCTGACGACATGATCGCAACCGCGCATCCGGCCGCAGTCGGGAGAAAGGCCAGCTTGCGCACCTGCGTCACCTGATCGACGCCCGCGTTCGATCGCGAGTCCGACGCGAGCACCAACCCGCCGCGCAAGAGAATTCCTAGGCAGTATGTCATCGGTCCCGCCGGCAGTTCGCATTGCGCCCAACCTCGGGGTGGGAGCCAAACGCGTCAAGGCGCCTCCCCTTCGCATCGAATACCGCTACGCGGCGTTTGAGATGCAACCTTCGCCGTGAGAGTGGCCATGACAGCGACGACGAGCCAAAGCGGCGGACTGGCGAAAACGCTCGGGTTTGGTCGGCTGTCCTTGTACGGCATCGGCACGATTATCGGCGCCGGAATCTATGCGGTGATTGGCCCGGCCGCGGGCGCCGCCGGCGAGGCTATCTGGGTCAGTTTTGTGGTTGCCGCCGTGATCTCCGCCTTTTCGGGCCTTTCCTACGCGGAGCTCGCCTCGGCAATGCCCAGCGCCGGGGCCGAGCACAGCTTCCTGCGCCAAGCGCTGCCGAAGGCGCCAGCCGTCGCTTTTGCCGTTGGACTGTTCATTGCTGTTCACGGCGCCGCCACCTTCGCCACGGTCGGCCTGACCTTCGGCAACTACCTGCAGACCATTGTCGCGATGCCCCCTGTCCTGATCGCGTTGGGTCTGATGGCGGTCGCCACGCTGATCAACATCGCGGGCGTGACCAAGGCCTCTTCTGTAAGCGCCGTGCTGACGACCATCCAGGTTCTCTGCCTGATCGGGTTCGCGGTGTTTGCCTTCAGCCTCAAGGGCGCGGAGCTGCCGTCGAAGATTGCGCCGCCGCAGGACTGGGGCGGGGTGCTCCAAGGGGCGGCGATCGTGTTCTTTATCTACTCCGGCTACGAGCACATGGCGACGCTCTCGGAGGAGGCGAAGGATCCAGGTCGCGACATCTGGCGCGCCTTCATGGTCGCCCTTTGTGTGACGACTGCGGTCTATATCGTGGTGATCTTCGGCGTCCTGGCCCTGGTCGATCCGCGCAGCATCGCGTCATCAGATTTTCCCCTCGTCGCGGCGGCTGGCCAACTCGGCCGATGGGCAGCGGTGATCATCACCGGGGCCGCCCTGCTCGCGACCGCGAACGCTGTGCTCAATGCGTCGATTTCCGGCAGCCGCCTGCTGTTCGGCATGGCTCGAGCCGGCGACCTCCCGAAGGCGCTGCAGCGCACGCTCGGCAAGAGCAAGAGCCCGTGGATCGGCGCCTGCGTCATGTTGGCCGCGGCGTGCATCTTCGCCATCCTGGGCGAGGTGAAGTTCGTCGCCAGCCTCTCCTCGCTTGGCGTCACCCTGGTGTTCGCCAGCGTGAACGCTGCCGTCATCATCCTGCGCTATACCAAGCCGGATCTGAAACGTCCGTTCAAGGTTCCCTCGATCGGGCGCTTTCCCATTACGGCCGGACTTGGCGTTGCGACATCCCTGCTTCTTGCAGCGCAATATGAGTGGAAGGTTTACCTGACGTTTGTGATCGCCATCCTGGCCGGGGCTGTCCCCTACGCGCTCGTTCGCCGTCGATCGGCGGCTTAACGTCCCGCGATCCTTAGGCGAACAACCTTGCCGTCCGAGTTAGCGGTCATAGTCGGAGCCTAGGGCGTTTGGTTCGACGGACCGCTAGCGTCCGGTCTGTGGAAGCATTTCCACCACGACGGCTTCTGATCGCCGAGCTGGCGGTCGACGGGACATGGGCGCCTGCGGAGGCTCCGGCCGGATTTTCTTGCAGACGAACTCCAAGGCATTGCGCTCCGCGCCGTGCGACGAAACGCTGCGCCAAGCCGGCGGGGTCCGCTCACGCCGGATGTACTCGCCGGTGTCCGCGCGCAGGATTCGTTCCACGATCTCGTAACGGTCACGCTCGCAGTCCCAGTCCCACGTCTCCTCAAGCTTCGCGACGCTGCGTCCATCCTCGAGCCGCGTGGACGCGAGTTCCCGGGAAATGAAGACGCGCTGGTAGCCGTGGCCATGATGGTCATGCTGACTGGCGAGATCGATCAGCAGCCGGCCGTCCTTCGTCGCCCCGACGGGCAGCAGGCTGCGCTCCGCGGCCTCGGCAGGCACGCCAAGCGCGCTAACCAGACACACGGCAAGGAGGATGTTCGATCTCACGGCGCTCAACTCGGCCTACAACCAGCACGATGGCGGGCAGACTAGCACGTCGCGGCAGCCTCGTGGCGTAGTGCAACGCACTCCGCCTTTGCCTCCGAACGCATGGCGGAACGCCAACCGCCTCGCAACAGGGGAAGGGCAAGCGGATGAACATCTCGACGGAAGACACGCTGTGCAAACCCCCAACTTTCGGTATGCAGAGGTGGTGCAGGGGCCCGGCAGATTGAGAAAACATCAGGGGGCGCTTCTCGCCGTGGGGCTCACGGTCTGTCTGGCCGGGCCCGCCGCCGCGCACGCGATCGGCGGCTCCGACGCCGCCTTCGTCGCGGCCACGCGTGGACCCGACCCCTTTCCTTTCCTCTACCTCGGCGCCAAACACATGGTGACGGGTTACGACCACCTCCTGTTCCTGGTGGGCGTTATCTTCTTCCTCTTTCGGCTGCGCCAGATCGCGCTCTACGTAAGCCTCTTCTCCCTCGGCCATTCGATCACCCTCCTCGCCGGTGTCTACTTCGGCCTGCACATCGACAGCCGTCTGGTCGACGCGGTGATCGGGCTGTCCGTCGCCTACAAGGCGTTCGACAATCTCGCAGGTTTCCAGTCGCTGTTTGGGGTGCAGCCGAACGCGAAGGCCGCGGTGCTCGGGTTCGGGCTCATCCATGGCTTCGGACTGGCCACCAAGCTCCAGGCGCTGAAGCTCAACCGGGAAGGGCTGCTGACAAACCTTGTTTCGTTCAATGTCGGCGTGGAGCTTGGCCAGCTCGTCGCCCTCTCGCTGATCCTTGTGGCCATGACCCTCTGGCGGCGCACAAGGACGTTCGAACCACTTGCGGCCGCCGCCAACCTGCTGCTCATGCTGGCCGGCTTTGTTCTGTGCGGTCAGCAGGTCGCCGACTTCATCTTCGGGGGACCAGTCGCATGACGGCAAATCTGCAACCGACCCGCCCGATGCCGCGCGGCCGCCTCCTCCTCGGGACGGTTGGAGCGGTGGTTGCGGCCATACTCATCGTCTGCGGTGGGATCTTGCCCGCGGAGTACAACGTCGACCCACTCGGGGTCGGGAAGCTCACGGGCATCGTCCGGCTATGGGCCCCTGAAGAGAAGACCGTCGGCACGCGCGCGGGTTCCGTGGCCTACGCGCGCGAGTACGATGTGCCCTACCGTCAGGACGTGGTGGAGGTTCCGCTCGGCGGCTTCCTGACCGGCGCCGAGAACTCCGAGCTTGAGTACAAGGTGCGGATGAAGAAGGGGGCGACGTTGACCTTTGCGTGGCAGGTCGCCGGCACGAGTGAGCCGCGCGACGTCCACTTCGACCAGCACGGCCACACCACTCCGAAGCCCGGCGAGACCATGTCGGTCGCCAGCTACAAGCAGGCGTTTGGCCTCAAGCAGCAGGGCGCCATCACGGCGCCGTTCGACGGCATCGAGGGATGGCAGTTTTCCAACTCGAGCGAAAACCCTATCGTGGTGAAGCTGCGATTGAGCGGCTTCTATGAATTGATTCCCGGCGGCCAGCCGGGCAACGAGGCAAACGTCATTGCCAATGTTCCTGCGGCGCAAGCCCGGCCGAACGCGCCGCTCGCGTCGAGAGCCGCGCCGTGAGCCAGTGCGGAGATTCGCAGTCGCCGTCCGAAGAGCCCGCTACAATGCAGGACAACACATCCGGCTGCCGGTAGGATCGGCTCTGCCGCCCCGGACGGTCCTCAATCGCACCGTGGGCAGGTCACAGCGGCTCGGCAGAGGTCTTGCGACCGTCCGCCTCATCGCTCGTCAACGGACGCGTTATGGAACCGGCTGTCTCGATCTCGATCGCCATCCTCCGCATCGGCGACGGCTGGCGTGTGATCTCCGACGGGGGTTCGGTGGGAGACTTTCCCTACCGGGTCGACGCGGAAGAGGCGGCGCTCAGGTTCGCCGCGGCGGCGGAAGGGAGCGGACGACCCGTCGAAATTCTCCTGCAGCAGCCTGGAGGCGAGCTGAGAAGCTTCGCGCGGAGTCACGCAGCCAAATAACCCCTCAGGGCTCGAGGCCTGAAAATCTGCGAAACCAGAAGTTTACGCATGCCCAGGCTCTGTCCCCGAGCAAAGTTATAGGTGTCTCCATCTAACGGGCGCATGATCCGGCTGTGTAATCGGGAGTGCAATCATCATGGCGTCGCCTATCCGTTCCGGCGCGACCTTGGTGATCGCGACTGGAATGCTGGGCGCCTGCGCGACCTATCCGCAGGCTCCGCAGCGGATCGCCTACTACGTCGTTCCCTGCGACACGCCAGGCGCCATCGTCACGGGCGGGCCGGATTCGCGCCCTTCCACCGCGACCGCCCCCC
>NZ_CADEGK010000044.1 GCF_902826855.1 uncultured Phenylobacterium sp. | reverse complement strand
CGCATCGGCGTTGCTCCGCCGCGACCTGAGCGCTGTGTGCGGTGGCCTCTTGGGCGCGCTCTTCCCGGCGCTTGCGGTCAGCCGGTTCCTGCCGGGCGCGCTGTGCTTGTTCGGACTTGCGGGCATCGCGGTGCTGTTGCGCCGCCGGCGCCTGCGCTTGACCCCGGCGATCCGCTTGGGTGCGCTCCGCTCGTCGCTGAGCGTCGGCCTCTCGCGCCGCAGCACTGCGGGCCTGCTCGATGGCTTGCGACTGGGCCCGCTCGCCGCGTGAACGGTCCGGCTCGCGCCGCTCGGCCGACCGCTGAGGGTCCTCGGTCCGCACCCGCCGGCCTTCCGCGCGGCGCGACTGCTCGGCGGTGAAACGGTCCAGTTCGCGCCCGCGATCGGCCTCGCGCCAGCGGCGCCAGTCGCTGTCCTCACGGGCCGCACTCAGCCAGCGGTCAGAGCTGCGGCTGACCCGCGGCGCCTGCTGGGTCCAGACCCGCTCGTCCACGCGCACACGCCGGGCGTTCAGGCCGGCTCTGCGCAGATCGCGGCCATGGGCATAGTAGCGACCCGCCCTCGGCGCCACGCGGCGGAAATCCTCGAGCGCCAGGTAGCGGCCCAGGGCATCCACCACCACGACCAACATGCCGCCCCGGTCATAGCCATAGCCGTACTCGGTATCCTGCACGAAGTAGGGATAGTCGCTGCCACGCTCGTAGTAATAGTAGCGGTGCCCGTCGTCCCACGGTTCGGCGTAGACCGACCATTCGTCGGCCGCCTCCCAAGCCAGCGGCTCCTCGTCGCCATAGGCGAACGCGTAGTCCGGCGGCGTGTCATAGACGGCGCGCTGAACGCCATAGGCCCGCTCCGCCCACCGATAGCCCTGGTCGGGCTCGTAGCGGTTCACCGGCGCCGGCGGCGCGTAAGGCAGGACGGCGGCGGCGTCCGTCACCGGCAGGGGTGCGGCCGCAGGGGCCTTGTCCTCGTTGCAGGCGGCGAGGGCCATCGAGATGGCGGCGGCCGCGAACAGCCGGGTCCTGAGGGCAAGCGGTGTCATGTCATCGAGCCTTGCGGTTCACTTAGCCCTGTCAGACTGCCTGATCGGGTCTGAACGCCCTCGGAGCCATAACGTCAGGCGCGGTTCACAGTTGCTGCACGCCCCGGCGCGCGTGCCGAACAACGCTATCTCAATCTAGAGATGAGCGAATTCGCATTCTTTTCACGTCTAAGACGTAGTGAGCCCGGCGCTGCCGCCGCACACCTGTGTCGAGGGGGCGGCGCGAGTTCGAGCCACCTGCCTGAGAGAGAGTCCCCGATGTATTCGCGTAGAGGCTGGCTCCTGTGGGGTTGCGCCGGCGCCGTAACGGCCTTCTCCGGCGCGGCATACGGGCAGGACGCGCCCAACCAGATCGAGGAACTCGTGGTCACCGCCGAACGGCGCGAGCAGTCGCTGCAGGATGTTCCGGTGGCCATCTCGGCCTTCACCTCCCAGCAGCGCGACCTGGTCGGTATCACCAGCGTCCAGGACATGACCAATTTCACGCCGGGCCTGCAGTATTCCAGCGGCCTGGACCGTATCAGCCTGCGCGGCGTCGGCCGCCTGACCAACGTCCAGGCCGCGGATCCCGGCGTCGCGACCTATTCCGACGGGGTCTACACCTCCTCCACCGTCGAGGCCGGCAAGACGCCGATCTTCGTCGACCGGGTGGAAGTCCTGCGCGGGCCGCAGGGGACGCTCTATGGCCGCAATTCGATCGGCGGCGCGATCAACGTGATCTCTAGGCGCCCCACCAATGACCTCTACGCCGAGGTCCGCGGCACGGCCGCGAACTATGAACGGACACTGCTCGAGGCCGCCGTCTCGGGCCCGCTGACCGAAGGCCTGCGCTTCCGCGTCGCCGGCAGTTGGGAGAAGCAGCGCGAGGGCTACTTCGACAACGTGGTGGCCGGCCTGACCGACGAAGGCGGCGTCATCGACCAGGTGTTCGGGGAGGTCCAGCTTGAGTTCGACATCGGCGAGCGACTCGAGGGCTGGCTCAAGGTGGCGACCCTGCATTGGGACAATGACGGCGGCGGGCCAGGCGCCCGCACCACCTGGGGCCCAGGTCCCTACAATGGGCAGTCGCAGTACGGGGTCCCGAACATCAACGCGGTCTACGGCTACTCGGGCCGCGCGACCAATGTGAACAACAACGGGGTGCTGTCGAACCCGGCGACGACCGATCCTCGCAAGTTCGCGGCCGACACCGAAGGCCGCGTCAAGCTCGACCGCACCTACATCTTAGCCACGCAATGGGCCTATCACTTCGACGCGGTGGACGTGAAGTACATCGGCGGCGGTACGACCTACCGCCTCACCCGCACGGCTGACCAGGACGGCACGGCCGTGTCCGCGTACACCCTGCCGATCATCCCGGGCTTCCTCAGCCCGGCCGCGACACCCTGCGTGGTCACGCCGACCTGCGGCCCCCTCCAGGTCTTCCCGCGGTACATCTCGACCTATCGCGAGGACAAGCACTGGTTCAGCCACGAGGTGAACATCGCCTCGACCCACAAGGGGCCCTTGCAGTGGTTGATCGGCGGCTACAGCTACTACGAGCACTATAGCCAGCCGGTCTACACCACGCTGCCGGACCAGGCCCAGTTGGCCACACCCGTGGGCGGCCCGCTGAATCCGAACCGCCGGGCGTTCGACAACCGGCCTGAGCTGGAAGCCCGCTCCTACGCCGCGTTCGGCCAGGTCGACTGGGAGTTCGCCGATGGCTTCAAGACCACGCTCGGCCTGCGCTACTCGGACGACCACAAGTTCGGAACCGAGTCGGTCCGGGTGGTGTGCTTCGCCGTCGCCGCCTGTCTCGGAGGCGCCATCCCGGAGGGCCTGGGGTCCTTCACGCCGGCTGTTGACGTCACGGGCTCCGTCATTGCGCCCGGCGCACCGGCCGGCACGAAGGGACCTGCGACGATTGACTCGCTCGGCTTCGCCACCCGCACCTACGACGCATCCTGGGATGCGGTGACCGGCACCGCGGGGCTGCAATGGGAGCCGGACCGGGACACCATGGTCTATGGCCGCTATTCGCGCGGCTACAAGGCTGGCGGCTTCCGGGTCGGCATCGACACCACGCTCGGCGCCTTTCCGCTGACCGGCAAGGAGGAGACCGACGCCTTCGAGATCGGCCTGAAGAAGACGTGGCCGACCCTGCAGGCCAACGTTGCGGTCTTCTACTATGACTATCGCAATCTGCAGGCGCCGCTGACCGTGGCCAACACCTCGGGCGCTTTGGCGGTGTCGGAATCACGCTTCATCAACGTCCCGAAGGCCGAGAATTACGGCCTCGAGTTCGAAGGCGTGTGGGCGCCGGTCGACAACCTGCGGATCATCGCCACCTACTCGTACCTGCACGCCACGATCAGGAAGCTCTCCGGCATCGTCGACCCCGACGATCCGACCGCGCTGAACCCGGGCGCCAGCCCCCTGACGCCTTACCGGTTCTGCTCGGGCGCAGGCGCGCCGACGGCCGCCAATCCCACCCTCGACCCGCTGTGCGACATCAACACCCGCTCGGTGCAGCGGGCGCAGGATCTGAAGGGCGATCGGTTGCCGAACTCGCCCAGGCACAAGGTGGCTCTGAATGGCCTCTACACCTTTGACGACCTGGGACCGGGCGTCCTCACGGTGTCGGCCAGCTACATCTGGCGCGACACTCAGTATGGCTCGCTGTTCACCCGTGGCTACAACAAATCGCCGGCCTGGGATCAGGTCGACGCCCGGCTGATTTGGCGGGATGCGGACGATCGGTACACCGCGATCCTCTTCGTGCGGAACCTGTTCGACACCCTGGGCTACGAGGGTGGGGCCACCGCTTCGCGCGGGGCCTTCCAGCGTTCCGGCGCCCTCCCGGTGGCGGCAGGCAACGTGGCCGGCATCTCCGCGGCAGGTCTGACGAGCAGCTATCCGATCACTCCGCCGCGCACCTACGGGCTGGAGTTGCAGTACCGCTTCTAGTCCATCATCGGCAGCCGGCGATCACCCGCTCCAGCTCGTCCAGCCGCCGCTGGCGCAGGATCCGACCCGCGGCCAGCAACTGGTAGCGGTCGGCCGCACCGCCGGCGGCGCGCAGCGCCGCGTCGGTGTCGGGGTAGCGCGGCGGCGGCGCCAGCGTCCTGGGCACGCAGGCCTTCGGTGGCGGCGGTGGCGGCGGCGGAGGCGGTGGTGGCGCGGGCCGGATGATGACCAGCGGCGCGGGCGGCGGGGCCGGCGCTGGCGCGGGCGGCGGCTTCTTGCGCCACAGCGTCTGGCAGCCGCCAAGAGCCAGCGTCGCCACCACGGCCAGCAGTGGCGCCAGTTTTCCGCTCATCGCTTGAGGTTCGACAGCACGGCTCGGTCCGCGCTCTCCATGCGCGCACACGCGTCGATCCCTTCGGGCCGCTGCTCCAGCAGGCGCGTAGCGCCGTCAGGCGCGCGGCCCTCGGCGGCGGTCGCCGCGATCTGGCGCGCCTGACCTGCGGCATGACAGGAGGCGAGTTGGGTGCGCAAGGTCGTCTGGCTGCGTTCGGCCGCTTGATTCAGCTCGGCGATTCGCGCCTCGTATTCCGCCCGCTGCGCCCGCCAACCGGCGGCGCTCACGCCCAGCGCGATCGCCAGCGCCACAGCGGCGGCCGTCGCAATCGGCCCCGTAACCGGACTCGTCAGCGCATGTCTCAAGGTACTCAGCATCCGCGTCCCTGGGAGGCATTGACCGCAGCCCGCAGCGCTGAGTCAACGGCGCCGCTGTGGCGATTTCACGGCCTATAGGCGAGTAGCGTTCCCGCGAAACGGGTGCTCCACCCCGCAGCGCCTGCCGGCTCAGCGGGCGCGCACGCGCACGAAGCAGGACCCGCCCTGGGCCTTGCGCTGGACGCAGTAGCGCTCGCCCGCCTCCACCGACTCGAAGCCGCCCACCACGGCGCGGCGCCAGGTCCGCCCACCCACCACGGCGGCCTCGATCGCGTGCGGCCGCTCGTCGCCCAGCCGCGCCAGGGCCGCCTGCGCCGACGCCACGTCAGGAAAGGCGCCGATCTGGACGGTTACGGCGCCGCCGGACGCCGCCTTCTGTGCAGCGGCCCGGCGAGGAGGATCAGCCACTGGGGCGCCCCTGGCTTCCGGCGCTGGCGCATTCGGTACGGACGTGGGGGCCGCCGGCGGCGGCTCCGGCGGCGCGGGGGCCGCCACCTCGTTCTGCGCCAGCGTGACATTGGCCGACGCGAACGGCCCCTGGAAATGGGGCTCGCAGGCGGCGCGCCAGGCGTTGTCGAGCGCTGTGCCTGGCCCCGGCGCCCGCCACTCGGTCTCAGCCGCCCGCAGGACCCGCCGCTCGCCCAACAGGTTGCGCTGCGGATAGCCCGTGGTTTCGCCCATCCGCACGCGGCGGTCGCGACAGTCGGCGTTCAGCGACACGTGCCAGGATAGCGCCCCCGTCCGCGCATAGGTTTCGCCGCTTAAGGCCTCGGCCCGGAGCACGACCCGCGGCCCCTGACCGCCGGCGGCGGGGAAGGTCGAGACCACCGAGGTGACCGCCTGAGGAGTCACCGCCACTACGCGCTCGGCTTGGATGTCCGTTTCGCGGCGCAGCCATGCCAGCAGCGGCTCCCGATCAAGCGAGCTGGGGAAGGACGGCAGGGGCTGAGAGAGCCCCGGCGTCCCCGCCAGTCCAGCCGCTCCGATCACGGCCAGCAACACCCCCGCCCGCATACGCCCCAGCCCCGCCACGCCCAAGCGGCAACGTGTTCGCGAACCGGGTCCAAGGCAAGCGTCGGATCGCCCGGAATGGCCGCACAACGTTCGTCGGCTTACCGCGTATGGATGCCTCGCCGATCGGGACACCCAAAATAGGTAGGCGCTGGCTGGGCTTCCGCAGGCTTAATGCGCCTGGATAGAGAATCGGAAGATTTAGGCTCCGGTTACTTGGTGTCCGTTAGAGTTGATGCGCGTGGAGGGATTCCTCTCCGCCAAGCGTCCCGGAGCGTGGAGTGGGCAAGGCGTCGGATCGGACGTTCCGCAGTCTGCGCGGTCTCGAAAAGACCGCCTCGACAAGCCGCGTCCTGAATCTGGCGGCCCTCGCCATCCGCAACGCCGGGAATCCTGAACACGAGAAGAACCCCTTCTTCATCGCCGCGACCCTGAACGGCGCGGTGATCGTCCGCCACCGGCTACGTGACCAAGAGCGCGAGTCCTTCGATCGCCTGCGTTACACCGCCATCAAGCTGATCATCCCATTCGAGCGCTCGGATCTCGGCCTGGGTGGCCGCTCTGTCTTCGTGTCGGAGCGCGGCTGGCTGGACGCCTTCGAGGAACTGCGCGGCGAGGCGCCCGACCTGCCGCGCGACATCGCCGTGCTCGAGGCCATCGACGAACTGCCCTCGCTCGACCCGTTCCTGCTGCGCGAGCACATGAAGCGGCGCGGGTTCGATATCAGCCCCAGCCACTTCGAGATTTCCGCCCCGGACTTGGCGCGAATGCAGCGCTTCGTCGGCTCCGAGATCGCCAAGCTGATCGAGCTTGCGTACCGCGACGCGCCGGGCATGGAGGAAAACACCTCGCGCCTAGTGGAGGCCCTACTGTCGGCCCGCACCGACGACCGGCTGGAGCCGCTGCGCCTGACGCTGCGGCTGGAGAAGGAGAACTACAAGGAAGGCATCTTCGCCTGGAAGGGCTTCCTCTACTACAAGTGGGTCCTCAACAGCCTGTGGGGAAACTTGCGCGACGTGTTCGGCGAGCTTGGCCGCGTGCGCGTGATCGGCCCCGTCGATTCGGAGACCGCCGCTGAGCTGGAGGCCACCAAGGTCCGCCTGCGCCAGAAGATGGAGCGGCAGGTCAAGGTGGTGATGAACCATCTCAACATCTACGACGAGGTGTTCGCCCAACTCACCACCGAGGGCAACGCAGTAGCCTTCCGCGACTTCCTGCTGAAATCGCCGGAGATGTTCCTGTCGCTCGGCGAAGGCTGCGGCCTCGTCAGCCACATCGCCACGTACTGGCGCTACCAGTTCCCACGGGGCAAGCCACTGGCCGCGAATGTCGTGCAACTTATGGACGTGCTCCAGGACTTCGAGGCCAGCCTAGGGGCAGAGACCCCCGAACAGCAGGCCGCCTCCATGCGTGAAGCGTTGGGCTAGCTCCGCAGTTCGGCCTGCACGGCCGGACCAGCGGTTGCGTCAGGCGGCGCGGGCGGCCCGGGCGAACAGGCGGCCGACACGTTGCAGCAGGGCGTCGTCCTTGAACGGCTTGGACAGATAGTCCTTGGCGCCCAGTTGGATGGCCTTGCTCACGTCTTCGGCAGCGTTGCGGGCCGTCAGCACCATGGTCAGCGTGCGGTCCGTCAGCCCCTGGGCCTTCATCGACGCCAGCACCCCGAAGCCGTCGAGGACCGGCATGTTGATGTCCAGCACCATGGCCTCCGGCCGAAAGTCGGCGAGGCGCTGCAGCGCCTCGCGCCCATCGCGGGCGCCGCGCACGTTGTATTCGGCAATGACCAGCCGGGTCATGATCAGTTCCAGCAGGAACGGATCGTCGTCGACGACCAGGACCCGGCGCTGTCGGACTTCAGATAGCGAGGGCATCGATGTCTTCCTGGGTGTCGAGGGCGCCCCACTGGGTGGCGCGGGCGATGGTGGCGTACATGTCGAGCGGTGAGATCGGCTTCTTGACCATCCCGTCGAAGGCGTCGAGGTCGCCGGCGTCCACCACTTCGGCATCCGCGGTGAAGGCCAGCACCGGGATGTCCTGGTTCGGCCCCGGCGCCTTGCGCAGGCGCGCGACCGTCCTGCGTCCGTCCATCCCGGGCATCCGCAGGTCCATCAGCACCACGTCCACCGGGAACAGCGAGAGACGCTCCAGGGCCTCCAGGCCGCCGCTGGCCTCGGTGACGTCGGCGCCCGCCGCTTCCAGGACCTTGCGCGCCAGCTCGCGGTTGACCGGGTTGTCGTCGACCACGAACACCCGCGTGCCATCGATGGCGGCGATCTCGCCCGCCGCGTCGTCCGTCTGCGGCAGGTCGGCCGGAGGTATCGGCAGCACCAGCCGGAAGGTCGAGCCTTCGCCGACCTGGCTGTCGACGCCGATCGATCCGCCCATGGCCTCCGACAGGCCCTTGCAGATCGCCAGCCCCAGGCCGGCGCCTCCATGGCGGCGCGTCATCGAACCGTCGATCTGGGTGAACCGCTGGAACAGCAGCGTCTGGGCCTCGGGATCCACGCCCGGTCCTGTGTCGGTGACCTCGATCACCACCTGATCCGGGTCAGCCGCAGACAGCACGCGCACGCCGACGGCGCCGGTCTCGGTGAACTTCACGGCATTGCCCAGGAGGTTGACCAGCATCTGCCGCAGCCGCTCGGAATCGATCATCGACATGCGCCGCAGCAACGACGGATCTGCGGCAAACTGCAGCGACAGCCCCTTGGCGTCGGCCTGGGGCGAGAACACCCCGAGGGTCTCACGGCAGACCTCGACCACGTCCGTGGGCCGCGCGCGGATCTCGATCCGCCCGGCCTCCAGCTTCGAGAAGTCCAGGATGTCGTTGACGATGGCCAGCAGCGCGTTGCCCGCGGCCGAGATCTTGGCGACATAGCCGGCCGCAGCACCCGACAGGGACGGGTCCTCCTTCAGGAGGCCGGTGAAGCCCACGACGGCGGTCAGCGGGGTGCGGATCTCGTGGCTCATGTTGGCCAGGAACTGCGACTTCACCTCGACGGCCGCCTCGGCTGCGGCGCGCGCGGCGGCGAGGGCCGTCTCCTGCTCCACCTGCAGGCCCACATCGCGCACCACGTCCAGGAAACCGGTCGGCTCGCCGCTCTGGGGATCCGTCAGCAGGCTCGGGTTGGATTCGTACCACTGCCACTCGCCGCTCATCCCATCGCGGCCGCGCCAGCGCACCCGCTTGGATGGCTCCCCGCGCAGCATGCGGCCGAAGACGCGAGACACCTCGTGCACATCGTCGGGGTGGACGTTGTCCATCGAATGCGTGCCCACGAACTCTTCGGGCTCCCAGCCTGCGCGGCGAATCGCGCAGCTCACGTAGGTGATCCGGCCGGTCACGTCGGACATCACGATCATGTCGGAGGTGTTCTCGGCGATCAGCCGATAGCGCGCCTCGCTCTCGGTAAGCGCCGCCTCGGCCTCGCGTTGCTCGCTCTGGTCCTGGACCTGGGCGACGAAATGCCGGGGCGTTCCGTCGGGGTTGCAGACCATCGAGACGGCCAAGTGAACCCAGACGACATGTCCCTCGGCATGGACGTAGCGCTTGTCCAACCGGTAGCTCTCGATTGCCCCGGCGGTGAGCTGCCTGAGCAGATGCAGATCGGCTTCAAGGTCCTCCGGGTGGGTGATGGTCTGGAAGTCCAGGTTCACCAGCACGGCGGCCGGCAGGCCCACGATCCGGCAGAAGCTCTCGTTGACCCGCAGGAACCGCCCGTCGAGTCCGACCAGGGCTTTGCCGATGGCCGCGTATTCGAACGCCGTCTCGAACAGATTTGCGTTCGCGAGCGCGTCCGCCTCGGTCTTTCGGCGCTCGGTGATGTCCCGAAAAGCGTTCATCCACTCGATGACGCGGCCCTCGCCGTCGCGGATGAGCTGGGGGTTTCCCTCCATCCAGACCCACGTCCCGTCAGCCTTGCGAAAGCGATGCTGTCGCGTCGCTGCGGGCGGGATGCGTCCCCTCTGCAGAAGCTCGCCGTTGCGTGTGTAGCTCGCTCGGTCCTCGGGATGGATCAGGTCGATGCCGGTGCTGCCCAGCAGCTCCGCCGGCGTGTATCCGTAGAGCGAGATCGAAGGCGAGATATAGGTCACACGACCGGCCGCATTGACGCGAACGATCACGTCCCCGCTGTTGTCGGCCAGGAACTCGGACATCGACCCTTCAGCCGTCTTCTTCAAGCTCAAGGATGTCCCTCCGCGGCTGCGGGCGGATCGCCGCCGTTCGCGGGCACACTGCCCCGGCATCTGATGACGCGAAGTTAATGGAGAGGGGCCGAGACGCGTCGAAAGGCCGCAAATTCAGTCGTCTAGCCGACATTTCGGTCTGCTTCGATGCAACCGTGCATGGTCCCCGATGCCAGGGCGCTCAGGTCAACAGGGCCACCAGCTTGCCCACCGTGTTCCAGTTACGCACCGTACCGCCGACCTTCAGCCGCCGCTCGATGACGCCGTTGTCGAGCTTCGAGGCCCCCAGGCCCTGCGGGAAGTAGATGTAGAGGCACCCCGGCCCCAGCCGGACCTCCTCGCCCAGGACGCACGCCTGCGCCAGGCTGGCCAGGTCCCCTTGCGGCGGGCCGTTCAGGAACATGGCCACCAGGCGGCTGGGCTCGGCCTTCGCCTGCTCCGGGAACGGGTTGGCCGCTATGACCGCATTCAGCTCGCCGAGGTCGCGGATCGCCACCTCCGTGGCAAGCCCGATCTCCTCATGGATCGCCGCCTCCAGCCGCGCCGCCGTCTCGGCCGCGGGCAGGGTGGTCCCGAACACCACGTTGCCGCTGTTCAGCAGCGTGGTCGGCGCATCGAACCCGGCCCCAGCCGTCACCCGCCTCAGGTCCGCCATCAGCACCTTGCGGCCCAGGACATTGACCCCGCGCAACAGGCCGGCGACGCGCTTCATCTCTTGGCGGCCGTTTCCCATGCCAGGAACTCGGGGGTTTCCAGTAGCCGCTGGCAATATTCGCCGGCCGCGCCGGTGTCGCCGTAGTCGCTGGGCTTGATGCCGTAGGTGCGGAACCGCGTCGCCACCGGGGTGTAGAAGGCGTCGGCAATCGACCACTCGCCCACCAGGAACGGTCCGCCGAACCGGCCCAGGAGCTCGCTCCAAACCGCCACGATCCGCCGCACGTCCTTCTGCGTCGCTTCTGACAGGGGCGTGGGCTTGGGCTCCGCGCGAAGGTCCATAGGGCACTCGCCACGCAGCGAGGCAAAGCCAGAATGCATCTCCGCGGCCGCCGAGCGCGCCAGCGCCCGCCTCTCCGGCTCCAGAGGCCATAGCCCGGGGCTCAGCCCCGCCAGGTACTCGCAGATCGCCAGGGAATCCCAGACGGCCAGGTCACCGTCCTTGAGCGCCGGGACCAGGCCTGACGGTGAGTGGGCCCGGATCGCCGCCCCCGAGACGTCGTTCTCCTGGCGCAACTCCACCAGGGTCTCGGTGAACGGCAGGCCGGAGCGCTTCATCACCAGCCAGGCGCGCAGAGACCAGGTCGACCACGCCTTGGTGCCGATGACGATGTCCATGGAGAGCCTCCGTTTCGGCGCGTCCTAGGACGCGTCGCGGCGTTGGGGAACCATAGAAAAAGAGCAAGCGGCCGCAGGGTGACTATGACCGTCGAGCCTAGCTGATGGTCTCCTCGCGGATGGTCTTACGCGCCGCCCAGAAGCAGCCGAACGCGACCACCCCGAACAGGGCCGAGATGATCAGGGCCCAGCGCACGCCCTCCGCCGACCCCAGGCCAAGGCCGGTGTTGAGCCAGTCCGACAGGATTCCCACCGCCAGCGGCCCCAGGCCAAGGCCGATCAGGTTGACG
Source organism: uncultured Phenylobacterium sp. (assembly GCF_902826855.1). Lineage (GTDB taxonomy): Bacteria > Pseudomonadota > Alphaproteobacteria > Caulobacterales > Caulobacteraceae > Phenylobacterium. The sequence continues at coordinate 13,966 of NZ_CADEGK010000044.1, read as the reverse complement.
ATGAACAGCAGGATGGCCGCGGCGGTGGCGCGCATGTGGGGCGGGGCCACCGACTGGCCGGTAGCGTAGACCGGCCCGTACCACAGCGTGGCCAGGAAGGCGTTGATGGCCAGCATGCTGAGCCCGAGGACCGCCGAGTCGACGCTGACCGCGATGATATAGATGGGGATGCCCAGCAGCGCGGCGATGGCCGGGGCGACCATGTAGGCGCGCAGGTCGGCCTTGCCGTACTTGTCCGCGATCCAGCCGCCGGTCACGGAGCCGATGGCGCCTCCGATCCCGGTGATCACCCCGATCGCCAGGCCCAGGAAGCCCACCGACTTCAGGCCGAAGTCCGCCGCCAGGCCGGCGATCTCCACGGTATGGTTGCGCAGGAAGAAGGACGCGGTGAACGGGGCATGGCCATAGCCGATGAACGCCTTGACCGCCGCGGCCAGGGCGATGAACCAGAACGTCCGCCGCTTCATCAGATAGGCCACGGTCTCCCCGAACGTCGCCGAGGCTACGGCAATGCCCTTGGCGTGCGAGGCCATGACCCTGCGTGGTTCCTTGAGAGTGAAGAAGGCCAGAACGGCGAAGATCAGGCCGGGCGCCCCCGCCACCAGGAACGCCGTGCGCCAGCCGTAGGCGTCGGCGATGACGCCGCCCATCGCCAGCCCCAGCAGGCTGCCGATCGGGACGCCCATGGAATAGAACGCCAGCGCCGAGGCGCGCTTCTCCTTCGGCGTGTAGTCGACGATCAGCGAGTGGGCCGGCGGCGTGCAGCCGGCCTCCCCCACACCGACCCCGATGCGATAGACCAGCAACTGGGTGAAATTGCCCGCCGTCGCGCAGAGCGCGGTGAAACCGCTCCAGACGGCCACGGCTCCGCCGATGATGACCGCCCGGTTCTTGCGTTCCGCCAGCCGCGCGATCGGGATGCCCAGGAAGGTATAGAACAGCGCGAACATCAGGCCGCTCATCAGGCCCAGCTGCCAGTCCGCCAGGCCCAGGTCGTTCTTGATCGGCTCGGCCAGGATGTTGATCACCTGCCGGTCCAGGAAGTTCACGATGTAGATGCCGAGCAGCAGGAACATCGCATAGCGGGTGTAGCCCTTGGAGAAGGGCATCACCTCCGGGCCTGCTGCTGCGGCCGGCGCGGCGGTCACGCCCGGATTGACGGCTTCGGTCATTTGCGGGCGTTTCCTGCAGGCTTCTTGTTTGGTTGCCGCAATCTAGAAGGCGCCCGCGCGCCGGCGGCAATAGCTCCGGTCGTCACGTATCGAGCGGCGCCCCTCCCCTTTGCTGCGCCGCTTGCCTAGTCTGGCGCCATGTTCGACGGCTACATCCGCGACCACGCCCAGTGGACACCCCGCGCGCCCGCCGTGGTGACGCCGCGCCGCACCGTGACCTACGCCGAGTTCGACGCCGACATCGACCGCATGGGCGCCGCCCTCGCCGATCTCGGCCTCGTCGCCGGCTGCGGCGTGGTCTCTCTGCGGGCGCCGGAGCCCTACGTGCACCGTGTCTGTCTGGTCGCCCTGGCCCGGCTGGGCGTTCCCTCCTCCCCGTGGGAAGACGACGCGGCGGACGTGCGCCTGGTGTTTGGTCCCGGCGAGGCCGCCCCGGGAGTCGTGCGGCTGACCGCCGAGGCCGTCGACGAGGTCCTGGCCGCACCGCACCGGCCGCTGCCGCGCCGCGACCTCGATCCCGACGCCCTGATTCGCGTCCAGCTCTCCTCAGGCACCACGCGGACGCCCCGGCGGGTCGGCTTCACCTCGCGGCGGCTGGCGATCGCCACCCTGACCAACATCCGCGTCTACGGCGCCGGCAGGCTGGGCGCCTGGGTTCCCTTTTCCGGGTCGGATTCCCTCCTGGGCTTCTCGATGGGCGTGGCCGCCTGGGCGCTGGGCGCCGCCTACTGCGCCGGCGTCTTCCTCGAACACCTGCCGCAGACGATGGAGGGCCACGCGCAGGGCGTGGTGGTGATGACCCCGGTACAGCTGCGCAACCTGCTGAGCGTTCTGCCTGCGGGCTTCACCCCCCGGCCCGGCTGGCGAGTGCAGGTGGGCGGGTCCGCCCTGCCGGCGTCGCTGGCCCGCGAGGCGGCGCTACGCATCACCCCCGACGTCTGGGTCGGCTATGGCGCCACCGAATCCAGCCGGATCGCCGCGTCGCCGGCGGCCTGTGTCCAGGATGTCCCCGGCGCGGTCGGCATCGTCCCCGGCGGCGCGGTCGTCGAGATCGTCGACGAGGCCGGGCGGCCGCTGCCTGACGGCGAATCCGGCGAGCTGCGGGTCAGGAGCTGGCGCACGGCCGATGGCTACCTGGACGACCCGGCCGCCACCGCACAGCGCTTCCGCGACGGCTGGTATCACACCGGCGATATCGGTCGCCGCCTACCCGAAGGCGGTCTGGTCATCGAGGGGCGCATCGACGACCGCATGATCGTGGACGGCATGAAGTTCATGCCCTCGCTCCTGGAGGAAGCCGCCCTGGACTGCCCCGGGATCGTCGACGCCGCCGCCTTCGCCGTCCCCGGCCCCGATGGGCTGGATGAGTGCTGGTTGGCGGTCGCAACTATCGCCGGCTTCGATCGCGACGCCCTGGCGCCGCACCTGGCGCGCTACCCCGGCCTGCCGCCAAACCGCTTCGCGTGGGTCGAGGCGATTCCGCGCAACGCCATGGGCAAGATCGAACGCCAGAAGTTGCGCGAGGCCCTGGTCGCCGCCCGGCGCGGAGCCGTCGATGTTTGACGCCTACATCCGCGACCACGCCAGTTGGAACCCGCGCGCGCCGGCCGTCCTCCTGCCGCGGCGCGAAGTCAGCTACGCCGAACTGGACGCCGACGTGGACCGCCTGGGCGGGTGGCTCGCGGCCCAAGGTCTCACCCCGGGCGTGGGCGCGGTCTCGGTCGCCGTCGCCGACGCCTACGAGCAGTACGTGGCCACCGCCGCCCTCAGCCGGCTGGCCATTGCCTCCGCCCCGGCCGCCGATGACGGGGCGGACCTGCGCCTGGTCGACCATCCGCCCGCCGAGCCGGGCGGCCCGCCGCGCCTCGAGATCAGCCGCGACTGGCGCGCCGCCGAGCCCCGACGCCTGCCGGCGCTTCTGCCCGACCCGGACGCGCTCGGCCGGGTCATGCTGTCCTCAGGCACCACCCGCACCGCGCGCCGGGTGGCGCTCAGCTGGCGGCGCCTCGACCTCGGCAACTACGCCACGCTGCACCAGTACTGCGCCGGCAAGCTGGGCGCCTGGACGCCGCTGACCGGGATCGATTCCATGATGGGCTGGGCGCTGGTGACCGGGGCCTGGAGCGTCGGCGCCTGCGCCGTCAACGGCTGGTCGATGGACGACATCCCCCGCCGGTTGGAGAGCCTGCCGTCCGGGGTCATCGGCCTGACGCCGACGCTCCTGCGCACCCTGCTGGCGGCCCTGCCGCCCGGCTTCCGGCCTCAGCCCGGCTGGCGGATTGTCTGCGGCGGCGCGCTGCTGCCGCTGGCCGTCGCCCGCGAGGCGCGGCTGCGGCTTACGCCCGACATCCGCCTGATTTACGGAGCCACCGAGATCGGCACCATCGCGCTCGGCTTCGCCGCCGGCCTGGAGGACGCCCCCGATCAGATCGGGATCGTCCCCAGCGGCATCACCGTCGAGTTCATCGGCGACGACGGCCGTCCGGTCCCCGACGGCGAGGCCGGCGAGATCCGCGTCCGCGGCCCCCGTATCGTCCCCGGCTACATCGGCGACCCGCAGGCCACCGCCGAGCGGTTCCGGGACGGCTGGTTCCATACCGGCGACCTGGGTCGCCGCCTGGCCGACGGCCGCGTCGCCCTGGCGGGCCGCGTCGATGACCGCATGATCGTGGACGGCATGAAGTTCATGCCTTCGGTCCTCGAGGACGCCGCCATGGCGTGCCCGGGCGTCCGCGACGCCGCCGCCTTCGCGGTCCCCGACATCGCCGGCCTCGACCAATGCTGGCTGGCGGTTTCCGCCGAGCCGGGCTTCGACCGCGACAGCCTGGCTCCTCACCTCGCCCGCTACCCCGGCCTGCCCGCCTACCGCTTCGCCTGGATCGGCGAAATCCCGAGGAACGCCATGGGGAAGGTGGAACGCACCAAGCTTCGCGCCGCCGTCCTGGCGGTCACCGGCCAGGGGCAGTGAGCAGCCGCGGCCGTCCCTAAAGAAATGGCCTCGAAATAGTTGTCTTCAAGGCTGCTCAGCTGCGCCGTTTGTCCCTAGCCTCCGGCCTCAGCATTGATGGCGGGCCAGACATGGGACTTTCCGACGCGTTCGATCGGGCGGCGAGCCTTGTCGGCGACCGGGAGCCGGGCGTCGCCGTCGCGGTCCTGCGCGACGGCGAGGTCATCCACCGGCGGGCATACGGGATGGCCGATCTGGAGTGGGAGCTTCCCCTCGAGCCCGACTGCAGTTTCCGCATCGCCTCCCTCACCAAGCAGTTCACCGCCGCCGCCGTCCTGCGCCTGGCCGAACAGGGGCGCCTGGCCCTGGAAGATCCGCTACAGCGCCACCTGCCCGCCTTCGACCCGCGCGGCCGGATCGTGACGCTGGAGCACCTGCTCAACCACACCTCCGGCCTGCGCAACCACGACAAGACCGAGCCGCTGCGGGAGGCCAGGCCCAACATCCCCGTCGCCGAGGTGATCGGGCGGGTCATCGGCGCCCCCTTCGAGTTCGAGCCGGGCGCGCGCTACCGCTACTGCAACACCGGCTACCTGCTGCTTGGCGCCGTCATCGAGGCTGCGAGCGGCGCGCCATACGGGACCTTCCTGCAACGGGAGTTCTTTGCCCCGCTGGGCATGGACCGGACCGGCCTCTTCGCCCGAAACGTCGTCGTGCCCAAACGCGCCCGCGGCCACGTGCGGGGCCGCCGCGGCTTCTACAACGCCCTGGGCGACGCCGAGAACTGGTCCTACGCCGCGGGGGGACTGTCCTCGACGCTCGATGACCTGGCGACCTGGGACCGGGCGCTGCGGTACGGGCGCGTGATGCAGCCGCAGAGCTTCGCCCGGATGATCGCGCCGACGATGACGGCCGAGGGGCCCTATCCCTATGGTTTGGGCTGGGGCGTGGGCGAGTACCTCGGCTGCCGCCTGCACCACCACACCGGCGGCATCAGCGGCTACGCCTGCCAGATGACGCGCCTCACGGACGAGCCCCTGACCACCATCGTGCTCTCCAACCTCGATGCCTTTCCGTTCAATCGGGTGACGCGCGGGCTGCTGCGCGCCGCCAAGGGTCTGCCCGCCCCGGCGCCCGTGGGACGCCCCACGACCACGGCCGATATCGCCGCCTGCGTCGGGCGCTACGGCAACGAGGACGGCGCCGTCTTCGCCGCCGTCGACGAAGACCGCATCGTCTTCGCCACCGTCCCGGAACAGCCGGATCTGCGAAGCTACCTCACCCTCGGCGAGGGCCGGTTCGCCACCCCGCTGGATCCGGAAGAAGCGTACCGCTTCTCGGACCTGCAAGACGGCCGCTACCAGACGCTGGAATACGCCTCCCCGCTCTGGCCGGCGCAGCGGTTTTCCCGGCTGGCGGAGGGCTCGGGCGGGGAAGTCTAGACGTGGCCGCCCTGGCCGCCGTCCACCGCGATCGCCGCGCCGTTGATGTAGGACGCCGCCTCCGAGCAGAGGAAGACAATCAGGGCCGCGACCTCCTCGGCGGTTCCATAACGGCCCACCGGCACCGACCTGGCGTTGGCCGCCAGCACGGCCTCCGAGGTGGTCTTATTGGCCTGCGCCACCTCGCCGGCCGCCCGCTCCCACATCGACGTATGGATGAGTCCCGGCAGCACCGAGTTCACCAGCACGCCATCGGCGCCGTATTTCCGCGCCAGCGCCTTGCCCGTGGCCACCATGGCCGCCTTGGTCGCGGCGTAGTCGATCAGCGCGGCGCCAGGATAGAGCGCGGCGCCGCTCGAGATCATCACCACGCGGCCCCACTTCTGCGACCGCATCCCGGGCAGCAGCCGGCGCGTGCAGCGCACCGCAGACATCAGGTTAAGCTCGAACAGCGAGCTCCAGTCGTCATCGCTCATGTAGAGGAAGTTGCGCGACGGGGAGGCGCCGACGTTGTTCACCAAGATGTCGATCGGCCCCTCGGCCAGGACGCTGTCCAGGAAGCCTTCGACCGCCGCACCGTCCCCCATGTCGGCCGCGAACCCGCTGACCGATCCCCCGCCGCCCGGTGGCTTGTAGGCGGCCAGCTCCGCGACGTTCTCCGCATTGCGGGCGCAGAAGAAGACATGGGCGCCCTGGTCGGCCAGGGCGCGCACGGCGGCCGCCCCGATGCCGGCGCTGGCCCCGGTCACGACCGCCCGCTTGCCGGATAGGTCCAGGTTGATCATCGCAGTCGCCTTTCAGCCGAGGCGGGCGCGGCGCCGACACCCGCGCGCCCATGGTCCGCACAGCCTCACCATGCCTGCTGAGCCGCAACTGACAAGCCACCTCACGCCGAACCGTCCGCCCCCGCTACCCGCGCGCCAGGCCCGCGCCCAGCCCCTCGGGCGCCACAAGGAAGGGCCTCCGATCCAATGCGGACCGGAGACCCAGTGAGCGCGGACCCCGAGGGATTCAGGCCGGGGCCTGCAGGACACGCCTGCTCTGCACGCGCATAGCGAGACCCTTGCGGAGACTAGAAGGCGTACCGCACTTCGAGGGACCAGATCCGCGGCGGTTCCAGGTAGATCGACTGGAAGCTGAGGTTCTGCGGCGGAAGGGTGACGAACCCGTTGACCACTTCCTCGTCAAAGACGTTGGTGACTGAGCCGATGACCGTCACGCCGCTGTCCGGGTGGATCCAGGAGAGACGAAGATCGGTCGAGGTGCCGCCCTTGATGCGGTTCTGAGGCGTGTTGAACAGCGTCTGGTACGACTTGCCGGTGTAGTTGAACGTCGCCGAAGCCGTCAGGTCGCCGCCGCCGAAGTCCCAGGTGTAGGAACCGTTGATCGCCGCCTTGTGCTTCGGCGACCCGGGCGGTTGGTTGCCCACCAGGGTCTGGGGCTGCAGGTTCTCGACGGCTCCGGGGGTCGCCGGCCCCACCGGCTTGGCGCCGGGCTGCAGGGCCGCCGGGTCGGCGGAGTCGTTGTAGCAGCACCCCTTCTTGACCGTGGCGTGCAGGTATCCGTAGTTCGCCAGGATGACCATCCGCTCGATCGGACGCCAGGTGACCTCAAGTTCGACGCCGTAGTTCTCCGTCCTGGGCAGGTTGATGAGCTTGGGCAGCAGGATCGTTCCCTGGATCTGGGAGTCCTGAATCTGCTGACCCTTGTACCGGTAGTAGAACGCTGCGGTGTTGAACTGCAGCGTACCCAGGTTCTCCTTCCACCCCGCCTCGAACGCATCAACGTACTCCGAGCCCACGAAGGGGTCGGCCAGGGCGTAGCCCAGGTTGTAGCCACCCGACTTGTAGCCGCGGCTGTATTTGCCGTAGACGAGCCGGTCGTCGTTGGGCGTCCACTCCAGGCCCAGAGTGCCCGTGAAAGCCTTGTGGGTGCGGTTCAGGTCGCGGCCGATCGGGCACGTGAATTGGGGATCGATCGGGTAGAAGGGCGGCACGCCCGCCACCTGCGGCCCGGGAATGCAGTAGCCGCCGACGATGGGGAATGGCGTGAACGGGCTGCCCGGCCCGAAGGCGCCGGCCGGAAAGCCGGTGACGAGCCAGTAGTTGTAGACGTTCTCTTCGTGGCCGATCTTCTTGTCCTCGGACCCGCGTAGTCCCAGCGTCCCCTTCAACTGGGGCGAGAACTGGTAGTCGATCTGGCCGTAGATCGCCTTCGACTTGGTCTTCAGCGAGGTCTCGTAGCCGTAGATCAGCGAATGCTGCGCGTCGATGTTGGGCGCCGAGGTTCCGGGAATGGTGATGATGTTGTTGCCGGGCTCGTTCGCAGAGACGATGTGGAAGTTCGAGTTCGCCTTGCCCTGGTAGTAGTAGAGGCCGACGATGTACTGCAACGGCCCGTCGCCCGTGGAGCTGAAGTTCAGCTCGTGGCTGTAGTCGGTGACCTCGTCGAACTGATCGTCCAACGTGTCGTTGTGGATCGTCGTGAACTGGCGCTGGGTGCCCGGCGTAGCGATATCGCAGTCCTCAACCACATCGAGGTTGCTGTTCCTCAGCACAGGAATGCCGATCAAGGTCGCGCAGTCGTAGGGGAAACTAAAGTCCTGGTTGTCGATGGCGTTGCCGTCGAACGTGTACAGGCTGTTGAACGATCGATATCCGCCCAAATACTTCACGTCGAAGTTATCGGCGTGGTAAACGACCTCGGCGATAACTTGATGAGAGTCGTTCAGGCTGTACTTGGTGGGCTGGTCGGTGCGGAATTTGCGATGGTCTCTGACGCCAGGCGCCGAGCCCGCGGGCTGGCCGTAGAAGACGTAGGGGATACCTTCGCCGCGGACCTGCACGCCGTAGTCGGTGATGCCGGTCGAGTTGCGGGCCGCAGAGTTCGAGTCGACGTGCGTGTACCGGATCCAGGCGTCGAACCTCTCGTTGGGCTTGAAAGCCAGTTGGGCGTCGATGCTCCAGGTCTCGGCCACGCCACCCTCGTCCGGGCCGCCGGCCGTGTTCTTATAGTAGCCCTCGTTCTGGTTGAAGTAGCTGGCGGTCAGGGCGCCTGACAGGGTGTCCGTGATGGGTCCCGTGACCCGGGCTTCCCCCGTCATGCCGCCATAGCTGTTGATCGAACCGCGCCCTTCGCCGCCGAACGTGGTGCTGGGCCGCTTCGAGATGGTGTTGACCGCTCCGCCGACCGCGTTGCGGCCATAGAGGGTGCCCTGCGGCCCGCGCAGCACTTCGACCCGCTCCTGGCGGATGGTGGAGGCGCCGATGCCGGCCACCGAGCTGACGTAGAAGCCATCGTCGTAGACGGCGACGCCCTGGTCCGTGCCCAACAGGCCGGTGAGGCGGCCAATGCCACGGATGGTCACGCGGTCGGCGCCCGGGTTGTAAGTGACCCCGGGCGTGAAGTTCAGCTGCTGCTGGGCGGTGATGATGCCGGTCGTATCCCGCATCTCGGACGTGAAGGCCGTGACGGCCGAGGCGACGTCCTGCAGGTTTTCCGCCCGCTTGGAGGCCGTAACGACGACCTCTGTGACCGACACTCCGTCGCGCGTCTGCGCCCAAGCGCTTACTGGTGCGGAAGCGGCCGATACAGACAAAAGGACCGTTCCGGCCGAGCACTCCAAAGCGCGCCGCCGTATATCGCGTGAAAACCTCATGTATCCTCCCGGATCAGCCGTTCTCGATGACAGCTTGATTTCGAGATCGTCGGAGCGTGAAAGCGGCGAGTCAATCAAATCTTCTCGCCTGGAAACTACATCCCTGGGATCGAAAACTAATAATTCCCCTATTAGGCGAGTGAGTCTGGCTATGCGCTCGCGAGGTATATTTTTTTCGGCTTTCGACGGCGTCGCAGCTCTCCGCATACCGGTTTGGCGCCTCAGTGTTCCCTCGAAATACAGGCCGGGCCTCAGCAGCGCTCGGCTGCGCAACGGACCGGCTTGGCCGACAGTGTTCAAATCGGAAATCCTGTCCCCGCGCCGGCGATGAGCAGGATGGCGGCCGGCCATGGCGCGTGAATCCTCGGCGCGCTTGAGGCCTGGACCGACAGCATCACGTTGTCCCCGGCGGCCGGGCACACGGACCGCGACGCAGCGCGCCGGTCGACGTCGCAGGTCAGATTCCCGGCGTGTGACGCCCTTGAGCCCGTTCCAGCTCCAACGCGAGCGCCGCGACCTTCTGCCGTCCTGCTGGCGAAAGGCGGCCAAAGACTTCCAGCAGGTCGCCGCTGGTGAGCGACGTGGATAGACCGAGATGCGTGAAAGTCGGCCTGTGGAAGTATGTCAACGGCGCTTCCAGCAGGTCGGCAAGATGGCAAAGCTGCGCCGCGGTCAGCCCCTTGGCGCCGCATTCGTATTGGAGGACTTCAGCGACCGCCAAACCGGATACGGCGGCAAGTTCCTCCAGGCTGATGCCGATCGCCTCGCGCCGCTCGCGAAGCCGCGAACCGATCTTTCGGTCGATCTCGCTGGAGCTCGGCATCTCGTCCTTCTGGTTCGTCGGCCAAATCAGGCGCCGGCCACCGCGCATTCAGGGCGTAGGACTCGCGACTGCCTCGCAGAGGCATACTACTATTCTCCGGGGCCTTCTCGAAACCCCGTCGTGGCCGCCGACGGGGTTCGCCTGCCGCTGAGCGGCCCGCTTGGTCTGCAAGCAAGCACCGACAAAATGGCGTTCGAAAATGTCAGGACTGTCACGCCGAGTCCTGTAAGCTCGTCGGGACCGTGTGGGAAATCGGGTAGCGTTACACGCATCGGGTCGGGGAGGCGCATGATCCCAAAGCGGGGACGCCGAGGTCTAGGGTTCGCTGCTGGGAGCGACGGGTGTCCTCCCGTCCCGCCCAGCAAGCACGGCGTCCGGCGATGCGCCGCGGTGGCCGGCCTCCCGCGCGCGAGAGCGCTCGGCGCATGACCTTGGTTGCGACCAAGAACGCCTTCGAAGCGATGGCGGAGAGCGGCGTCGGCGACGCAGGCGCCCTTGCGCTCGGCCTTCGGCGCGAAATGACCAGCCTGGGCCTGCGCGCGTTGGCGGCGAAAGCCGTGCACGTGGTCGCGGCCGCGCCCGAGCGCATGATCGACATCTACGACAACGCCGCCGCCGGGTGGCTGGGCGCCGCGGTGTTCCCCCCGCGCTTCCGCACGTCCGAACCGCTGCCCATTTCGCGCGACTTCTGGACGTCGTTTTGGGATGTCGCGAACCTGCCGCCGCAGACATCCAGCGGCGAGTTTGCTCAGCGTACGCTGACGTTGGCGGGCCAACTCCACCCGCTGGCAAATGAGCGCATGGCTGTAGCGGCGCTCGCCTACCCTGGCGCGGTTGAGGCGGTGGCGGGCGGTGCTCGCGGTCCTCTCGATCTGGCAGCTCTTACCGGGCGCTCACCGGCTTCGTTGGCCTACGCCATTCATCAGGCCGCCGTGACCGCCGCTCACGCCGACACGGTGTTCCACGACATCAGGCCCCTTCTTCGACAGATGCCGCCGCCGCTCGACTACATCAACCTGCAGGTCCTGCAGTCGCGCATCCCGCTAGGGCTTGTCGGGGGCTATAGCCCCGTCTGGCTTGATCAAGTCGCGTTCGGCGGTTTTCTCATGGGCCAGGTCGGCCATCACTACTCGGCGCTGACCACCGCCGTCATCTTGAGCGCCATCAGCGTGAACCGCCCGCCGGGGTTGGAACTCGTCCTGGAATCCATCTTCCGGGGCTGGGTGCACGGCCGCGCCACGCCGCCCCTCATCGGCGTGCCCTGGGAAGAGCTTTGGGACCTGCGCGTCGATCAGGTCCGCGAGGCGCTCCAGGTTGTTCCGTTCGACTCTCCTTACCTCGCAGCCATCCGGCGCCAGTCGCAGTGACGCGCCGCGCGGTCAGCGGTCTGGGCGGCCCGGCCGACCCGGGTTTACCGTGGCCCCGCGCCCGTCTTCGCCACCACCCAGTCGCCGATCACCTTCAGCGCGGCCGGCGCGAAGGTCTCCTCGATGCGGCCGTACTCGCGCGGGTCGCCGGTGGCCGAGGTCTGGAAGAGGTGGTTGAGCCCCGGCAACTCAATGACGGTTACGTCTGGGTTCGCCCGCAACGCTTCGCGAACAGCCGGCAGATTCTGGCTGGCGACGACCTGCACGTCGTTGGCGCCGTTCACCGCCAGCACGGGCATCCGCAGCGTCTCGAGGTTGGGCCGGGGATCATAGGCGATGAACTCGCGATACCACGGGGTGAAGAGCATCGTGCTGCGCGCCATCAGGGTCTCCGGCGCAACGCCCGCTTCGGCGGCGGCTTCGCCCAAGAGCCGCGCGGCTTCCACCTTCGCCGCCTCCCAGTCGGGGGTCTCGGCCAGCACAGCATCGATACACGCCACCGCCCGGTCGTTTCGCTCGACCCCAGGACCTGCCAGCCCCATGACGCGGCCGACGGCGCGGCGTTGGGCCATCATCAGGTCGCGCGACCGGACCCCCGGCCCAGCCAGGAGGACGACGAAGCCGATACGAGGATCCTTGGCGGCCACCATCGGCCCGATCGCGCCGCCTTCGCTGTGTCCGATCAGGCCCACGTTGGCCGCCACGATGTCCTTGCGAGCGCGCAGGAAGGCGACGGCCGCGCCCGCGTCGACCGCGAAATCGGAGCTGGTGGCCTCGCTGAAGCGCCCCGTCGACCTGCCAAAGCCGCGGTCGTCGTAGCGCAGGACCGCGATCCCCTGGCGGGTCAGATGATCCGCGAGGACGAGGAACGGACGATGGCCCAGCAGTTGCTCGTCGCGGTCCTGGGGCCCCGAGCCGCTGATCAGGACCGCCGCCGGAAACGGGCCCTTGCCGAGTGGCAACGTCAGCGTGCCGGCCAGGGAGACGCCCCGCGCACTCGAGATCCTGACCTCCTCCTCGCGGTAAGGGTACGGCTTGGCCGGAACCTGCGGCCGCGCCCGCGTCGGCGCAGGTCCCTTGGCCAACGTCAGCGGCAGCGCTCCGCCCTGGGTCCAGCTTCCGTTCCACACACCCTGCGAGGCATCCCACTGGCCCTCATAGCGGCCCCGGATGCTCGGCACGGCAAACGTCAGCCTGCCCTGGTCCATCCTGATGTCCTGCAGGGGGATCTGCATCGCGCCCTGGTCCGGACTGGCCAGTTTGCCGGTGAGGGCGCCGCCTGGACCCGCCTCGATCGTGACGCCGATCCGCAACTCAGCAGCGCCGACGTTCAGCAGGCCGTTCCATTCGCCAACCGCGTCCTGCGCCTTCGCGCCGGACGCCATCAGGCCGCCCGTGAGCAGCGTCGCCATGGACAGCGCCGGGACCCAGCGCTTCAGGAAAATGGCCATTCTCGCCTCCTCAGGTTCTCGGCTGAGCGGCGGCCTGGCCGGCCTGCGCCAGACCAAGGATGCCGCCAGGGTTCATGGCGTCGACCATCGAGGTGGGGAGCAGGATGGTGGCGCCGCCCTCCTTGGTGGTCTCGTAGATGATGTTCATGGCGCGCAGCTGCAGGGCCGCAGGGGAGCGCGCGTAGATGTCGGCCGCCTCGACGAACTTGATGGCGACCTCCTGTTCGGCCTGGCCCAGGGCGACCCGCGCCAGTCGTTCGCGTTCAGCCTGGGCCTGTCGGCTCATGGCGTCCTGCAGGCCGGCCGGCACGCCGATGTCGCGGATCTCCACCGAGATCACCGAAATGCCCCAGTCGCCGGTCTTGCGGCCGATGACCTCGCGCAGGATCTCGTCGCCCTTGCTGCGCTCGGCGAGCAGGGTGGCCAGCATCGAGGACCCGACGATCTCGCGCAGGGATGTCTCCGCCACCTGCTGGATGGCGCGACGATAGTCCTGGATCTCCAGGGCAGCACGCTCGGTGTCGTGTACCTGCCAGAAGATCACCGCATCGATGTTGACCGGCACCGTGTCCTTGGACAGCGCCTGCTGGGCATTGAATTCGCTGGTCTGGATCCGCTGGTCGATCCAGTAGGCGACCTGGTCCACCACTGGAATGATGACGAACAGGCCCGGTCCCGCGATGCGGTCCAGTCGGCCCAGGCGCAGCACCACCGCCCGCTCCCACTGGTTCGCCATCTTCAGCGTGAAGGGGATCAGCACCCCCAGGACAATGAGCGCCACGCCAAGCCAAAGCCCCGCTCCCTCCCTCGCTTCGACCGCCACCACGGCGCCCGCGACGCAGGCGATACCGGAGAGGACGAGGGCGAGCGGGTTCGTGGCCTTCAGGTTCAAGCGCCCGTCTAGCCTGAGATTGGGACTGGCGGGGTTCATCATCGGACTTCCTCCTTCGCGGCGGCGAGCGCCGTGATCTTGTTGGCGAGGAGCCGGGGGTCGACCCCAGCGGCGACGGCGGCGGCGAGCGCCTGGCGGGCGAGCCGGTCGGCTTCCGCCTCGTGATCCGGCCCCTTCAGGGCGGCCGGCGGCTCGGAGACGAAGCTGCCACGCC
>NZ_CADEGK010000043.1:20737-25675 GCF_902826855.1 uncultured Phenylobacterium sp. | reverse complement strand
TCGGCGTCCGGAGCGGGTTCGGGCGCAGCGTCGGCGAACGGCAGTTCGAGCTGCAATGCGTCATCCTCGCCGAGGTTCGACGCGGAGATCGCCAGCAGAGAGATCGTCGGTTCGTGGCGGTTGTCGGCCAGCACGCCGCGCACCAGCTCGGTCGCCACGTCCGCCAGCGCCGCCGTGGCGTAGATGGGGGCCGGCAGCGTCAGCGCCCGCGTGACGCAGCGAAGGTCGGCGAAGCGCACGCGCACGGTCACCGTCCGGCAGGGACGCTCCTTGGCGCGCAGGCGACGTGCGATGCGGTCGGCCAGGTGCTGGAGGACGGGGCGGAAGACGGCTTCGGTCGCGGGCCGACGCCCGAGGGCCGATTGCGCGCCGGCCGAGTGGGCGCGCCGGTGGGTATCGACGACCCGTGGATCGCGGTTCCACGCCAGGGTCGTGAGCTTGCGGCCGGCGGCGCGGCCGAGCAGCCGCTCCATCGCGCCGGTCGAGCTCTGCGCCAACTGACCGATCGTGGTGACGCCGGCCTCCGCCAGCCTCGTCTTCGTCGCCGGTCCGACACCCCACATGAGCTCGACCGGAAGATCGTGCAGGAAGGCGAGCTCGCCCGCCGGGTCCACGACGACGAGGCCGTCCGGCTTGGCGACCTGCGAGGCGATCTTGGCCAGGTGCTTGGTGCGCGCCACGCCGATGGAAATGGGCAGCCCAAGCTCGTCTCGAACCCGCGCCCGCACGCACGCGGCGATGTGGGCGGGCGCTCCGAAGAGCTGCGCCGATCCTGCGACGTCGGCGAACGCCTCATCGATGGAGATGCGTTCGATGTCGGGCGTGAAGTCGGCGAGCACGGCGATCGCGGCATCGCCAAGGCGCTGGTACTCGCTGAAGTGGCCGCCGGTGAAGATGAGGCCGGGACAGAGCTCGCGCGCCCGGCGCCCCGGCATGCCGCTCCTCACGCCGAAGGCGCGCGCCTCGTACGAGGCGGCGAGCACTACGCCGCCGCCCACCGCGACCGGCTTGCCGCGCAGCTCGGGCTGAAGCAGCTGCTCCACCGAAGCGTAGAAGGCGTCCAGGTCGGCATGGAGGATGGAAGGGTCCATCCCGCATTGTTGTTCCCTATTTGTTCGAATAACAAGCTAGGGATAGCGCAGGCGCGTCCGCGGACGATCCGGGTGAAGTTGACGAGGAGCGCGGCGGCGGCCCCTACCTCCCCGTTCGCGGGGAAGTCAGGGGCCACCTAGGGCTTGGCGCCTAGCGTGACGCCTTGACCAGCTTTTCGAGCGACTTTTCCAGCTTGGAGAAGCCGGTGGTCATGCAGGCCATGATCGCCTCGGCGTCGGCGCTGGGGCCGGCGGGTGCGGACGTCTTCTTGCCGCCCGACATCTCGCGCACGCAGTCGTAGGCCTCCTTCAGGCGGCGGCCGGAGTCGATCTCCTCGGCGATGTACCAGGTGAGGAGGTTGGCGGTCATCGGGTCGTACTCGCCCTCGGCGATCTTGCGACGCGTATCGGCGAAGAAGTCGGTGACGGCGCTGTTCTCGGAGCGATCGCCGATCTTCTCGAGGTCGCTGATGTTCGGATTCGAGAGCTTGGCGAGCTGCTCGGCGCTGCGCGGGTCGACCTTCTTCTCCAGGCAGAAACCGAGTTCCGAGATGCGGCGGCAGAAGACGTCGCCGTGGCTGCGCTCGCGCGCGGCGACCAGGCGCAGGGTGCACGCCAAGTCCGGGTTGGGCGTAACGTCGGCCCAGGCTTCCAGGTAGATCCCGGCGGCGCTCTCGCCGTTTGAAATCGCGTTGAGGAGGCCGAGGTAGGCGGGCTCCTGCTTGGTGGTGGCTTCCATTGGTCGTCTCCTTGACGGAGCGCCTCAAGCGCTCTCGAAAGGGAGGTTGAGCCCGGCGCCGTTAGGGAAGGATAGGACGCCGGGGCCATCTAGCTGTCGCATTTCGCGATCGCCAACGAAAAGGG
Organism: uncultured Phenylobacterium sp.; assembly: GCF_902826855.1. Classification (GTDB taxonomy): domain Bacteria; phylum Pseudomonadota; class Alphaproteobacteria; order Caulobacterales; family Caulobacteraceae; genus Phenylobacterium. The sequence goes on along the minus strand of NZ_CADEGK010000043.1, from coordinate 23,720 downwards.
GCCCCGTTGGGGCCCCTCTCCAAACGTCGCTCCGGGGAGTGGGGAGGGCTTAGATGCCCAGGCCCGCGGTGCCGCCGGCGGCCAGCAGGCCGAGGAACAGCAGGAATGTCGGGGCGAAACGGTCGAGGCTACGTAGGGACATGACACACACCTTCTGAGTTGCGGTTTTCAGTTTCTTGGGCCCGCCGGCAGGCAGGCCTGTTTAGACGATGGTTAGTTAGCATAATCTGAACGGTGCATAGATCAGCGATTTTGCACTGCAGCTATGCGTTTTCGCAGGTGCGAACAGAGGAATCCGGTGACGAATTCCTCGTCGTGGGCGTTAGATACCGAGCCCCGCCGTTGCGAAGGCCGCGGTGAGGCCCAGGAACAGCAGGAATGCCGGCGTCAGACGGTCGAAAGCCCGTTCGAATTTTGCGAGAGACATGACACACACCTTTCAGTCTGGACCCTCAGGGGAGTGAGGGTCGTTCTTATTTGAACAACGCTCAGATGGGGGCGCGGAGCTTGGCCGTCAATGACATCTATACAGCGCTTAGATATGAAATTATGGTAATGCTATGAGCGAAGCTAAAAGCGCCGATTCCCGCCCCTACCATCACGGTGACCTGAGGCGCGCCCTAGTCGATGCGGCGCGCAGGTTGCTCGAGGCGGAGGGCCCCAGCGCGCTTTCGCTCCGGGCGGTGGCCCGCGAGGCCGGCGTCAGCCCGGCAGCCCCCTACCACCACTTCAAGGACAAGGCCGAACTGCTCGACGCCGTGGCCCAGGAGGGCTGGGACATCCTGCAGGAGCAGATGAAGGAGGCCAAGGCCAACGACCAGGGCCTGCATCAGCTGACCTCGCTCGGCATCGCCTATGTGTGCTTTGCCCGAGAGAACCCGGCGCTCTACCGCGTCATGTACGACGCCACCCGCGACAAGGAGGCCCTGCCCGAGGGCATGTCGTCGGACAAGGACAGCGCCTACTGCATGGTGCGCGACACCATGATCGAGCACGGGGCCGATCCGACCCAGGAGATCCATCTCGAGCTCGCCACCGTCGCAGCGTGGTGCGGAGCCCATGGCCTGGCCGAGATGGCCGGCTTCCGGCAGTTCGACCACCTCAAGGCCGCGCTCGGCGGCGAGCGTCCCTTCTTCGACGCTGTGTTCAGCCACATGGGCCTGTTCCCGAGCAGCCACGACGACTGCTAAGCGGGCCGGGTGTTCGCCACCCGCTTTGCGCCCTCTCCGACGGGCCTCCTGCACCGGGGCCACGCGTTCTCTGCGCTCACCGCCTACGCGGCGGCGCGAGAGGCGCAGGGTCGCTTCGTGCTGCGCATCGAGGACATCGACGCCACCCGCTGCCGCCCTGAGTTCGAGGCCGCCATCCTTCAGGACCTGGCCTGGCTCGGCCTGAGCTGGGAGACGCCGGTCCGCCGCCAGTCCGAGCACCTCGATGACTACCAGGCGGCGCTCAGCCGGTTGGAGTCGGACGGCCTGCTCTACCGCTGCTTTCGCACCCGCCGCGAGGTCTCAGAAGCCATGGCCTCCGCGCCGCACGGGGCCATGGAGGTGTTCCGCGGCCGCCCGCTGGAGGCGGACGAGGAGGCGCGGCGGCTAGCGGCCGGCGAGCCCTTCGCCTGGAGGCTGTCGCTCGACGCAGCGGCCCGCGCCCTAGGCGGGTTCGGTAATCTGAGCTTCGTCGAGGACGGCGAAGGGACCATCCCCGCGCGGCCGGAGCTGGGCGGCGACGTCGTCCTGGCTCGCAAGGACGTGGGCGTCGCCTATCACCTGGCCGTGGTGGTCGACGACGCACTGCAGGGGATCACGTGCGTCATCCGCGGTCGCGACCTGTTCGAGGCGACCCACGTCCAGCGGCTGCTGCAGGCGCTGCTCGGCCTGCCGGCGCCCGCCTACCGGCACCATCGGCTCCTGACCGGCCCGGATGGGAGGCGCTACGCCAAGCGCGACCGCTCCGAAACGCTGGCGTCCTTGCGCCAGCGGGGCATGAGCGCCGCAGAGCTGCGCGAGGAGCCGGGCTTTGGCTGACGCCGCCGCGAGGCCGGGACGCACGGATTGGCGGGCCCTGGCGGTGCTGCTGGCCGGGGCCTGCATCATCGGCCTGTCGCCGATCCTGGTGCGGCTGAGCGAGACCGGGTCGGCGGCGGCCGGCTTCTGGCGCCTCGCCTTTGCCCTGCCGCTCCTGGCGCTGATGACGGTGCGCAACGCCGGCTCGCTGGGTCGGCCCTCGAGGATGGCTCTGCTGGCGGGCGTGTTCTTCGCCCTGGACCTCGGGTTCTGGCACTACGGCATCCACTACACCTCGGTCACCAACGCCACCGTGCTCAGCAACCTGACGCCGGTCGTGGTGACCGCCTTCGCCTGGATCTTCCTGCGCCAGCGCCCGGCGGCGCTGTTCCTCGTGGCGGTGGCGCTGGGCGTCGGCGGGGCCTCGCTGATGGCGCTGGAGAAGGGCGGCGGCGCGTTGGTCAACCAGCCGCTCGGCGATGCGCTCTCGCTGTTCACGGCCCTCTGGTATGCGCTCTATTTCCTGGCCATGGCCGAGGGCCGCAAGAGCGAGACCACCAGCCGGCTGATGTTCTGGGTGAGCGCGGTCGGCGCCCCGCTGATCCTTTCCGCCGCGCTGCTGCTGCGCGAACCGATCTTGCCCGCCAGCACGCGGGGTTGGGGCGCGCTTGTGGGCCTCGGCCTGATGCACGTCGCCGGCCAGGGGTCCATTGCCTGGGCCATGGGGCGGCTGCCCACCTCGACCGCCTCGGTAGTGGTGCTGATCCAGCCGATCGTCGCGGCTTACCTCGGCTGGATCCTGTTCGTCGAACCCCTCGGCCCACTGCAGGCCCTGGGCGCCGTGGTCACCCTGGCCGGCGTGGTGCTGGCGCAGTGGGCGTCGCGGCCCAGGGCCGGTTAGCTGACGGGATCAGGGTCGAGCTTGGCGAGCTGGTCGCCGTAGACCTCCAGGGCGCGCCGTTCCCTCGTTTCCCGGA
>NZ_CADEGK010000043.1:0-20727 GCF_902826855.1 uncultured Phenylobacterium sp. | reverse complement strand
GATCTGGCGGGCGACAGTGACCTTGTGCACTTCGGTCGGACCGTCGGCCAGGCCGATGTGATACGAGTTCAGGACCGCCGCGCTGAACGGCGTCTGCGTCGACAGTCCCAACGAGCCATGCAGGTGCAGCGCCCGCTCGGCGACATCGTGCAGCACCTTCGGCATCGCCGCCTTCACCGCCGAGACGTGGAGGCGAAGGTCCTTCCAGCTCTTTCCCTGGTCTGCGAGCCAGGCCGTTTCGAGCACCAGGAGCCGGAACTGCCGGAGCTGGCTCCAACTGTCCGCGATCTTCTCCTGGACCATCTGCTTGTCGGCCAGCACTTCGCCCTTCGTGGTGCGCGAAAGGACGCGCTCGCACATCATGTCGAAGCACTTCGTGGCCTGGGCGATCGTGCGCATCGCGTGATGCAACCGTCCGCCGCCCAGCCGGACCTGCGCCACGGCGAACGCCTCGCCGCGCTCACCCAGCATGTTTTCCCTCGGCACGCGGACGTCGGTCCAGCGGAGGTGGGCATGGCTCGCTTCGACTTCGCCGTAGAAGCCGTGGTCCCGGACGATCTCGATGCCGGGCGTGTCCGACGGCACGATGAACATCGAGGCGCGCCGGTAGGGGCTGGCCGCGTCTGGATCGGTGACCGCCATCACGATGTAGAAGCTGGCGAACCGCGCATTGGAGGCGAACCACTTCTCGCCGTTCAGCACCCAGCTGTCCCCCTGCTCGACGGCCGTCATGCGGAAGCCGAGCGGGTCGGCGCCGCCCTGCGGTTCGGTGATCGCGAAGCAGGACACGATCTCGTTCGCCAGCAGGGGCTCCAGCCACCGCGCCTTCTGCTCGGCGTTCCCATAGTGGGCGAGGATCTCGGAATTGCCGGTGTCCGGCGCCTGGGTGCCGAACACGGTCGGACCGAAGCGCGAGCGCCCGAACTTCTCGTTCATCAGCGCCAGCTTCAGCTGGCCGTAGCCCTGGCCGCCCAGTTTCGGACCCAGGTGGCACGCCCACAGGCCCCTTGCCTTGACCTTGGCTTGCAGCGGCCGGACCAGCGCCACGAAGCGGGGATCCCTGACGTCGGACGGGCTGCCGAGAAGGTCGTCCAGAGGCTCGACCTCGTCGCGCACGAACGTGTCGATCCAGTCGAGCTGCGCCTGAAACTCGGGGTCGGTTTCAAAGCTCCACATCGGTATCTCCTACGGTCCGTTGGCGGACAAGCTATCCGAGGACGCGCGCGCTGCCCATCTCTCCGGACGTTCAGGAGCCGGGCGCGAACCCCCAGGCCACCCGCGCCGTCTCGATCCGGTCGAGTTTGCCGCGCAGCACGCTCCAGTCGTCCGCCTCGGCGATGAAGGCCCACACCGCTTCGATCTGGTCGTAGAGGAGTTCCTCCGGCTCCAGGGCGGCGAAGTATGCGTGCGCCAGGCGCTCGGGGCGGTCGGGTTCGTAGTCCGCCAGCTGCTCGCGAAACTCGACGAACGGCGCCTCTGCGTACAGGTCCGCGCGCGGCCCCGCCAGGGCTCGGTCCTCGCGACCGCAGAACCAGTCGAAGAAGAACGGCTCCCAGCGCAGGCGCTCGCCACCCTCGGCCATGGCCTTGAACATCGCCTGCACGAGGGCTGCGTCGGTCGCCTCGTCACGACGCTTCACGCCGAGTCGGCGCAGCATCGCGGCCATGAGCTCGCGGCGATAGGCGGGGCCGAAGCCATTCAGCGCCTCAACCAGCGGGTCGGTCTCGGTCACCAGGTCCAGACACCCAGCCAGCTGCTGCAGGTTCCAGAACACGGCCTCCGGCTGGCGGCCGAAGGCGTAGAGGCCCTGGTGGTCGAAATAGGCGGCGGTGAAGTTGGGGTCGGACTGCGGCAAGAAGCGGTAGGGCCCGTAGTCGAAGCTCTCGCCGGTGATGTTCATGTTGTCGGTGTTGAGCACCCCATGCACGAAGCCCGCCGCCATCCAGCTGGCGGTCAGCCGCGCGACGCGGCCGATGACGGCGTTCAGCAGCGCTGTAGGCCGGTCGTTGGCTCCCTCCAGCTCGGGGTAGTAGAGGCCGATTACGTGGTCGACGAGGGTGGTGATCCGTTCGGCGCTCTCGAGATAGGCGTGGCGCTGGAAGGTGCCACAGCGGATGTGGCTTTCCGACAGCCGCACCAGCACCGCCGAGCGGGTGGGCGAGGGCTCGTCGTTGCGCTGCAGCTGCTCGCCGGTCTCGACCAGCGAGAACGTGCGGGAGGTCGGCACGCCGAGGGCCTCCAGCATCGCCGTGGCCAGCACCTCGCGTACGCCGCCTTTGAGCGTGAGCCGCCCGTCGCCTGACCTCGACCACGGGGTCTGGCCGGACCCCTTGGTGCCGAGGTCGAGCAGGCGATCGCTCCCGACCTCTCGCAACTGGGCGAAGGTAAAGCCCCGCCCGTCGCCGAGGTCGGGGTTGTAGTTGCGGAACTGATGGCCGTGGTAGCGCTGGGCCAGGGGCGGATCGATGTTGCCCGGCAGCGGCCGGAAACGGCCGAAGTGGCCGATCCACTCTTCGTCGGTCAGCGTGTCGAGCCCGACGGTTGCGGCCGCCCGGTCGTTGCGGAAGCGCAGGATCGTCTGCGGGAAGTCCGCCGACGCCACCGGGTCGGCGAATTCCGGTCCGAGCTTGGGGTACTGCGGGTCGGGACGATAGGCAGGAGAGACGGGCATCGGCGGCAACTAGCCGCGCGACGCCCCTCCAGGCAACTAGCGGAAGCCCAGGAAAGCCAGGACCGCGCCTACGACGACCACGAGGCCGACGATATAGATGATGCTGTTCATGTCTCTCTCCAGTCGGCGTCCCTCGCCAGCGGCCAAGAACGCGAGACAGTGGCGGTTGTTCCGTGCGGTCAGCCGATCCGCACACCCATGCCGCCGTCCACGGGCAGCACTGCCCCGGTGATGAAACCGGCGTCGTCCGAGGCGAGGAACAACGTCGCGTGCGCCGTATCCCACCCTGTGCCCATCTTGCCGCCCAGCGGCACACGGGCGTCGCGCTCTGCTCGAACCTCCGCCTGGCTGCGCCCGCTCGCGCCGGCGATCCCAGCCACGGCCATGGGGGTGTCCATCAACCCCGGCTGCACGGCGTTGCAGCGGATCCCATAGCGGGCCTGGGAGATCGCGACGTGCGCAGTCAGCCGGTTCACACCGGCCTTGGAGAGTTCGTAGGCAAGCTGGATGCCCCCGGCCCGCGCCGCCAGCGATGAGATGTTGACGATCGCGCCGGCCTTTTGCTCGCGCATCACCGCCAGCGCCGCCTTGGTGACCAGCCACATGCCCTTGAGGTTCACCGTCATGATCCGGTCGAACGCGGCCTCTTCCAGCCTGTGCGCCGGCCCGTCGGAGCCGCCGATGCCGACGTTGTTGACCAGCACGTCGACGCGGCCGAGGCGCGCGACGGCCCCGGCGATGATCTCTGCCGCCCCGCTCGCCTTGCTGACGTCGGCCTGCAAGGCGCTGGCCTCGCCGCCGGCCTCGGCGATCATCGCGGCGGTCTCTTCCGCTCGCTCGCCGACCCGGTCGACGCAAAGCACGCGGGCGCCTTCCCGGGCGAACAACAGCGCCGTGGCGCGGCCGTTGCCCAGGGTCTCCCCCGGCGTCTGGCCTGCGCCGACGATGACCGCCGACTTGCCCGCTAGACGCCCGAGGCCCCGGGGCTCCACCTCAGTAGCCCTTGAGTTCGGGATCCAGGGTCTGGCCGGCGTCTAGCTGCACCCCGAACGTGTTCAGGATCATGGAGACCTGGGTGTATTGGCCGACGGTGAACACCACATCCATGCACTGCTTCTGCGAGTAGTGCCGGCCGAGCTCGGCCCAGGTGGCGTCGGTGATGAACTGGTCGTCGTGCAGCTCGTCCGCGGCCTTGATCAGTACCGCGTCGGCGGCGCTCCAGCCGGAGTCGGCGCCTTGCTTGATCCGCTCGATCTCGTCGGCGGTCAGGCCGGACTGCAGGCCGATGCGGGTGTGCTGCGTGAACTCGTAGCCGCTCTTGCAGCGGTAGCCGACGCGCAGGATCACGATCTCGCGCTCGCGCTCGGGCAGGTCGTTGCGGCGAGACAGCACATAGCCGCCCCAGGCATTGAACCGGGTCAGCGCCTTCGGGGATCGGACCAGGGTGCGGAAGATATTGAGGATGGGGGTCCCGAAGTCCTTCAACGCCGCTCTCTGGTCTTCGTCCATCTCGGCGTCGGTCAGGGGCGCGATGCGCGCCTTGGCTAGTCTCATGGGGTTTCCTCGGCCTGGTTTCCCGGCACCTTAGAACGGCGGCCCGATTTCGCTAGAGCCGGCGCAGGCCCCTTGTTACGGGGGTCCCATGGCGAGCCGGCCCACGCTGGAATTCCTGAAGACCGAGACCGGCTCGGGCCTGCTGCTGGTCGCGGCCGCCGTCGCTGCGATCATCCTGGCCAACTCGCCGTGGAACTGGGCCTTCGAGGCGCTGACCACCTATGTCCTGCCGGTGCAGATCGGGCCGTTCGTCGAGGAGATGAGCGTTTCGGATTGGGTGAAGACGGCCCTGATGCCGATCTTCTTCTTCGTCGTTGGACTGGAGATCAAGCACGAAGTCCTGCGCGGCGAACTCAGCAATCCGCGCCGCCTGGCGCTCCCGGTCCTGGCCGCGGTGGGCGGGGTCGTGGTCCCGGCGCTGGTCTATTTGGCGATCAACTCCGGTGACATCGCAAGCCTCAAGGGCTGGCCCATCCCGACGGCCACCGACATCGCGTTCGCCCTCGCCGCCCTTGCCGCGGCCGGACCTCGCCTGCCGCCGACGCTGCGCGTCTTCCTGATGACGCTGGCCATCGCCGACGACGTGGTCGCCGTGGTGTTGATCGCCGTGCTCTACACCGACCACCTGCGCTTCCCGATGCTGGCCGGCGCGGCGGCGACCACGGCGGTGCTGGCGGCCATGGGCCGCTGGCGAGCCGCGCCCTACGCATTCTGGGTCCTGGGCGGCCTCCTGCTCTGGGCGTTCACCCTGAAGTCGGGGGTGAACACCTCGATCGCGGGTATCGCGGCGGCCGTCTGCCTGCCGCTGGGGCCCAAGCGTTCCGGCGGGCCCGGCGTGCTGGCGCAGACCCTGGAGGCTCTGCATCCCTATGTGGCTTTCCTGATCCTGCCGATCTTCGCCTTCACCGCGGCCGGCTTCGCCTTTGGCAACGAGACCGTGAAGGTGGTCCTGTCGAGCGTCAGTCTGGGGGTCGCCGCGGGCCTCTTCTTCGGCAAGCAGGTCGGCGTCTTCGGCGCCGCCCTCCTGGCCATCGGACTGAAGTGGGCGCGACGGCCAACGGGCGCGAAGTGGATCGAGCTCTACGGGGTCTCCGCCCTCTGTGGCGTCGGCTTCACCATGAGCCTCTTCATCGGCGCACTGGCCTTCCCGGAGGCCGATCCCCTGCACCAGTCGCAGGTCCGGGCGGGCGTGGTGCTGGGTTCACTGGGCTCGGCGGCCTTCGGCCTGGCGCTGCTGGCGTTCAGCGCACGACGCCGCGCCCGCGACGAGCAGGCTTAGATCAAGCGCATCTCGCGGGCGCGCATCACGGCTTCGGTGCGGTTGGCGGCGCCCAAAGCGGCGATGGCCGCGGCGGTATGGGCCTTGATGGTCGCCGGCGACAGGTCGAGGTCGCGGGCGATCTCCTTGTTGGACTGGCCCAGTGCGATCAGCTTCAGCACGTCCAGCTGGCGCTCGGTAAGGCGCGCCGCGCCGATGGTGGGCGACGCGGGCGCGGCGGGCGTGGCGCCCGCGGCGAGTTCGGCAATGCGCGGCGGTATATAGCGGCCCCCCGCCACCACCAGGCGGATGGCGGCCTCGATGATCGCGCTCTTGGACGTCTTGGGCGCGAAGCCGGCGATGCCCAGGCGGAAAAGCGCCAGCAGCACCGCGTCGTCCTCATTGCCTGTGACGACCAGGATCGGCGTGCCGGGCGCCGCCTCGAGCAGGCGACGGATCCCCTCCACCGGCGATGCGCCGGGCATGGCAAGGTCGCTGATGATCAGGTCCGGCCCGTCCATCGCCGCGCTCCAGGCCGTGGGATAGTCGATCGCCTGCACGACCTTGGCGTCGGGCCAGCCGATCGCCACGGCGCCTTCCAGCGCCTCGCGCATCATCGCGTGATCATCACAGATCAGGCAGGTCTTCATGCGCCCCGACAGCCCGGACGGCGCCGCATGGCGGGCCCCTGTCAGCCAGCTTTGGCGCCGGCGGGCGGAAGTTCAAGCCAGAACGCGCTGCCGTTGCGCCATTTCGCGTCCAGGGCGACTTCCCCTTGCATGAGCGTCGCCATGCGTCGGGCGGAGGCCAGACCCAGGCCGAACCCGCCGCGGATTTCGTCGCCGTGATTGGAGCCCTGGGCGTATTCCTCGAACAGCTTCTCGGCGTCGGCATCGGCCACGCCCACGCCGTCGTCGATCACCCACAGCCGAACGCGGTCGCCGCGCCGGCGGGCGCCCACCAACACTCGGCGGCCCTTGGAATGGCGGAGCGCGTTGACCACCAAGTTGCCCAAGGCCCGTTCGACCAGGACCGGGTCGGCCCACACCCTGAGCCGGCTGGGCATGACGCGCAGGTCGACCCCAGCCAGCTTGGCGGCAGGCTCGTTCATTTCGGCTAGGCGGGCGATGAGCGGGCCGACAGCGAGGTCCGCGGCCTTCGCCTCCACGGTCCCCGACTCGAGGCGTAGGTGGTCCAGCATCTGGCGCAGCAACTGCTCGGTGGCGTCGAAGGCCCAGCCCACCCGATTTGCGGCGCGCGTCCGTTGTGGCCCCTCCGGGCTGCGCAGCACCTGGTCGAAGGAGAGCCGCGCCGCCTGCAGCGGCTGGCCCAGGTCGTGGCTGGCCGAGGCCAGAAACCGCGTCTTGGCGTCGCGTTCCGCGGCCACTTGGGTCAGCGCCGCCTCGGCCGCCTGGCGGGCCAGGTAGGCCTCGTCCACCGCCTGCTGCACGAAACGCTGCAGCACCACGATGGTCAGGGTGAAGGCGAAGATGAAGACCGAGAGCGCGACCGAATACTCCAGCCGGTAGACCAGGAGGTAGAGCCCGATCGAGATCGGCAGGAACAGCGGCGTCAGGACGATCTTGCCGCCGCTGGGCGGCGGCTCGATCGTGGTCATGAGGTAGACCGTCACCGTGCACACCTGGGTGACAATGCAGGCCATCACCACGCCTTCGGGCGCGTACGGCATCCACAGCCAGAAGCCGGCGACCAGAAGCACGTTGCCGGCCCACACCACGAACGGGCTGGAGAACGGCCACGCCGCGCGGCCCACGCCCGAGACCGGCACGGGACGGGTCATCATCACCAGCCAGATCGCCACGAACACCGCCGCGTAGGCCTGCACCGCCAGCCGGTTCAGTGCGGGCAAGGTCGGACCGACAAAGTGGGGGATCGTCACGAACGCGCCGATCACCAGGCCGATCGCGATCAGATTGATGATCACCGAGTGCCGCGCGCCGACCATGCCATCCCCCAGGCCGTCCATCTTCGCCACGGCGGCGGTCGGCGCAAGGCGATGGGCCATGCGGTTAGGCCATCGGGCCAGAATGGGCTTGCCGCCCGGCGCAAGTTGGCGTCCGCTAGCGGACGAGCAGAGTGCCAGGGGGCGCCATGACAACCTTCAAACTCAACGGCCGCGAGGTCACGGTGCAGAGCCCGGCCGACACGCCGTTGCTCTGGACCATCCGCGACGAACTGGGACTGACCGGGACAAAGTATGGCTGCGGCATCGCCCAATGCGGCGTCTGCACCGTGCACATCGACGGCCAGGCGCTCCGCGCCTGCGTCACGCCCACCGGCGCGGTCGCCGGCAAGGCGGTCACCACCATCGAGGGCCTGCATTCCAAGGGCGCGCATCCGCTGCAGAAGGCCTGGATCGCGGCCGAAGCCCCACAGTGCGGCTACTGTCAGTCGGGCCAGATCATGCAGGCCGCGGCGCTGCTGAAGTCCAAGCCGCGGCCCACCGACGCCGAGATCGACGCGGCCATGAACGGCAACCTCTGCCGCTGCATGGCCTATGTCCGCATCAAGCAGGCCATCAAGCTCGCCGCGGCGCCGGCGCGGGCCCGCAAGCGGGTGAAGGCATGAGCCTCTCCCTCGGCGACCGCCGCGAAGCCATCGCGCTCTCTCGGCGCGGCTTCATGATCACCGTCGGGGCCGCGGGCGCTGTTTTCGCCCTGACCTCCCCCGCCCAGGCGGCGGACACCTACGCCCCCACCATCTGGTACGTGATCGACAAGGCCGGGATCGTCACCGTCCACGTGATCCGCGCCGAGATGGGCCAGCACGTGGGCACCGCCATCGCCCGCATCGTCGCCGACGAGCTGGAGGCCGACTGGTCGAAAGTGAAGATCGACCACGTGGATTCCGACCCGAAGTGGGGCCTGATGATGACCGGCGCCAGCTGGTCGGTGTGGCAGAGCTATCCGCTCTACAGCCAGGCGGCGGCGGCAGGGCGGATTGCGCTTGTGGGCGCCGGGGCCAAGCTCCTGGGCGTTTCCGAGGACAAGTGCGTCGCCCGCAAGGGTGCCGTGATCGCCGGGCGCAGGTCGATCTCCTACGGTGAAATCGTCGCCAGGGGCGAACTGGCCGGTCAGTGGTCGGCGGAAGACTTGGCCAAGATGCCGATCAAGAAGGCGGCCGATAGGCGCCTGATCGGCAAGCCAGCGCCTGCCCGAGATGTCCCCGGCAAGACCGACGGCACGGCGGTGTACGGTATCGACGCCAAGGTCCCCGACATGCTCTACGGCCGGCCGGTGCTGCCGCCGACCCGCTATGGCTCCCAGGTGGTCACCATCGACGAGACCGCCGCCAGGCAGGTTCCCGGCTACGTAAACGCCATCGCTTTGCAGGATCCTTCGGGGACGGTCCCCGGCTGGGTGATGGTCTACGCCGAGAGCTTCGCGGCAGCAGACAAGGCCGCCAAGCGGCTGAAGGTCACCTGGAAAGGCGCCGCCGCGTCCCGCAAGGTCTCCGAAGCCGACCTCCAGGACCGCGCCCGGGACCTGATCGCCGATAGGCGGGCGGGCAGCCTGGTCGTGGACGACCCCGGCGTGGACGCGGCCTTCCGCTCGGCCAGATCCACCCACGAGGCGACCTACAGCACCGCCACCGCGCTACACATGCAGCTGGAGCCGGTGAACGCGTTGGCGTTCGAGAAGGACGGGGTGTTCGAAATCCACACGGGCAACCAGTGGCAGTCGCTGGTGCTGCCGTGGCTGGCCAAGGCTCTGGAGCGCAAGGAAGAGACCATCGTTATGCGCACCTACCTGTTGGGCGGCGGGTTCGGGCGCAGGCTGAATGGCGACTACGCAGTGGCCGCGGCGCTGGCCTCCAAGGCGCTGAAGGGCCGGCCGGTGAAGATGGTCATGACCCGGGCCGATGACACCCGGTTCGACAGTCCCCGGTCCCCTTCGGTGCAGACGGTGAGGATGGCCTTCGGCGAGGGCGGCCGCGTGACGGCGATGGACCACGCCGCCTGCGCCGGCTGGCCGACCCAGGCGATGGCCTCCTTCTTCATGCCCAAAGGGGACAACGGCGTCGCCTACGACCCCTTCGCCATCAGCGGCGCCGACCACTGGTACAATGTTGGCGCGCAGCGGGTTCGCGCCATCAGCAACGACCTGGCCAACCGCACCTTCCGGCCCGGCTGGCTGCGTTCGGTGGGACCAGGCTGGACCAATTGGGCGGTGGAGAGCTTCATGGACGAAGCCGCCGAAAAGGCCGGCGTCGATCCCCTGGCCTTCCGACTACGGATGCTCGACGCGGCCGGCCGCAACGCCGGCTCAGCGCCGAACTCGGTCGGCGGCGCCAGGCGCCAGGCGGCGGTGCTGCAACGGGTGGCCACCAAGGCCGGCTGGGGCAAGCCGCTGCCGGCGAACACCGGCCTGGGCCTCGCCACCACCTTTGGCCAGGAACGCACCATGCCAACCTGGGTGGCCTGCGCGGCCCGGGTGAAGGTCGATCCCGCCACCGGGGCGGGGAGGGTGGAGAAGCTGACCCTGGTGGCCGACGCCGGCACCATCGTCAGCCCCGACGGGGCCTTGGCGCAAATGGAGGGCGCTGCGCTGTGGGTCCTTAGCCTGGCGCTGTTCGAAGGCTCCGAATTCGTGAACGGCCAGGTCAAGGACACCAACCTCGACACCTATACGCCCTTGCGCATGGCCGATGTGCCGGCCCTCGAGATCGAGTTCGTGCGCTCTAACGAGGCTCCCGTCGGCCTGGGCGAACCGGCAACCACCGTCGTCGGGCCCGCCATCGGCAACGCCATCTATCGCGCGGTGGGCGCTCGCGTCCGCCACCTGCCTATCCGGCCCGCGGCGGTGAAGGCCGCGATGCAGGCCTGAAACGAAAAGGGCCGCCCCGGGGGCGGCCCTTAAGCGCTCAACGTTGAACGACTATTCCGCGGCCTTCGGCGCTGCGTAGCCGAGTACGGCCTTGGTCTCCAGGAACTCGTGGAAGGCGTAGTCGCCCCACTCGCGCCCGTTGCCGCTCATCTTGTAGCCTCCGAACGGGGCCATCATGTCCCCGCCGCCGCCGTTGATCGACACCTGGCCCGCGCGGAGCTTGGAGGCGATCTTGCGGGCCTTATCCAGGTCGCCGGACTGCACATAGGCGGCCAGGCCGTACTCGGTGTCGTTGCCGATCTCGATGGCCTGATCGACCGTGTCGTAGCCGAGGATCGAAATGACCGGGCCGAAGATCTCTTCCTTGGCGATGGTCATGTCGTTGGTCACGTTGGCGAAGACGGTCGGCTTCACATAGTAGCCCTTGTCCAGACCCTCGGGCCGGCCCGTGCCGCCGATGACCAGGGTTGCGCCCTCGTCGATGCCGGCCTGGATCAGCTTCTGGATCTTGTCGAACTGCACGCGGGAGACCACGGGCCCGAGCTGAGCGTTGCCGTTCGGGTCGCCCACGGTGACGGTGGCGGCGGTGTCGCGGGCGACGGTGATCGCCTCGGCCATCCGCTTCTTCGGCACGAGCATCCGGGTGGGGGCGTTACAGGACTGGCCGGAGTTGGTCATCATGGTGGCCACGCCGCGGCCAACGCCCGCCGCGAAGGCGTCGTCGTCCAGGACGATGTTCGGGCTCTTGCCGCCCAGTTCCTGCGCCACGCGCTTGACGGTCGCTGCGGCCGCGCGGGCCACCTCGATGCCGGCGCGGGTGGAACCGGTGAAGGAGACCATGTCCACGCCGGGGTGGCTGGAGATGGCCGCGCCCACCGTCGGGCCGTCGCCCTGCACCATGTTGAACACGCCCTTCGGCACGCCGGCCTTGTGCATGATCTCAGCGAAGATCTGGCCGGAGAACGGCGCCACTTCCGACGGCTTCAGCACCATGGTGCAGCCGGTGGCGATGGCCGGAGCCACCTTGCAGACGATCTGGTTCAGCGGCCAGTTCCAGGGGGTGATGAAGCCGCAGACGCCGATCGGCTCCTTGACGATCATCGTCGGGCCGCGGTCTTCCTCGAACTTGAAGTTCTTCAGCACCTCGATGGTGGTGGTCAGGTGGCCGATGCCGATCGGCACCTGCGCGCGCTGGGCCAGCGAGGCCGGCGCGCCCATTTCCTCGGTCACGGCGGTGGCCAGGTCGCCGAAGCGGTTCTGGTATTCCGTCAGGATGCGGCCCAGCACCTCGATCCGCTCTTCGCGGCTGGTCTGCGACCAGGACTCGAAAGCCTTTTGGGCGGCCTTGACCGCCAGGTCGACGTCCTTGGCCGAGCCCAGGGCGATCTTGCCGGCGACCTGTTCGGTGGCGGGGTTCTCGACGTCGAGGGTCTTCAGCCCTTCGGCCGGGTCGACCCATGCCCCGTCAATATAGAACTTGTAGTACTCGCGCATGACGTCCTCCTGGCGACTTCTCATTGCGGGGGCGGTGCCGCCCCTCGTTCGACATTCATTTTAATGATCAGCGGTCTGGGGGGAAGCCCCCACGCCGCGTAACACTGATAGGAACCGGCCGATTGAGCGCCACGGATGCGCGACGGCAGTTGCCCGCGCGCATGGGCGCGTCTAAAGGCCCTGACGTCAAGCCTTCGGAGTCGGCATGCTCGCCATCGGAATGATCGTCGCCTTCCTCGTGGTCATCGCCGCGTTGAACCTCTACGAGTTCGGCCGCCTCGACTAAGGCGCGAACTTCCCCTTCCGGTCGGCTTCGTGCGGCGCTATGGGGGCGCCCGCTAGGAGCTTCCCCATGGTCCGGCTGATCTTCTCGCGCCGGTACTCCATGGCGCACCGTCTCCTTCATGACCCCTCGTCCAAGTGCCTCACGCCGCACGGCCACGACGAGGTGGTGACCGTCCGCTTGCGCCCGCTCACGCCCATGGACCTCGGCGGCGGCAACATGAGCGCCGCCTTCGCCCAGGCGAAGGGCGCCTGGCACGCCTGGATCGACGGCTTCGTCGACCACGCCCTGCAGCTCAACAGCGAGGATCCCCTGCTGGGCTACTTCCAGCGCGAGGAACCCCGGCAACTCGCCCGGATCATGGTCTTCCGGGGCGATCCCACCACCGAGGCCCTGGCAGTCGCCTTCTTCCGCAAGCTCAGCGCCATCCTGGCCGCCGAGGCCCTGTTCGCGGTCGACGAGGTCGTAGTGCAGGAGACTCCCACCAACGCGGTGTCGCTCACCGCCGCCGACCTGGACGGGCTCGACGGCTGGGCGCCCGGCGACTGGGCGCTGCGGTCCGACGCGAGCCTGAACGACCTCCTGCCCCTCGACGCCTGGAGCCGGACATGAACGGGCGGCTGCGCACGCTTGGCTCCAAGGTCTTCGTCACCGGCGTCCGGGTGCAGGCGGAGATCGGCGTCTATCGCCACGAGATCGGCCGCCTGCAGCCGCTGATCGTCGACGTCGAGCTCGACGCCCCCACCGACGGCTCCGACCGCCTGGCCGACACGGTGAACTACGAGACCATCCTGGCCGCAGCCAAGGCGGTCGCCGCCGAGGGCCACATGGCGCTGGTGGAAACCTTCGCCCACCGCCTGGCCGCGCGCTGCATGGCCGACCCGCGGGTCACTCAGGTGCGGGTCCGTGTGGAGAAGCCGCTGGCGCTGGCTCCCGACGCGGTCGGCGCCGGCGTGGAGATCGTCGTCACCCGCGGGTGAACGAGATGTAACGCGGTGACGGCTTTCGCCGCCCCGGCATCCATCCCATCTTGAGGGCGCAATCCACCGTGATGGGCGGGGGATGGAGGGAAAGATGAGCGACTACAGCGCCACGGAAGACAAGACGATGCCGATCGTGTGCTACGCGCTCTACTTGGCGGGCTTCGCCACGGCCGGCCTCACGGCCATCGTCGGCGTGATCATCGCCCACGCCCAGCAGATGACGGCCGGGCCGGACATGCGCACCCACTACACCTTCCTGATCCGCACCTTCTGGATCGGCCTGGTCTGGTGCCTGCTGGCCAGCCTGCTGCTGGTGGTCGGCATCCCGCTCAGCTTCATCCTGATCGGCATCCCGCTCCTGATCCTGGCCAAGCTGATGTACGGCGTCGCCGCCATCTGGTTCGGCGTTCGCTGCATCCTGGGGCTGATCACCCTCAGCCGCGGCGAGCCCTACCCCCGCCCCTACGCGGTGCTGGCGTAGCGGCCTAAGCCGCTACGAGTTCGCGCCGCACCAGACGGGCGTAGTCGTCCATCAGGGCCAGCGAGATGTTGCCAGGCCGGAAGGTGTACTCGCCGATCTCCGACACCGGGGTGACCTCGGCTGCGGAGCCCACCACGAAGCACTCAGAGAACGTCGCCAGCTCTTCCGGCTTGATGTGGCGCTCCACGATCTCGAAGCCCTTCTCCCGCGCGATCCTGATCACCGTCTGGCGGGTGATGCCATTCAGGAAGCAGTCGGGAAGCGGTGTGTGGATCACCCCGTCCTTGATGAAGAACACGTTCGAGCCGGTGCTCTCGGCGATGTAGCCCCGGTAATCGAGCATCATCGCGTCGGTGTAGCCTTCCTTCTCCGCAGCGTGCTTGGAGATGGTGCAGATCATGTAGAGGCCGGCAGCCTTGGCATGGACCGGCTCGGTCTCCGGGCTCGGGCGCTTGTACTTGGCCCAGGTGAGCCGGATGCCCTTGGCCTTCTCTTCCGGCGAGAAGTAGGACGGCCACTCCCAGCAGGCGATCGCCACGTGGATCTTCGTGTTCTGGGCCGAGACCCCGATCATCTCCGAGCCGCGCCAGGCGATCGGGCGGATGTAGGCGTCGGTGAGGCCGTTCCGGGCGCAGACGTCCTTGCAGGCCTTGTCGATCTCCGCCACCGTGAACGGTATCTCGAAATCCAGGATTTCTGCGGACTTGAACAGACGCTCCGTATGCGCCGTCAGCTCGAAGATCTCGCCCCCATACATCCGCTCTCCCTCGAACACGGCCGACGCATAGTGCAGGCCGTGAGTGAGTACGTGCACCGTCGCCTCGCGCCAGGGCACGAACTGGCCATCCAGCCAGATCCATCCATCGCGGTCGTCGAAGGGAACGAGAGACATGAGGGTGCGACCTCCTTTCGGGAACACCCCTTGAACCGTCCCCCGCCGGGCGCGTCAAACGAATTGGGCGGCGCCCAGGCCATCGGCGTATGAGTGGGCCTGCCGATCCAGGCCGCGAGAGAGGCCGTCCCATGGGGGTTTCGACATGAGCCCGCCCGACGCGCCGGCACGCGCGCGCCATCTGCTTATCGTCGATGACGACGACCGAATCCGCGAACTCCTGAAGGAGTATCTCGCCCGCGCCGGCTTCCGCGTCACCGCGGCCTCCGGCGGCGCGCCCGCGCGCCGGCTCCTGGCGACCTTGGATTTCGACCTGGCCGTCTTCGACGTGATGATGCCGGGCGAGGACGGCTTTTCGCTGACCAGATGGCTTCGTGAGCAGCGCGGCGGGATGGGCCGCACGCCGGTGCTGATGCTCACCGCTCGCACGGAACCGGCCGATCGGATCGAGGGCCTGAAGCTCGGCATCGACGACTACCTCGGCAAGCCGTTCGAGCCGGAGGAACTCCTGCTGCGCATCGAGGCCATCCTGCGCCGCGCCACCGCCGAGCCGCCTCAGGCGGGCGGGACGCTCTCAATGGGCCGATGCGCCTTCGATCCCGACCGTGGCGAACTCCTCAGCGCCGGCGAGGTGGTGCGCCTCACCGAGGCGGAGGTCGCGCTGCTGCGCCAGCTCGCCCGCACCCCGCACGAGGCCGTCGACCGCCTGGAACTGGCCCGCGGCTCCGTCGATCCCTCCGGCCGGGCGGTGGACGTCCAGGTGACGCGCCTGCGGCGCAAGATCGAGGACGACCCCAAGGCCCCACGCTACCTGCAGACCGTCCGCGGCGTGGGCTACAGGCTGGCGCCGGACTGATGAGACTGCCTCGCCCTCCACGGGTGTTCACCCGCCGATGAAGCTGCCGTCCTCCTTCAAGGTCCTGGTGCGCTGGCTGAAGCGGCGGCTGCCGGCGACGCTGTTCGCCCGTTCGCTGCTGATCATCGTGCTGCCGGTGGCCCTGATGCAGGTCGCCGTCACCTACATCTTCTTCGACGCCCATTGGCAGACCGTGACCGCGCGGCTCTCCGAGGGCCTCGCGGGCGATATCGCCTGGGCCGTGGAGAGCTACCGCGAGGACCCGACGCCGGAGAGCTTCGCGCGGCTGTCGCAGCGGGCCGAGGAGTCCATGAGCCTCTCCATCGCCCTGCAGCCCGGGCGCAAGCTGCCACAGCGCCGCCGCGACCCGCCGGTGCTGCTGGAGGCCTTCTTCGCGCCCATCGACCGGTCCCTCGACCGCGCGCTCAGCGACCGCCTGGACGCCCCGTTCTGGTTCGACACCACCCGTTACCCTGCCTATGTCGACATCCGCGTCGGCGTCGAGGGCGGCGTGATGCGGGTGCTGGCCCCGCGCGAGCGGGCCTTCGCCACCCAGGGCCACATCTTCGTGCTGTGGATGACCGTGGCCACGGTGCTGCTCACCACCGTCGCGCTCCTTTTCATCCGCAACCAGGTCCGCGCCATCGAGCGCCTGGCCAGCGCGGCGGAGGCCTTCGGGCGGGGTGACGACAACCTGGCCTTCAAACCGCATGGGGCCAAGGAGGTGCGCCAGGCGGCCAACGCCTTCATCCACATGCGCGGCCGCATCCAGCGTCATATCGAACAGCGCACGGCCCTGCTGGCCTCGGTCAGCCACGACCTGCGGACCCCGCTCACCCGCCTGAAGCTCACCCTGGCGCTCGCCGAACCCAACAGCCGCACCGCGGAGATGAAGCGCGATCTCGCCGAGATGGAGCACATGGTCGACGAGTACCTGGCCTTCGCGCGCGGCGAGGGCGGCGAGGGCTCCGAGCCCGTCCGGCTCCACCCGCTGATCGAGGCGGTGAGTGAGGGCGCGCGCCGCGTGGGCGCCCAGGTGACGGTCTCTGCCGACCCGGAGCTGACCGCCACCGTGCGGCCGAACGCCCTGAAGCGCGCCCTGGCGAATCTGGTGATGAACGCCGCCGCCCATGGAGACTGCGTCGAGGTGCGCGCCCGTCGCCTGCCCGGAGGAGGGCTCGAGATCGTCGTCGACGACGATGGCCCCGGCATTCCGCCCGAACAGTACGAAGACGCCTTCAAGGCCTTCGCCCGCCTGGACGAAAGCCGCAACCAGAACACCAAGGGCGTGGGCCTGGGCCTGGCCATCGCCCGCGACGTCGCCCGCGGCCATGGCGGCGACATCAGCCTGGACCGCTCGCCGTTGGGCGGCCTCCGCGCGGTGGTCAGGCTGCCGGGCTAAGCATCGCCGCAGCGGCTTGCCGCGTCCCGGTTGCGGTGACAGGCTGCCCGCCCCTGGAAGGGAGCGCTGTCGTGACCGATGACCTCGATCCTCATGGGCGGCGGTTGCCCATAAAGCTGGACGCCACCTCGAATGGCGAGTTCGCCCCGATCCCGCTCAGCCCCAGCGAAGCCTACGCCAACCACCTGGCCTCCGAGCGGGCGGACGGGTTCTCCAGGCGCCTGGGCCTGGGCCGGCGGGGCTTCCTGACCTCGGCCTGCGGCGCGGCCTCGACGCTGGCGGCGTTCAACGTGGCCCACGCCGCAGCGGGGCGGACCGGCGGTTTCTTCGAGGTCTCGGCCGAGGCGGCGCTGGAGCCGCAGCTGGCCTGCGCCGAGCTCGGGAAGAACGAGTTCATCTTCGACGTCCAGGGCCACTTCGTGAACCCGACCGGCGCCTGGCTGAAGACGCTGCCCGCCAACGCCCGCCCACTGGCCGAGATGCCCAAGGCCCGGGCCCTCTCCGGCGCGCCGGGCGACCGCAGCTACCTGACGCGCCTGGGCGCGGAAGAGTTCGTGAAGGACGTGTTCCTCGATTCCGACACTGACATCATGGTGCTCTCGTTCGTGCCCTCGACCCGCGAGGGCGAGCCGCTGACCATCGAGGAGGCCGCCGCCACCCGCGCCATCGTCGAGCGCATGGAGGGCTCCAAGCGGCTGATGCTGCACGCGCGGGTGAACCCCAACCAGCCCGGCGACGTGGAGGACATGGAGCGCCTGAAGGGCTTCGGCGTCACCGCCTTCAAGACCTACACGCAGTGGGGTCCCGGCGGCGACGGCTTCTTCATGACCGACGACGTCGGCATCCGCTTCGTGGAGAAGGCCCGCAAGCTCGGCGTGAAGAACATCGCCATCCACAAGGGCCTACCGTTCGGGCCGAAGAGCTACGAGCACTCCACCTGCCGCGACATCGGGCCGATCGCCAAGCGGTTCCCCGACATGAACTTCCTGATCTACCACTCGGGCTATGTGGCCGGCAGCGCCGAGGGGCCCTACGACCCCAAGCGCACCGACGGGGTCGACGCGCTCTGCACCTCGTTGCTGGAGGCGGGGATCAGGCCGAACAGCAACGTCTACGCCGAGCTGGGCTCCACCTGGCGCTTCGCCTCCATGCGCGACCCGACCACGGCCGCTCACCTGATGGGCAAGCTCTTCAAGCACGTGGGCCAGGACAACGTGCTCTGGGGCACCGACTCGATCTGGTACGGCTCGCCGCAGGATCAGATCCAGGCTTTCCGCACCTTCCAGATTTCCGACGAGTTGCAGGCGGCGCACGGCTATCCGCGAATGACACCGCAGTTGCGGGCCAAGGTGTTCGGGCTGAATGCAGCCAAGCCCTACAAGCTCGATGCCGAGACGGTGCGCCAGTACGTCGAGCGCGACGCCGTGGCGCAGGAGAAGGCGGAGTACGCCCAGGCCCCCAACCCGTCGTTCGCCACCTACGGACCGCAGAACCGGCGGCAGTTCCTGAACCTGATGCGCGCCAGCGGCGGGGGGCCGTAGGTCCGGGGCGGCCCGATTCCTCTCGATGACAAAAGCGAAATCGTTTTCCGGAGGATTTCGGGCAAGGACGAAACGACAGAATGTGGGGAGCACGACTATGGCCTACCGTCCCAAGCGTTTGAAGTTCGGCGCCTTCGTGGCCCCCTTCCACCGCGTCGGCGAAAACCCGACCTTGGCGATGAAGCGGGACATGCGGCTGATCGAGCTGCTCGACGAGCTTGGCTATGAGGAGGCCTGGATCGGCGAGCACCACAGCTTCGGCCGCGAGCTGATCGCCGACCCCGTGGTGTTCATGGCCGCTGCGGCTGTGAAGACCAAGCGCATCAAGCTGGGCACCGGCGTCCTGAGCCTGCCCTACCACCACCCCCTGATGGTCGCGGACCGCATGGTCCAGGTCGACCACATGACCGAGGGACGGGCCATGCTCGGCGTCGGGCCGGGGGCGCTCACCTCCGATGCGCACATGATGGGCATCCCGACGGTCGAACAGCGGGGGCGGATGGCTGATGCGCTGGACGCCATCATGCGGCTCCTGCGCGGGGACGAACTGGTGACGATGAAGACCGACTGGTTCGAGCTGCGGGATGCGCGCCTGCAGCTGAACAGCTTCACCGACCCGCACCTGCCGGTGTCCGTGGCCACCGCCTTCACCCCGTCGGGTCCGACCCTGGCCGGCAAGCACGGCGCCGGGCTGCTCTCGGTCGCCGGCGTCGACAACAAGGCCTTCGAGCGCACCTGGGGCTGGGCCGAGGAAGCCGCCGAGGAAGCCGGCCAGAAGATCTCCCGCGAACACTGGAAGGTCGTCGTGCCGATCCACGTGGCGGAGACCCGCAAGCAGGCGCTGGCCGAGATCGAGGAAGGCTACAAGCTGCGCGCCTATTCGGGCGACGCCGGCAGCGCGGCCGCCGCCGGGGGCGGGCTGTTCGGCACGGCCGGAACCCTCGAGGAGCAGGCGGAGAAGGGCGTGATGCTGATCGGCTCACCCGACCAGGTGGCCGAGTCGATCGAGCAGATCATCGAGCGTTCGGGCGGCATCGGCGGCATCCTGTCCCTGGCCCATGAATGGGCCAACACCGACGCCACCAACCGCAGCTATGAGATGCTCGCCCGCTATGTGGCGCCGCGCTTCCAGAACCAGCTGGGCGCCGTCGTCGCCAGCCGCGACTGGGTTGAGGGCAACATGCGCACGGTCTTCGGCGCCACCCCAGCGGCCATGGAGCGGGCGTTCACCGACGCCGGCAAGCCGTTGCCGCCGGCCCTGGCCGAGGCCCAGGCCAAGCGCCTCGCCCGCGAGGCCGAGAAGCAGGCGGCCAAGCAGACCGAGGGCTCCTAACGCTTGGCTTAGCCGTCCTGGTCACCCGCGCAGTTCCCGGCGCAGGATCTTGCCAGTGACGGTCTTGGGCAGCTCGTCGATGATCTCGAGCTGGCGTGGATATTTGTAGGCCGCCATCCGCACCTTGCAGTGCTCGATAAGCTCCGCCGGCGTGGCCTCGGCGCCTGCCTTGAGGCTCACGACGGCCTTGACCGTTTCGCCGCGGTACGCGTCCTTGACCCCGACCACGGCGGCCTCGCGCACGGCAGGATGCGTGTAGAGCACGTCCTCCACCTCGCGCGGCCAGACCTTGTATCCGGCCGCATTGATCATGTCCTTCTTGCGGTCGATCAGGAAGAACCAGCCGGCCTCGTCCATGAAGGCCACATCGCCGGTGCGGAACCCGTCCGGACGCATGGCTTCGGCGGTTTCCTGCGGCTTCTTCCAGTAGCCCGGCGCGACCATCGGCCCTGACGACACGATCTCGCCGGGCTCGCCGAGCGGCGCCGGCCGGCCATCCTCGGTCGCGATCCACACATACGCGCCGGGGATCGGCACGCCGACCGACAGCGCGCCCGACATCGGGTCCACCGGGGCCCTGACGCCGAGCGGCACGCCGTGCGTGGGCGAGGAGGTCTCCGTCAGGCCGTAGATGTTGTGGATGTAGTGGCCGAACCTGGCGAGGAAGGCGTCCACCACCGCGGGCGGGATCGGCGCCCCGCCGGAATAGACCTTGGTCACGCTCGCCATCTGCGCCTCGCTGGCGTCAGCGTGGTTCATCATCGCCATCAGGGCGGTGATCGCCGCCACGGTAAAGCCCGGCTTCCGCTCGGCCGCGGCGTCCAGCATCACCCCGGGCTCGAAGCGATAGGCGAGGGTGACCGGGCTGGCGGTGATGATCGCCACCAGCAGGTGCGCCACCAGGCCGGTGATGTGGAACAACGGCGCCACCCCCAGCACCCCCACGCCGTCCTGAAGCGCGATCCAGTCGCGGTAGACCTGGGCGTTGTAGGTGATGTTGCCGTGGGTGTTGGTCGCGCCCTTGGGCGCGCCCGTCGTGCCGGAGGTGTAGACCAGATAGGCGATGTCGTCGGACTTGATCGGCCGCGGCGGCGGCTTCTGGCCCATGTATGCCCTGATCACCGTGTCGAGG
>NZ_CADEGK010000042.1 GCF_902826855.1 uncultured Phenylobacterium sp. | reverse complement strand
TGATCCTGGTCGGCGGCATGACCCGCATGCCCAAGGTCGTGGAGACGGTGAAGGCCTTCTTCGGCCGTGAGCCGCACACGGGCGTAAACCCCGACGAGGTCGTGGCCCTTGGCGCCGCCGTGCAGGCGGGCGTGCTGGGCGGCGAGGTGAAGGACGTGCTTCTCCTCGACGTGACCCCGCTGACCCTGGGCATCGAGACCCTGGGCGGCGTGTTCACGCCGCTGATCGAGCGCAACACCACCATCCCGACCAAGAAGACCCAGGTCTTCTCGACGGCTGACGACAATCAGACCGCCGTGACGATCCGCGTCTTCCAGGGCGAGCGCGAGATGGCGGCCGACAACAAGATGCTGGGCCAGTTCGACCTGGTCGGCATCCCGCCGGCGCCGCGCGGCGTGCCGCAGGTCGAGGTCACCTTCGACATCGACGCCAACGGCATCGTCAACGTCCAGGCGCGCGACAAGGCGACCAGCAAGGAACAGTCGATCCGCATCCAGGCCAACGGCGGCCTCTCGGACGCGGACATCGACGCCATGGTCAAGGAAGCCGAGTCCAACAAGGCCGAGGACGAGAAGCGCAAGGCGGTCGTGGAGGCCAAGAACCAGGCCGACGCGGTGCTGCACTCCTCCGAGAAGGCGCTCGCCGAACACGGCGACAAGGTCTCCGAGGACGAGAAGAACGCCATCCAGGCGGCGATCGACGATCTCAAGGCCAGCCTGGAGAACGGCGACGCGGATGCGATCTCGGCCAAGACCCAGACCCTCATCCAGGCGTCGATGAAGCTCGGCGAGGCCATGTACAAGGCCCAGCAGGGTGACGCCGGCGACGACGCAGGCGCCCAGCCTGACGCCGCCTCGGACGACGTGGTGGACGCCGAGTTCGAGGAAGTCGACGGCGACGAGAAGAAGTCGGCGTGACAACGCGCCCCATGGCCTCCCTGAGCCGCATCTGCGATCAGCTGGCCATGGGGACGTCGCCGCCGCCTTCGCGGGACGAGAGCGCTGCGAAGCGTTCTTTCTTTGAAGGATACCCCCCGGTCACTCGGCTATGTTAAGCCTTGCAGATGGCCGGGGGGCCACCCACCTCACCTCTCAACTGTTGCTGAGCGCCTGAGTACTCATGCGGGACTATTACGAGATCCTGGGCGTGGACCGCGGCTGCGATGAAGCCGGCCTGAAAGCCGCCTTCCGCAAGCAGGCGATGGAGCACCATCCCGACCGCAACGGTGGCTGCGAAGACGCCTCCGGCCGGTTCAAGGAGATCAACGAGGCCTACTCGATCCTCTCCGATCCTCAGAAGCGCGCCGCCTACGACCGCTTCGGCCACGCGGGGGTCAACGGCCAGGGCGGCGGCGGCCAGCAGTTCCACGACGTGCACGACATCTTCAACGAGGTGTTCGGCGACGTCTTCGGCGACATGTTCGGCGGGCGCGGCGGCCGCCAGCGGGGCGGGCCAGCCCGCGGCGCCGACCTGCGCTACGACCTGGAGATCGAGCTTGAGCAGGCCTACGCCGGCGCCGAGGTCGAGATCACGGTGCCCGCGACGCTCACCTGCGAGACCTGTGAGGGCTCGGGCGCCAAGCCGGGCACCAGCCCCACCACCTGCACCACCTGCAACGGCCAGGGCCGCGTGCGCGCCTCCCAGGGCTTCTTCTCCATCGAGCGCGCCTGTCCCCGCTGCGGCGGTTCGGGCCGGATGGTCATGGACCCCTGCGTCGACTGCCACGGCCACGGGCTGATCCGCCGCCAGCGCACGCTGGCCGTGCGCATCCCGGCGGGCGTCGACGACGGCGCGCGCATTCGCCTCGCCGGCGAGGGCGATGCCGGGCAACGCGGCGGGCCGCGCGGCGACCTCTACATTTTCATTTCGGTGAAACCGCACGAGCTGTTCGAACGCGACGGGCTGGACCTGCTGTGCACCGTGCCGGTCCACATGGCCACGGCGGTCCTGGGCGGCGAAATCGACGCGCCCTGCCTCATGGGCGGCGAGAACTGCGACGGAAACTGCAAGCTCACGGTGAAGGTCCCGGAAGGTTCGCAGACCGGCAAGACCCTGCGCGTGAAGGGCCGCGGCATGCCGTCGCTGCGCTCGCGCGAACGCGGCGACCTGGTGGTGGAGCTGTTCGTCGAGACGCCCACGCGCCTCACGCCGCGCCAGCAGGAACTGATGCGCGAGTTCGCCGGTCTCTGCGGCGAAGCCCAGCACCCCAAGGCGGCCGGTTTCACCGGCAAGGCCAAGAAGTTCTGGGACGGGATCACCGGGACTGCGTAGGCCGCTCCAGGCCCCGGCTGCGGATGCTCGGCGGCGTTTGCGGCGCGCGGCCCTTTCCGTTAGAGACACCGCTCCGCCTGCAGACAAGCCTGAATGTCCGAAGACCGCGCACAACCGGCGTCCGAGAATCCTGAGCGCGTGATGGAAGCGGCTGTCGCGGCGCACCGCGACGGGCGGCTTGTCGAGGCCGAGGCGATCTACCGCCGAGTGCTGGCCGAGCCGAAACCGCCTCCGCGCGCGGCGTTGAATCTCGGGGCGATCCTCCTGGGCCGCCGGGCGTGGGCCGAGGCCGAGTCCTGCTTCGCCGCCGTGCTGAGAATCCAGCCGGATCACCCGCAGGCATGGGACCTGTGGATCAACGCGCTGATCGGCGCCGGCCGTTTCGAGGATGCCGAGCGCGCCGTCAGCGGTCGCGGTGATGGCACGGGCGTGGCCGCCGAGGCTCGCCTCCGTCGCCACTGGGCGGCGGCGCTCGGCGAGCAGCGGTTGTTCGAGGCGGCCGAGGCGCAGCTCCGCCGGGTCTGCGACCTCGCGGGTGACGCCGACAGCCACAATGATCTGGGCCGACTGCTGCTGTCGGCCCGCCGCCCTGGCGAAGCTCTGCTCGCCTTCCAGGCGGGCCTGGACATCGAGCCCGAGCACTTGCCGACGCTGATAAACCAGGGTTCGGCATATCGGCTGCAAGGCCGCCACGCGGACGCCGAGGCCGCCTACCGGCGCGCCCTCGCGCTGGACCCGACCAATGAGGCGGCGGTGCGCAACCTCGTCGCGCACCTCAATGTGCAGGGGCAGGCCGAGGCGGCGCGCGCCGTGGAGGACGCCGCCAAGGCCCTCGGCGCGGATCTTGGCGGAAGTGATCTGGCGCGCGGCGCCGTCCTGCTCACGTCGGGCCGCTACGAAGCCGCCACGACGGCCTTCGAGTTGGCGCTCAGCCGCGGCGGCGATCGATACGAGGCCCTGACGCAGCTTGGCGTGGCGAAGGCTGCGCTGGGCGACCATGCGGCCGGGCTCCTGTCCCTGGACTCCGCGGTCGGCATGGCGCCGGACGAGCCCTTCGCCCGCTATCGCCGCGCGTTCGTTAGGCTGGCGATCCATGACTTCGAGGGTGGCTGGCCGGACTACGAGCACCGCTGGCGCGAGCAGACCTTCCTGGAGGACAGCGTCGGCGCACCGCCGGCGATCCGCGATCGCCTCAAGCTGTCCCCCCGGCCGCAGGACCTGGCCGGACGCCGCGTGCTGGTGATCGGAGAACAGGGGGCAGGCGACCAGATCATGTTCGCCAGCATGCTGCCGGACCTGGCGCGCGCTGCCGCGGCCGTCTCATGCCGGTGCGACGACCGGTTGGTCGCGCTGTTCGGGCATTCGTTTCCCGGCGTCGACGTCGGCGGCTCTGGGGCGGCGAGCGCCGCCGCGCGGGCGGCGGACATCATCGTGCCGCTCGGCAGTCTGGGGCACGCCTATCGCAACCGCCTGGAGGACTTTCCCGCCTCCAGCTATCTGCGGCCGCGCGACGCGGTGGTCGCGCGCTGGGCGGAGCGCCTCGGTCCCCGGCGTACGCATCGTCGGATCGGCATCTCCTGGCGCGGCGGCACCAGCCGCTCGCGGACCCACGAACGCTCAGTTCCGCTGGAGCGCCTGGGCGCGTTGCTGGACCTGCCCGACTGCGAGTTCGTCAGCCTGCAGTATGGCGATGTCGAGGCTGATCTGGCGGCGGTGAACGCCGGGCGCGCCAACCCTGTCCGCCATTTCCCGTCGGCCGACATCGACGATTTCGAGGACCTGGCCGGCCTGATGGCCAACCTCGATCTGGTGGTGTCCGTGCAGACCGCGCTTGTGCACCTTGCCGGCGCCCTGGGTGTCACCGCACTGGTGATGATCCCACGCCGTGCAGAGTGGCGCTACGGGGCCCGCGGGACGACGATGCCGTGGTACGGCTCGGTGCGCCTGTTCCGCCAGGACCAGCAGGGCGACTGGAACCCGGTCATCGCCCGCATTCGCGACGCCATCCTCGAGGACTGAGCCCAGTGCAGCTGCCCCCCGTTCTCGACGTCTTCATCGGCTTCGACCGCCAGGAGGTGGTGGCCTACCACGTGCTCTGCCAGAGTATCCTCGAACGGGCTTCGGTTCCCGTCCGCTTCACGCCGATCAACCTGGCGTCCCTGGGCGGCGTCTTCGATCGCGAGATGCTGAGCCAGCAATCGACCGAATTCTCGTTCTCCCGGTTCCTGACGCCCTACCTGTCCAGCTACGCGGGCTGGTCGCTGTTCATGGACTGCGACATGCTCCTGCGCGGCGACATCGCAGAGCTATTCGCCCTGGCCGACGAACGGTACGCCGTGATGGTCTGCCAGCACGACTACGTCCCGCGCGACGAGGTCAAGTTCCTCAACCACGTGCAGACCAAGTACGCCAAGAAGAACTGGTCGAGCGTGATGCTGCTCAACAACGCCCGCTGCCGCGCGCTGACACCGCAGTACGTGAACACGGCCTCGGGGCTGCAGCTGCACCAGTTCCACTGGCTGGAGGAGCCCGGCGAGATTGGGGCCTTGCCGCTGGAGTGGAACTGGCTGGTGGGCGAGTATCCCTACAGCTCGGACGCGCGCGTGGTCCATTTCACGCGCGGCGGTCCCTACTTCCCCGAGTACGCGGACTGCGACTATGGCGACGAGTGGCGCGCCGCCCGCGACCGGAGCATCACCGCGGACGGGCGACTGGTGAAGGCCTAGGCCGGCCGGACCCCACAATCCGGTCCCGAGACCCTATCCCTTGAACTTGGCGAGGAGGGCCTTCAGCTCCGGCTCGTCCACCAGGCTGGCGGCGTCGGCGGGCGTGGTCCAGTTGCGGTCGCGCTCCGCCATCTCCGGCCAGATGTCGCGCTCTTCGCGGACCTCCAGCGGATAGACCATGACCCGCACATGCTGCAGGCGGCCCGAGCGCAGGCGCTTGTCGTAGTGGTAGACGCCCAGGCTTCTGCGCTTGGTCGGGCCGATGACCCCGGCCTCCTCGAAGGCTTCCTGGGCCGCGCAGGGACCGGGTTCCTTGTCACGCATCGGCCAGCCCTTGGGGATCACCCAGCGGCGGCTCTCGCGGGAGGTGATCAGGAGGACCTGGATGCCGTCTTCGGCCCTGCGCCAGGGCAGGGCCGCGTACTGGGTGCGCGGCTCCCGGTCCGGTTCAGGGCGTAGGCGGTCGGACTTCCGGCCCAACGAATCAGTGCTCCGCGGCGAACGGGCCACGACCATGGCCCAGAGCGCGGCGATTTACGCGGCCTTGTGCGGCCGGACAACCGCATTGTCACAAAGGTGTCACGCAGCGCTGGTCAGGCCGCCTCGGTCCGACGGCGCCGCACGCGGGCGAGCCGGCGCAGCCGCCGCCAGAACCGGGTCTTCTCCGGTTCGGGATAAGGCTGCAGGTTCTTCACGAAGTCCTCGGCGCAGGCCCGCCAGGAGAAGGTCTCGGCGAAGGCGCGTACGCGGGCGCGGTCCAGGTCGAGGCACTGCAGGCAGGCTTCCCGCAAGCCTTCGGTCGCGGTCAGGGCCAGCACCCCCGCACCGGAGCCCGGGATGAGGTCGATGGGCCCCGGCGCCGGGTAGGCCGCGACCGGCGTGCCGGCCGCCATCGCCTCCAGGATCACCAGGCCGAAGGTGTCGGTGAGCGAGGGGAAGACGAAGACGTCGGCGCAGGCGTAGTGCGCGGCCAGCTCGGCGCCGGATTTGGGCCCCTTGAACACGACGTCGGGATATCTCCCCTGCAGCTCCTCGAGCTGCGGGCCCGGCCCGACCACTACCTTGGTTCCCGGCAGGTCCAGGGCCACGAAGGCCTCGATGTTCTTCTCCACAGCCACGCGGCCGACGTACAGAAACACCGGCCGCGCGAGGCCCTCGAAGATGTCCGGCTCGCCGTTGCGGCGTGGGTGGAACTGTTCGGTGTCCACACCGCGCGACCATGCGGAGATGTTGCGGAAGCCGTGGCGCGACAGCTCCTCGCGCATGGTCGGCGTGGCCACCATCAGCCGGCCGGACGGCTTGTGGAACCACTTCATGTAGGCATAGCCGGCGGCCAGCGGCAAAGGCAGCCGCGCCGAGACGTACTCCGGGAAGCGGGTGTGATAGCTGGTCGTGAAGGGCAGCTTCCATTCCACGCAGATGCGCCGCGCCGCCAGGCCGATCGGGCCCTCTGTGGCGATGTGGATCGCCTCCGGTTCGAAGGCCTTGAACAGTTCCTGCACCGGCTCGTAGACCCCGATCGCCACCTTGATCTCGGCGTAGGTCGGCAGCGGGAAGGTCTTGAACTGTCCAGGATGGATCACTTCCACCGTATGGCCGATCGCCTGCAGCTCGGAGACCACGCGCGTGAGGGTGCGCACCACCCCGTTGACCTGCGGCTCCCAGGCGTCCGTGGCGATCAGGATGCGCATGGGCCGCAGCGAATCCCTGGGCGTGGTGAGCGCCTCACGCAGCCGCCGGTCCGTCCGCATCGGCTTGCGCGGCTCCGTCGCACGCTCCCCGAACGCCTCCGACTGCATCCAGGCCCAGAAGGCGCCGAGCAAGGCCTCCTTGGTGGGATAGTGTCGGTACACCGTGCGCTCCCCCACCCCGGCGTCGCGGGCAATCTCGGCGAAGCTGAGGTCCTCCAGTGAGCGCGTTTCCAGCTGGCGGCCCACCGCGCGCAGGATCTGCGCCTGGGTCTCCAGGCGCTGCCGCTCGCGAACGTTCGGGATCGGGGTTTTCATGGCAGTCGCACTGTCGTGAGTTCGACCGCCAAGTCAACGCATGCCCTGGATACGCCAGTTCGGCGCCAGTTCGGCGACCGTGGCGCCCAATCGGCTCTCAGAGGTGCATCCGCCTCGCCTCAGTGGCGTAAGCGGTGGCGCGCAATCCCTTATGTGGCTAGGGATTGCGGCAGATGGGACCCTCTTCGAGGTCGCCACGGAATTGGGACCGATGGACGCCCGGACCTACCCGGCCAAGGCGACGCCGAAGTCGCAACGCACGCGCGCCCGCATCCTGGATGCGGCGATGCGCCTGTTCGCCCAGATCGGCTATCACGCGGCCTCGAACGCGGTGATCGCCGAGGCGGCGGGCCTGACGCGCGGCGCCATGCTCTACCACTTCGCCAGCCGCGAGGAGCTGGTAGAGGCGGCGATCACCCACATCGAGTTGAACCGCGCGCGACTGCTGGAGCGCGCCGCCGCGGCGCCGCCGGCCCCTGGCGTCGATGCGTCCGAACAGGCCATCGACGTTTACTGGGCGCTGCTGCGCGAGCCGCCCTTCGTGGCCTTCGCCGAACTGGAAGCCGCCGCCCGGACGGACCCCATGCTGAGCCAGCGCCTGGCGGGCGCCCGCTCGGCCTTCGACCACGCCCAGCTCGGCGGCGACCGGTTTGGCGCCATGGTGCAGGCCGGCGACGACCCGCGCTTCCAGACCAGCCGCGACCTCGGCCGCTTCCTGCTGGAGGGTCTGGCCAAGGGTTCGATGACCTATGACGAGGCCGCCCGGCGCGAACGCCTCCTGGCGGTAGTCAAGCGCGCCGTGCGCATGCTCAACCGCAAGGGCGTCGGCCTCTGGGAGGACTAGCGCCGGCTTGTTGCGCCCTGGCAGGCCGGGCGTACGCGTAGCAGTGGCCGGTGCTGGATCCCCGGCTAATTTGTGCAACGCTCAGGCGGGTGGTTTCGGCGACAGGTATCAGGCAGGCAGGCCGGCGACAGCCGCCTTCAGATGCGCCAGGCGCCGCGCATCCGCGGGATGCGTGGACAGGGCCTCGGGCGGCGCGCCCTGGCGTTCATGGTGGGCGATCATCCGCTCCCAGAACCTGACCGCGCCCAGCGGCTCCATCCCCGCCTTCCTCATCAGCTCCACGCCCACGCGATCGGCCTCGAGTTCGTGGGTGCGGGAGTAGGGCAGCAGGACGCCATACGTCGCGCCGAGGCCAAGCACGCCTGCCACCAGCTCGGCGTTCTCACCATCTTCACCCCCGAAGACGAGCTGAGCCACGGATACCCCGACCTGGGTCGCCAGCTGCTGGCTGACCCGCTCAGCCGGGTGCCGGGCGAGGATGTGGGCGACCTCGTGCCCGACCACGGCTCCAAGTTCGGCGCGATCACGCGCGAACTCCATCATGCCCCGGAACACCGCGACCTTGCCGTTCGGAAGCACGAAGGCGTTCAGCTCCGGAGAGTCGAAGACGACGAACTCCCACGTCAGGTCCTTTCGGCCGCTGGCGCGGGCCAGCGGCTCAGCGACGCTGGCCAGGCGTTGGCCCAGCGCCGCGTCGCTGGAAACCGGCGTCTTGGACAACAGCTCGGCCCAGGCCTGGTCGGCCATCGTCGCCAGCTGACCGTCCGGTACGAAAGCCAATTGACGGCGGCCGGTCTGGGCGTTGTCGCTGCAGCCCGCCAACGCACCGGCGACCAGGCCGCAAAGCAGGGCGCGACGATCGAGCGGCGGGCAGCACGGGCACATGCCCACGCTAACGCGCCGTCCCTCCGACCGCTCCTTCGTCACCGACGTCCGCAGTGTCAGCGACCGCCGCCAGCCTTGGCCGCTGCCGGGGCCGGGGCCGCCGCGGGCGCACGCTGGGCCTCGCGCCGACGGCCGCCCATCACCTTCAGGGCCGCCATCAGCTCGTCGTCCTCGACCCCGCCGGACTTGTTCTGGTCCATCTGCGCGAAGAACGGAGCCAGCCTGTCACCCAGCTCGCCCTTGAACTCGGCCTTCTGGATCATGCCGTCCATGTTGTCGTCGAACATGCCGAACAGGCGGGTCTTGTCGATGAGGTCGTCGTACTCGACCTGCTTGGTCGAGGTCTCGTCCAGCCAGCGGTAACGGATGGCCGTGTAGAACATCTCCTCCCAGGACTGGTCGCCCCAGACGATGGTTTTGGAGGCGTCCGGGTTGGCCGGGTTCTGCTTGGAGTTGTCGTACCAGTAGTTGGCGATGAGCCTCGAACCCGCCGGGATCTTCATCGGCTCGGCGAAGGTGTATTCGCGTTGCCAGTTGAAGTCGTAGCGGGGCATGGCCAGCAGCTGCTGCTTCTTGCCGTCCGGGGTCTCCAGCCACAGGTCCGAGGCGTAGCCGCGGTAGTGCGCGTGCGGGAAGGCCGAGTAGAGCAGCATGTCCTTCGGGATCTGGATGTAGGCGGTCTCCTTGTGACGCGCCACGCCGGCCGGGATCTTGATGGTGTTGTCCACCACGATCGAGGACCGCATCATCAGCTCCGGCTTCTCGCCGTCCTTGTAGAAGTAGAGGCCGATCTTCGACTTGTCGGTCACTTCCTTGCCGAACGGGGTGTAGTGGGCCTGGAAGCCGATGGCGCCGCCGGGCGGCAGATAGGTGCCGACGTTCTTCGGCCAGAGGCTGGACTCCGCCCCCACCGCATAGCCGCCCATCGAGGCGCCCCAGCGGGACTCGTTGCCCTTGCCGTCCTTGGGGACCTCCTTGAGGTAGCCGGACAGGAAGTGGTGCACCCCCTGACGCTGGCTGACCACATAGGTCGAGGCCTTGACCCACTTGCCCTCGGCGAGCGGGTTGACCGCCACCGGGCGCTGATAGTCGACCACGCCTGAAGCGGGGATCGTGTAGCTCGGGATCTCCAGGATCAGGTCCGGCTTGCCCAACGGGAACTCGGCGACCGCCGGGCGCTTCCTGGCCAGCGGGTCCGGTCCGCCGTCCCGCGGCGCGCCCTGCTCGATCCAATGCACCACCGTCTTCACCTCGGCGGCGGTAAGGCTCTTGTCGTCGGCCCACTTACCCACGTGCGGATCGACGTTCCAAGGCGGCATGCGGTCGGTGCGGATGACCTCGCGGATCATCGGCGAGAAGCCCTTGACCATCTCGTAGCTGGTCAGCTGCATCGGCCCGATCCCACCCTTCTGGTGGCAGGCGACGCACTTGGCTTCCAGGATCGGGGCGATTTCCTTGGAGTAGGAGATCTTCGCGACCTTGCCGCGCTCGGGGAAGTCGATCAGGCAGCCGGCGGTCGGCTTGCCCGCGGCGACCGCCGGCCGGCCGGCCAGCACGGCTTCGATGGCGTTGGTGGCCCAGGGATGCTCAGCGGCCGCCTTCTGGCTGCCGTAGTCGAGCCGGTCGTCCAGGGGGCCGCGGTAGGCGACCTTCCAGGTCTTCGGGTCGATCACGTAGAACTCGGCCGTGCGGGTCACGCCCAGCTGCTCGCCGACCAGCTGGTGCGTGTCCTTCAGGATCGGCATGTTGAAGCCGTACTCGGCGGCTTCGGCCTTGATCTCCTCGGGGCTGTCCTGGATCGCGGAGTTCAGCATGAGGAATTTCACGCCGCGCGGGCCGTACTTGGCCTCCAGCTCCCGGAGCGCCGGCGCGAGATTGCGGACGATCGGGCAGTTGTTCATGTGCGAGATGAGCACCACGACCTTGGCGTCGCCGGCCTCGCGGTAGAGCTCGTGGCCCATGTAGTTGGCGTCGGCCAGCATGAAGTTGTCGACGGTGATCGGCATCGAGGTCATCGCCGCCGCTTCCACCGCCGCCACAGGCGTGGCCGCCGACATGGCGTTGGGAGGTGAACCGTCAGCCGCGCAGCCGGCAAGCAGGGCGGCCAGCGCGGCCGTGGCCCAGGCGGAGACGTGCGCCTTCGTCATCAAAATTACCCTCCCAGGGGCCGAGGGCTGACGCCGAGCCGGCCAACGTGTTTTGCTACGACCAATGATATCTCAGCGGATGCGGCCTGCACATTACTTCTGATCAACGTTTAGATCGAGTGCAGGTCACGCCCCGTGACCGCCGGAGCGTCTGCGCATGAGCTTCCTCACCCGCCGCAAGCCGCTGGAGCTCGGCGCTCAAGGCGCGGGCCACCTGAAGAAGACGCTGGGCTGGCCGCATCTGGTGGCGCTGGGCGTGGGCGCGATCATCGGCACCGGCATCTACACCCTGACCGGCGTGGCGGCGGGCCTGGCGGGACCGGCGGTGATCCTGTCCTTCGCCATCGCCGGCGTGATCTGCGCAGCGGCCGCCCTATGCTACTCGGAAATGGCCAGCCTCACGCCGCAGGCCGGCAGCGCCTACACCTACGCCTACGTGACCCTGGGCGAGGGGCTGGCGTGGCTGGTCGGCTGGAGCCTGATCCTCGAATACACCCTGGTCTGCAGCGCCGTGTCGGTGGGCTGGTCGGGCTACGCCTCGGGGCTCCTGCGCGGCTGGGGCGCGCCGGAGGCCTTGCTGAACGAAGGGATCGTCGACCTCCCGGCCATGGTCATCGCGCTTGCCGTCACCGGAATGCTGCTGGTGGGCACGCGCGAGAGCGCCACGGTCAACTTCGTCCTGGTCTGCATCAAGCTCGCCGCACTGGCGGCCTTCGTCGTCTTCACCCTGCCCAGCTTCGACGCGGCCAACTTCCAGCCGTTCGCGCCCTTCGGCTTCGCCGCCCAGGAGATCGACGGAAAGAAGTACGGCGTGATGGGGGCCGCCGCGATCATCTTCTTCGCCTTCTACGGCTTCGACGCCATCTCCACGGCCGCCGAGGAGACCAAGGACCCCGAGCGCGACCTGACCATCGGCATCGTCGGCTCGATGGTGCTCTGTACCGTGATCTACATGGTCATCGCCGCCTGCGCCCTGGGCGCCGTGCCGTTCGCCGCGTTCTCGCAGAACGCCGAGCCGCTGGCTTTCGTGCTGAAGGAACTGGGCCAGCCGGGCCCCGCCAGCATCATCGCCGGCGCCGCCGTGCTGGCGATGCCCACTGTGATCATGGTGTTCATGTTCGGACAGAGCCGCGTGTTCTACGCGATGGCCCGCGACGGGCTGCTGCCGGCCCGGCTGGCCGCGGTGAACCGGCGCGGCGTGCCGGCCGCCGTGACCGTCCTGACCGGCGTGATCGCCGCTGTGATTGCGGGCCTCGTGCCGCTGGACGAGATCGCCTCGCTGGCCAACGCCGGCACCCTGGCCGCCTTCGTCGCGACCGCCTGCGCGGTGATGGTGCTGCGCCGCCGCGCGCCCGATCTGCCGCGACCCTTCATGACACCGGCCGTCTGGCTGGTCGCGCCCTTCGCGGTCGCCGGCTGCCTCTACCTGTTCACCAGCCTCCAGACGAAGACGATCGGCTTCTTTTTCGCCTGGAACGTCATCGGCGCCGGGGCATACCTATTTTACGGAAAAGCGGGGAGCCGGATCGCGGACGGGTAGCCTTACCCTACGGCGCCCCGTTCAAGTTGAGCGATGAGAGCGCCAGAGACGCTCCGCAAGGAGACGACCAAATGGAAACCAACACCATGCAAAAGCCCAAGTACCTGGGCCTGCTCAACAGGATTTCGAACGCCGAGACCGCCGCGGGCGTCTACCTGCGCGCCTGGGCCGACGTGACGCCGAACGCGGACCTGGCCTGCACGCTGCGCCTGGTCGCCGCGCGCGAAACCAGCCACGGCGAAGTCTTCTGCCGCCGCATCTCCGAGCTCGGCTTCGAGCTGCGCACGAACCCCGACCCCAAGGGCTACGAGGTCCTCGCGAAGCTCGCGAACCCAAACATCAGCGATCTCGAGAAGATCGGCGACCGCGACGACCGCAACGACAACACCGATCCCTTCGGTGAGGTCCGCCGCCGTATCGCCGAGGGCGAGTTCGACCCGATGACCGCGAACCTGATGACCTGGTACATCGCCGAGGAAGCCGACTCCGGCCGGCGCCTGCGCGAGTGCTACGACTGCGTCCGCGACATGGCCGGCCAGGGCAAGAAGTCCGCGGCCATGGGCCCCAGCGCCGACGCCGAAGCGATCATGGCCTGCATGACCTCCGGCTTCGCGAAGCTGGAGAAGACGCTCGAGAAGCTGGTGAAGGTCTCGAAGTAGGCTCCAGCGTCCGACTCAAGGGGTTGTCTCGGTTTCGGCCACGCCGAAGCCGGGACGACGTCTTCTACTGGGCCTTCAGCTCCGCCACGATCTCGCTCAGCGCCGCGCGCCATGACCGCGGGCTGACGCCGAACACGCGCTTGACCTTGGCGGTGTCCATGGTGGCCCGCAATGGGCGCTTCGCCGGAGTCACATACTGCGCGGTCGTCGTCGCGCCGACCTCGGGGGCCGCGTCGCCCAGCGCCTCGGCGAAGATCGCCTTGGCGAAGCCCCGCCAGCTCACCTCCCCGGCATTCGCGAAGTGCACGAGGCCGAACGCCGGGTCGCCGGCCTTCGCCGCCGCCAGCCGCCCCGCCTGGGAAAGGATGAAGCGCGCCAGGTCCGCGGCCGCCGTGGGCCGCCCCTCCTGGTCGTCCACGACGGTCAGCGGATTACCGGCCGCGGCCAGCCGCAGCATGGTCTTGACGAAGTTCTTGCCGTGGGCCGAGACCACCCAGGAGGTGCGGATGTTGAGCGATCGCGCGCACGCCGCCGACACCGCCTGCTCGCCCGCCAGCTTCGTCGCGCCGTAGACCTGCAGCGGGTTGGTGGGGGCATCCTCGGCGTAGGGGGCGCCGCCCGCGCCGTCGAACACATAGTCCGTGGAGACATTGACCAAGGCCGCGCCGACCTGGTCGCAGGCGGCCGCGATCGCGCCCGGCGCCAGGGCGTTCACCCTGTGCGCTAGGTCCCGCTCGGTCTCGGCGAGGTCTACCGCCGTGTAGGC
Organism: uncultured Phenylobacterium sp.; assembly: GCF_902826855.1. GTDB lineage: Bacteria > Pseudomonadota > Alphaproteobacteria > Caulobacterales > Caulobacteraceae > Phenylobacterium. The sequence continues at coordinate 12,114 of NZ_CADEGK010000042.1, read as the reverse complement.
CGCGGCGATCACCACCAGGTCCGGCTTCGCCGCGATCACCGCCTTCGCCGCCGCCGCCGGGTCGGCGAGGTCGCAGTCGGCGCGACCGAGGGCTGTGACCGCCAAGGCGTGGTTCGGCGCCTGGCGAAGGAGCTCTATGGCCAGCTGGCCGGTGGTCCCGAACTGCAGAATCTTGACAATCATGGCCCCCTCTTACCCTCCGCCACCCTTGAACCCCAAGCGCCCCCGCCCGTAGAAGCGGTATGTGGCATGAGTCACGAGAGGGAGTTCTGGGGTCGTGGACGCTCGGACGGGAGACGCGCGCCGGCCGCCAGGTCCACCAGGAGGTGGCCCGCCGGGGGGTGGACCCGGGGGCCTTCCGGGTCGCCGTGGCGGTCCCGACCTGACCACGGGACCGATCGGCATCACCTTGGTGATGTTCGCCCTGCCGGTCCTGGGCTCCAACATGCTGCAGTCGGTCTCCGGCTCGGCCAACGCCATCTGGGTGAGTCATGTCCTGGGCGAGGCGGCCCTGACGGCCACCGCCAACGCCAACCAGATCATGTTCCTGATGTTCGGGGCTATCTTCGGCCTGTCGATGGCGTCGAACATCATGGTGGGCCAGGCCGTGGGGGCCGGCGACGAGGCCATGACGAAGCAGGTGATCGGCTCCTCCGTCGGGTTCTTCCTCTTCATCTCGCTCAGCACCGGCCTGCTCGGGCTCGTCCTGACGCCGAGCATCCTGGCGGCCATGGGCACGCCGGAGGCTTCGACCCGCGACGCGATCGACTACCTGCGGGTCATCTTCCTCGCCATGCCGTTCATGAACTTCTTCATGTTCCTGATGATGGCCCAGCGCGGCACGGGCGACAGCCGCACGCCGCTCTACTTCTCGATCCTGTCGGTGGCGATCGACATGGCGCTGAAGCCGCTGCTGCTCATCGGCTGGGGCCCGGTCCCGGCGTTGGGGATCGCGGGCTCGGCCTATGCGTCGCTGATCGCCAACTTCATCACCCTGGTGGTGATGCTGGTCTATCTCTACCGCACCAATTCGGTGCTTGCGCTGCGGCCGTCCGAGCTCCGTCTGCTCATCCCCGACCTCACCATCGTCCGTTCCCTGGTGTTCAAGGGGGTGCCGATGAGCTTCCAGATGATGGTCACCTCGCTGGCCGCGGTGACGGTGATGAGCATGGTCAACCGCCACGGCGTGGCCACGTCCGCCGCCTATGGCGCGGCGGCGCAACTGTGGACCTTCGTGCAGATGCCGGCGATGGCCATCGGCGCGGCGGTCTCGTCGATGGCGGCCCAGAACGTCGGCGCCGGCAAGATGGACCGCGTCGAACAGGTCGCCCGTTCGGGTGTCTTCTGGGCCTTCCTGTTCTCGGCTGTGCCGATCGTCCTGATCTACGTGGCCGATCCCTGGGTGCTGCAGGCGTTCCTGCCGGGCGACAGCCCCTCGCTGCCGATCGCCATCCACATCAATTCGATCGTGCTGTGGGGCTTCATCCCCTTCGGCCTGGCCTTCGTCTACTCCGGCATCGTGCGCTCGACCGGGGCGGTCTGGCCGCCCCTGCTGGCGATGATCATCGCGCTGTGGGGCGTGCGCGTGCCGCTGGCCAACTACCTGGCGCCGAGCATGGGCGCCGACTCCATCTGGATCAGCTACCCGGCCGCCGCCATGGTCACGCTGATCCTGGCCTACGCCTATTTCAGATGGGGCGGCTGGCGAAATTCGCGCATGCTGCCGAGCACCATGGTGGTCACTGACGAGGCCGACACCGGGTTCGGCGCGCCCTCGCTGGGCGAGGCGGAGGCGATGGTCGATGTCGCCGCCCACGCCAAGCCCAAGGAGCCGGCGAAGACGCCCTAGTCGTGGGTGTCCATGAGCGCCGAATAGACCAGCGTCCGTAGCTCGCGGCGCACGGGGTAGGTGGACGACGGCAGGAGCTGCGTCATGAACACCGCGGTGACGTCCTCCAGCGGGTCGCACCAGAAGGCGGTCGAGGCCGCGCCGCCCCAGTAGAACTCCCCCTTCGAGCACGGGATCAGAGTCTGCGGCGGGTCGAACACCACCGCCACGCCCAGGCCGAAGCCGACGCCGGCGTTGGTGCTCTCCGAGAACAGCGAGCGGCTGAGCTGGGTCAGGTCCTGGCCGCCCGGCAGATGGTTCGACGCCATCAGCTTGACGGTCTTGGGCGCCAGTATCCGCGCCCCATCCAACTCGCCCCCGTTGGTGAGCATGGTGGCGAAGCGCAGGTAGTCGGCCGCTGTGCCGACCAGGCCGCCGCCGCCGGCCAGCAGCTTCGGCGGCTTCAGGTAGGCGCTGGTCGCCGGATCGTCCTGCAGCTTCATGCCGCCGCCGGGCGCAGCGTTGTAGCAGGCGGCGAAGCGGCTCTGCTGGTCCTCGCGGACAGAGAATCCGGTGTCGACCATCTTCAGCGGGTCGAAGAGCCGTTCCTGGAACACCTGGTCCAGCGGCTTGCCGCAGAGCTTCTGCACGAGGTAGCCGACCACGTCGGTTGAGATCGAGTAGTTCCAAGCCTCGCCCGGCGAGAACTCCAGCGGCAGCTTGGTGAGCTGCTGGATCATCCCCTCCAGGTCGTCCTCGCCGTGCATGTCGGCCATGCCGAGCTTGCGGTAGGCGGCGTCGATGTTGCTGCGGTTCTGGAAGCCATACGTCAGTCCGGACGTGTGGCGCAGCAGGTCGACGACCTGCATCGGCCGCGCCGGCGGGGTCGTGAGGTACGGCCCGGCGCCGGCGGAGAAGACGCCCAGGTCCGCCCACTCCGGGATGTGCCGCGCCACCGGGTCGTCGAGCGCGATGCGGCCCTCCTCGACCAGCGTCATCAGCGCCACGCAGGTCACCGGCTTGGTCATGGAATAGAGGCGGAAGACCGTGTCTTCGGTGAGCGCGACCTGCCGCTCCACGTCACGCTGGCCGATCACCGTCTGGTGGACCACCTCGCCGCCGCGGGCGAGCACGAACTGGGTGCAGGGCATGCGCCCGGCGCCTACGTACTTGTCCTGCAGAAAGCGATCGATGCGCTCCAGCCGCGCCTTCGAGAAGCCGTGTGACTTGGCCTTGCCCATATGGATTTCCCCGCGCTCGTTCCTACCATTTGCGCTGGACCGCCGAAGCGTCGCAAGCATGGCCATGGAGAAGGGCGCACGATGACCGCCGATCATCCCCTCGACCGCCCGGTCTGGGCTTCGCTGACCACCCGCCAGTCAGGCCTGGCGCTGGGCAATGCACGGGCCGTGCGTCTCGATCCGGACTACGGGGTGTTCGTGGCTGCGGCGGATGACTCGGCGCCGAACCTGGCGGCCCTAGGGGCCCTGGTGCGTGCCGAGGGCGAGGCCGGGATGGTCGAGGCCGGCGACTGGCCGGCGATCCATGGCGTGATCGCTCAACCGCCGGTCACGCTCTGCCAGATGGTCGCCGGTGACCTCAAGGGGGTCGCCCCCGGCGGCTTCGACGTCGTCGACCTGACCGCGCAGGACGGGTCCGAGATGTTCGACCTGGCGCGACTGACCCAGCCCGGACCGTTCTTCGGCCGCACCCACAGGCTCGGCGACTTCGTGGGGGTGAGGCAGGGCGGCCGCCTCGTCGCCATGGCCGGCGAGCGGATGAAGCTCCCCGGCTTCACCGAGGTCAGCGCCGTCTGCACCCACCCCGACCACCGCGGCCATGGCTATGCGGCGGCGCTGACGGCCGTGGTGAGCGGCCGCATCGAGGCGCGCGGCGAGACGCCGTTCCTGCACGTCTATCCCCACAACCTGGGCGCCATCCGGCTCTACGAGCAGCTCGGCTACGCCATCCGCCGCGAGATGAAATTCACGCTCCTGAGCCCTGCCTGACCCGGTGCGGGCGCTTGCCTTTGGGCGGTCGTCGTCGTGAACATGGGCGAGGCCCGAGGAGGAATCCGCCCATGTCCACCGTGAGCTCCGAACGCGACGGCCGCATCGCCATCGTCACCATCGAGCGGCCACAGCGGCGTAACGCCGTGGACCGGGAGACGGCGCAGTCGCTCTACGACGCCTTCAAGGCGTTCGACGCCGACGACGGGCTGGACGTGGCGGTGCTGACCGGGCGTGGCGGCTATTTCTGCGCCGGTGCGGACCTGAAAGGGATCGCCACCGGGGGCGGCAACCGCATCCCGGAGACCGGCGACTTTGGGCCCATGGGCTGCACGCGCCTGCGTCTGGGCAAGCCGGTGATCGCGGCCGTCGAGGGCCCGGCGGTCGCCGGCGGGCTGGAAGTGGCCTGCTGGGCCGACATGCGGGTGGCCGCCGAGGGGGCGACGTTCGGAGTGTTTTGCCGCCGCTTCGGCGTGCCGCTGATCGACCTGGGCACCGTGCGGCTGCCGCGGCTGATCGGCCATTCGCGGGCCATGGACCTGATCCTGACCGGCCGGCCGGTGGACGCCCAGGAGGCCGTGCAGATCGGCCTCGCCAACCGCCTGGCGCCTCAGGGCAAGGCGCTCGAGGCTGCGCTCGAGCTCGCCCGCCAGATCAGCGGCTTCCCGCAGCTCTGCCTGCGCAACGACCGGCTCTCGGCGCTGGCGCAATGGTCTCTGGACTGGGACGAAGCCCAGGCCGCCGAGGTTCGCTTTGGCATGGAAACCCTGCGCACCGGCTCCGCCATCGAAGGGGCCAAGCGGTTCGCCGCCGGCGAGGGCCGCAGCGGGGCGTTCTGATCCGGGCGCGCGTTTGACTTTGGCCGCCTCGGGTCTAGCGTACCCGGAACACGAAAAAGAACGCAGGGAGCGAGGCGGCATGGCTTGGGACTTCGAAACCGACCCGGAATTCCAGAAGAAGCTCGACTGGATCGAGGACTTCATGCGCGAGGAGGTCGAGCCGCTCTCCCACCTTGGCATGGCGGCTTACACCACCCTCGGCCGCGAGAAGTTCATCAAGCCGCTGCAGCAGAAGGTGAAGGACCAGGGCCTGTGGGCCTGCCATCTGGGCCCGGATCTGGGCGGCCAGGGCTATGGCCAGCTGAAGCTGGCGCTGATGAACGAGAAGCTGGGCCGCAATGGCCTCGCGCCCTCGATCTTCGGCTGCCAGGCGCCCGATAGCGGCAACGCCGAGATCATCGCCCAGTACGGCACCGAGGCGCAGAAGGCGGAATATCTCCAGCCGCTGCTGAACGGCGACATCCGCTCGTGCTTCTCGATGAGCGAGCCCACGGGCGGCTCGGACCCGCTCACCTTCACCACCCGCGCGGTGCTGGACGGGAACGAATGGGTGATCAACGGCGAGAAGTGGTTCTCCACCAACGCCCAGTATTCCAAGATCCTGGTGCTCTATGCGGTCACCGACCCGGACGCCAAGGACCCCTACCGCCGCACCTCGATCTTCCTGGTGCCCACCGACACCCCCGGCGTCGAGATCATCCGCAACGTCGGCGTCGGCGCGGGCGGGGAGATCGGCGGCGGCAACGAGGGCTACGTCCGCTACAACAACGTGCGGCTGCCCTACGACGCGCTGCTGGGCGAACGGGGCGGGGCCTTCGTCATCGCCCAGGTGCGCCTGGGCGGCGGGCGCGTCCACCACGCCATGCGCACGGTCGGCGCCTGCCGCCACGCCCTGGAACTGATGTGCAAGCGCGCGGTGTCGCGCAAGACCCGCGACGGCCGGCTGGCCGATCTGCAGCTGGTGCAGGCCGATCTGGCCGACAGCTGGATCGAACTGCAGAGCTTCCGCCTGATGGTGATGCACACCGCCTGGCTGATCGACAAGCACCAGGACTACCAGATGGTCCGCAAGGACATCGCCGCGATCAAGGTGATGACCCCGAAGGTTTACGGCGACATCGCCGCCAAGGCCGCGCACCTGCACGGCGCCCTGGGGGTCTCCAACGAGATGCCGTTCATGGGCATGGTCACCTCGGCCCTGGTGATGGGCATCGCCGACGGGCCCACCGAGGTTCACAAGGTCACCATCGCCAAGCAGATCCTGAAGGACTACACGCCCGACAACGACCTCTTCCCCGCCTACCACATCCCCAAGCTGCGGGAGGAAGCCCAGAAACGGTTCAAGACCGAGCTGGGCGAACTGCGCGACGCCTACGCCAAGCAGAAGGCGACGGAGACAGCGTAGGGACGCAGAGGGTGGCGTTCGGGCGTTTGGCGGCTTAGTGGTCGGGACCATGAGCCGTCGACCCCTGATCATCGGCCTGGGCGGAACGATCCGCGCCGGGTCCTCCACGGAAAAAGCGCTGGTCTGCGCGCTCGGCCGGGCCGAGGCGCTGGGGGCGGAGACGCGGCTGCTGGGCGGGACCTTCCTGGGCGGCCTGCCGATCTTCGATCCGCGGCCGTCCGACGCCACGCCGGCGCAGTTGGAGCTGGCGGCCGCGGTGCGCGCCGCCGACGGCCTGATCGTGGCCAGCCCCGGCTACCACGGCTCCATATCCGGGGTGATGAAGAACGCGCTGGACACGCTGGAGATGACCGGCCGCGACGCGCGTCCCTACCTCTCGGGCAAGCCGGTGGGCACGGTGATCACGGCGGCGGGCGGCCAGGCGGGCGGCACCACCCTCATGGCGCTGAGAGCCATCATCCATGCGCTGCGGGGCTGGCCGACGCCGTTCGGCGCGGCCCTGAATACGGCGAGCGACCTGTTCGACGACATGGGCGCCTGCCGTGACGACAAGGACGCCTGGCAGCTCGACACGGTCGCCGAGCAGGTGATGGAGTTTGCGAACATGCGGGTGGCGGCAGACGCAGGGATCGACGCATGAAGAAGCCCTACATCGTAGGCTCCGCGCCCGACGCGGACTCCATCCACGGCGCCATCAGCCCGATCGAGGACATTATCGAGGACGCCCGCAACGGGCGGCCCTACATCCTGGTCGACGCGGAAGACCGCGAGAACGAGGGTGACGTGATCATCCCGGCGCAGTTCGCCACGCCCGAGCAGATCAACTTCATGGCCAAGCACGCGCGCGGCCTGATCTGCCTGTCGATCACCGCCGAACGCGCCCGGCAGCTGCGGCTGCCGCCGATGGCCAGCGACAACCAGTCCGGCCACGGCACCGCCTTCACGGTCTCGATCGAGGCGCGCGAGGGGGTCACTACGGGCATCTCGGCCCACGACCGCGCCCACACCATCGCCGTCGCCGTCGACCCCACCAAGGGTGTCGAGGACGTGGTGTCGCCGGGGCATGTCTTCCCGCTGGTGGCCCGCGATGGCGGCGTGCTGGTCCGCGCCGGCCACACCGAGGCCGCCGTCGACATCAGCCGCATGGCCGGCCTGAACCCCGCGGGCGTGATCTGCGAGATCATGAAGGACGACGGGTCGATGGCGCGCCTGCCTGACCTGGTGGCCTTCGCCCAGTTGCACGGGCTGAAGATCGGCACCATCGCCGACCTGATCGCCTACCGCCGCCGCACCGAGCGCCAGGTGGAACGCGTGCTCGAGACGCCGTTCGACAGTGCGTACGGCGGCCGCTTCCGGATGGTGATCTACCGCAACTCGATCGACCAGACCGAGCACGTGGTCCTGACCAAGGGCAAGATCGACCCCGACAAGCCGACCCTGGTGCGCATGCACCGCGTCGACATGGCCACCGACATGCTGGGGGCGATCGAGACGCGCCGCGAGTACGTGCCCAACGCGCTGAAGGCGCTGGAGGCCTACGAGGGGGCCGGCGTGGCCGTGTTCATCCGCGACTCCAACCCGCACTGGCTCTCGGAGCGCTACGGCCAGCCTCAGGCCGACCACACCGAGAACGTACTGCGCGACTACGGCATCGGCGCGCAGATCCTGCTGGACCTGGGCGTTCGTGACCTGATGCTGCTGACCAGTTCCCAGACCGTGCTGCCCGCCTCGGCCGGCTATGGGCTGCGGATCGTCGGCCGAATGCCGCTGGCATAGGCCTGGGAGAAGATCCGGATGACCGCCACCGCCGTGAAGACCGACGAAGCCATGCACCCGACCGGCGAGGACCGGGCCTGGAGCGAGAGCTACTACTTCAACTTCGTCGATCCGAAGACCGGCGTGGGCATGTTCACCCGCATGGGCTTCCGGCCGGGGAACGGCTGGGCCGACGCCCTGCATGCCGTCTATCTGGGCGGCCAGCGGGTGGCCTTCACCTATGGCCGGCGCGACATCGGCAAGGACCTCAGCGCCTACGACGGCGACCTCAAGGTCGGCAACCTGGCCCTGACCTGCGAGGCGCCGTTCAAGCAGTGGACTGTCGCCTACGACGGCCCGGCGCAGGACATCGCCGACGGGGCCATCCTGATGACCCGCGCCAAGTCGCGGCCGGAGGGCTGGCACACCCCCGCCGAACTCTCGATGAACGTGAGTGTCGAGGCCCTCACCGAACCCCACTTCGCCGCCCAGGGCGCCCATGGCCACTTCGAACAATCCATCCACGCCACCGGCAGCCTGACCATCGCCGGCGAGACGATCGCCTTCGACGGCTACGGCGTGCGCGACAAGTCCTGGGGCCCGCGCAACTGGGGCGGTTCCGCCTCCAGTTCCAGCGGCGGCGACGCCGCGCCGATGGCAGGCTCCACGCCCGCGGCGCCCAACCCCTTCGTCTTCTGGTTCTCGATGAACTTCGGGGCGGACGTCTCCATGGGCGGCTCGTGCTTCCGCCGCGCCGACGGGACCATGAAGGGCCAGGGGTGGATCCAGGACGGCGAGGTGATGGACACCCTCGAGGACGTGGTGGTCGAGACCACCTTCCGCCCCGACTCCATCCTGCACGATACCGTCACCCTGACCGGCCGCACCGGCAAGGGCCGCGATGTCCAGATCCAGGGCCAGGTGCTGAACATGTGCCCGACCAAGATCCCGTTCCCGGGCGGCGCCACCTTCGTCAACGAGGGCCTGGCCAAGTTCGTCATGGCCGGTCGCGAAGGCTTCGGCATCGCCGAGTCCTGGCACAACGTCACCGAATAGGCGGGCCGCGTTCAGTCCCGCGGAATGACCGGCAGGATCAGCCGGCTGGGCCGCGCGCGGTCGTGGAAGATGGTCTGCCGAGCCTCGGCGATGTCCGCATCGGTCGACGCGCCCAGCGGCGCGCCGGTGTTGGGGTTCGGCTCCCATTCCGGAAAACTGGACGACGAGACGTGGAGCCGCAGCCTGTGCCCTGCCGCCAGCACGATGCTGGTCGCCACCAGGTCGACCGTGAAGTGGTAGGTCGCGCCCGCAGCCAGCGGCATGGGGATTCCCGCGTGGCGCGCCCGCACCGCGCCTTCGCAGAGGTTGCGCGCCACGCCGTCGGGATGGACGTCGATCAGGATCGCCGTGAAGTCGGTGTCCGGCGCATCCGTGGCGGCCCACAGCTCCAGCTTCACCGGTCCGGTCAGCTCCATCGGCTGTTCCAGCGGCGGTGAGGTGTAGACCAGCACGTCGGCGCGCCCCTCGTTCGGCCGCTGGTCGAACGGCCCGGCGACCTCGCCCGACCCGAGCAGCTTCCCGCCGAGGGTCGGGACCGGATCGCGGGGGTCGTAGGTGAACCGGTCTGGCGCTTCGCCGTCGCTGGGCGTCTCGGGGCCCAGACCCCCGCCCTCGCGCAGGTGCCAGGGCGTGAATTGCGTCCGCGCCAGCGGCCACTCCTGCTCGTCGCGCCAGACGTTCTCGCCCATCACGAACAGGCGCACCGGGGCCGTGCTCGGCGCCGGGCGGTCCGCAAGCCAGTGGCCGTGCCAGGCGATGCGTTCCTGGTTGAGGTCCAGCACCGCGGCCGGGCCGAAGTCCACCTCGCCCACCACGCTGGTCATCGGCGTCCAGTGGGCCCAGGGCCCGATGATCAGGCGCTGGTTCTCCCGCGCGCGCTCGGTGGGCGCCTGCCGGCGCATGCCCATGTAGGTCCCGAGCGTGCCTTCCAGGAACAGGTCGTACCAGCCGCCGATGTGCAGCGCCGGCAGGTCCAGCGCGTCATAGTGCGAGGACGGGTTGATCCGCCGCCAGTTGGCGTCGTCGCGCCGTTCGTGGTCGAAGATCTCGTCCAGCCAGGTGGCGCGCCCGTGCCACAGCGGATTGTTCCGCATCGGGCGCGTCCGATAGACCTCCTCCATGAGCTCCTTGGCGTTCAGCCGCGCCTGCTCGATCGCCGCCGGATCGGCCGAGACGACGGCGGCGCGCAGGGCGGTGGTGGTCTTCAGCAACTCCCGCAGCTTCGGGTCGTCGATGCCCCAGGTGGCCGCCATCGAGGCCACCACGCTGGCCGTCCAGCCCAGGCGCAGGGACAGCCGGAACGCGCCGCCGGAATCGAACGACGCCACCCAGTAGTCGGCCGAACAGCACTCCGGCGCGATGGCCGCCAGGTGCGGTGGCCGCTTGATCGCCGCCGTCCATTGGGTGACCCCCATGTAGGAGCCGCCGAACATGCCTACGCGCCCGTTCGACCACAGCTGGGCGGCCGCCCACTCGACGGTGTCGTAGCCGTCGTCGACCTCGGAGTGGACGTAGGTCCACTCGCCGTCGGAGTCGAAGCGGCCCCGACAATCCTGCAGGATCACGGCGAACCCGGCCCGCGCCAGTTCGGTTGGCGGGGTCATCTGCCCCATGATCGTGCGGCCATACGGCGTCCGCGTCAGCAGCACGGGCGCGCGCTCGGCCCCGCTCGGCAGCCAGATATCGGCCGCCAGCTCGACCCCGTCGCGCATGGGAACCCGAACGTTGCGGACCACGCTGAATTCCGCGCTCACGACGGCCCCTCCCTGGCTTGCTCGCCGCAAGTGTGTCAGGGCCGGTGATCCCCGGCTAGCCGCCGTGCTCGTCCACGACGATGGTGACGGTCTTGCCGCGGGACAGCGGCTCCCATCCCGCCGCGATCGCGGAGGTGATGGCGTTCGCCACCAGCTCCGGGGCGATCTGCGAGGGCTTTAGCTGCGGGGCGCCGAACCTGGGCTGCTGGCCGGGCGGGAACTCCAGCACCGCCTCGCGCTGGCCCTCGCTGTGCCGCACGGCAATCGCCTTGCCGCGCCACTTGGCGGTGTCGCTGGACCATTGGGGCAGGCGTTGCAGGCGCCACAGATAGAGTTCGCCGCCGACCTCGATCTCGAACTCAGGGCCGTGCTTGTGTCTCGTCATGCGGGGGAAGTACCCCGGCCGGCGCGTCCAGGCCATGGCGCCGTGGGCGGCGGCAGGCGAGACGATGGACGAAGCCGGCGAGAGCAGAACCTCCCGCCGGCTCCTATTCGCCTTAAGCGGTCGCGACGACGCGACGACGACTCCGGATGAGGGCGCCGGCGCCCCCGAAGCCGAGGACCATCATCGCCCAGGTGGCCGGTTCCGGCACCGCGGTAGCCAGCGGCACGGTCACGAAGCCCTGGTCGAAGATCGGCGTTCCCGTTCCGCCCGGCGTGTTGTCCGGGTTGTTCTTCACCGTCACCGCCGCGAAGGTGTCGGCCCCCAGGCCGCTGAAGATCGACCGGGCGCCGATGCCGTTGAAGTCGACCGGCTCGAAGGGACCGCCCGAGGTCTGGAAGTCGGGGCCGTTGTAGGTGAAGACGAGGTTGGCGATCGTCGGGTCGTCGATCTGGCCCGGAATCGAGGTCAGGCCCAGCGACACCAGCTCAGAGGTCGCCGTCACGGTGGGAAGATCCGCGAAAACGGAGCCGTCCACGTACCCGGCGAAGTCGAAGATCACCAGTTTGGAGCCCGCCGTGAGACCGGCGTCGCCCGACAGGGTGCCCTGATAGGTGAACGTGAAGTCGTCCGCGTTGGCGGTGACCCCGCTCAGGGAAGGAATGACGGCTGCCTGAGCGGCCGCCCCCACAGTCAAGCCAGCGACAGCCGCGGCCAAGGCCAATTTGAGCATCTTCGAAATCTCCATCGGAAGCCACGCACCCCGTGTGGGCTGGCTCCAGACGTGCAAGGCGAACCCCAAGTCGAAGTTCCAGTTCCCGCCACATTTAGCCCCATTCACGCCGCTTTTTCTCTCGTGGCGTGAAGAAGCTTGGCCGTAGATTCGATGATGTCTGTTATGTGAGCCTGATGCTCTGTCACGTTACTTTCGGAAACCCAGCAACGCGGTGAGATGAACGACGGTCTCGGCGCCCGTTCAGGCTCGGCTCATCGCCCGCACGGTACCCCTGGATCTTGGCCCCGGACTTGCTGGCGGCAGGTCCGAAAGACCTCGATGGAACAGACACGAACCATGAGCGCCGAAGC
>NZ_CADEGK010000041.1:25942-26157 GCF_902826855.1 uncultured Phenylobacterium sp. | reverse complement strand
GGCTAGGCGGACACTGTCTCCCGCGCCTCCAACTTCTCCCAGTCCTTCCACAACCGCTTGGCCTCGGCCTTCGCAGGCCCGACCGAGGCGTCCTTCACGTGGCCGAAGCCGCGGATCTGTTGCGGGACCTGGGCGAGTTTCACGGCCAGGTGGTGGTGGGCCTTGTCGAGGCCGGTCAGGATGCGGTCGAGGTCGGCTTCGTAGTCGGCGAGGAG
>NZ_CADEGK010000041.1:20133-25932 GCF_902826855.1 uncultured Phenylobacterium sp. | reverse complement strand
GATCAGGCGGCGCTCCATCTTGCGCTCGGCGGTCATGCCGAACACGTCCAGCGGCGTGCCGCGCAGGCCTTTCAGCTTCGCGAGCGCCGGGAACGCCAGGTCCAGCATCCAGGGCGAGAACGCCATCTTCGCCGGCTTACCGTCCGGCCCCTTTCGGGCCAGCAGCGGTGGGGCCAGCCAGACCTTGGCCTTGCCGCCCTTGAAGGTCTCGGCGCGGTAGGCGGCGAAGCGGCCGTCGCTGTAGAGCCGGGCCACCTCGTACTCGTCCTTGTAGGCCATCAGCTTGTAGAGGCTGACCGCCACCGCGCGGGTAAGCTCCTCGGACCCCAGGGGCGCCTCGGCCGCGCGGACCTGCTCCACCCGGTCCAGGTAGCGGCGCGCGTAGGCGGCGTTCTGGTAGGCGGCGAGCTCTTTGGCTCGGTGGGCGATGAGGTCGTCCAGCGGCATGGTCCCAGGAGTCGGGACGTCGTCCTCGCGAGGGCCACGCGCCGACGGGTCGAACGCGACCTTGCGGCCCAGTTCAAAGGCCTGGAGGTTGGCCTCCGCCTCGACGCCGTTCAGCCGGATGGCGCGGTAGATCGCGCGGCTGGAGACCGGGATCACGCCCTTCTGCCAGGCAAAGCCCAGCATGATCATGTTGGCGTAGATGGCGTCGCCCAGTTGGTTCTCGGCCAGGTGACTGGCCGGCGCGGAGTCGTAGGACTTCACCGCTGCGCCGATCCGCTGGCCCTGCTCGTCGGCGTCGAAGCGCACGTCGCGGTCGGTGACGAAATCCGCCGTGGGCGCGAAGTCGGCGTTGCCCACCGCCACCGTCCGGTCCTTGGCGTAGAGCGCCAGCGCGTCCGGCCCGGCCGCCGACAGCAGATCGCAGGCGATCAGGACGTTGGCGCTCGCCGCCGGCACCCTGCCGCCGATCACCGTGGTCTCGGTCTCGCCGATCCTCACATGGCTGAACACCGCCCCGCCCTTCTGCGCCAGGCCGGTCATGTCCACCACCGAGGCGCTGTGGCCGTCCACGTGGGCGGCCATGGCCAGGATCGAGGCGACCGTCGTCACCCCCGTGCCGCCCACGCCGGTGAAGACGATGTTCTGGACGCCCCTGAGCTCCATGAACTGAGGCAGCGGCGTCGCATCCGCGGTCAGCGCCGGCATCGCCTCGCGGTGCGCGTTCTCGGCGCCGGTGAGCGTGATGAAGCTCGGGCAGAAGCCGTCCAGGCAGGAGTAGTCCTGGTTGCAGGTCGACTGGTTGATCTTCCGCTTTCGCCCGAACTCCGTGTTCAGCGGCTCGACGGAGACGCAGTTGGACTTCACAGAGCAATCGCCGCAGCCCTCGCAGACCAGCGGGTTGATCATCACCCGCTGCGGCGCCGCCTCCATCTTGCCCCGCTTGCGCCGCCGCCGCTTCTCGGTGGCGCAGACCTGGTCGTAGATCAGTACGGTCACGCCGGGCGTGTCGCGGAGTTCCCGCTGCACCTTCATCAGTTCGATGCGCGGACGCACCTCCACCCCGGGCGCGAGGTCGGTGACCGTCTGGTAGCGCTCCGGCTCGGCCGCCACGACGACCACCTTGGCCACCCCCTCTGACGCGAGCTGGCGGGTGATCTGGGGGACGGTGAAGCCGCTCTCGGCCGCCTGGCCGCCGGTCATCGCGACGGCGTCGTTGAACAGCAGCTTGTAAGTCATGTTCGCCCCGGCCGCGACGGCGGCGCGGATGGCGAGCGACCCGGAGTGGTTGTAGGTGCCGTCCCCCAGGTTGACGAACACGTGCTTCTCGTCGGTGAACGGCGAGGCCCCAACCCAGCTGAGCCCTTCGCCACCCATGTGGCTGTTCAGGTCGGTGGAGGGGTCGTTGAAGCTCGCCATGTAGTGGCAACCGATTCCGGCCAGGGCGCGGGACCCCTCCGGCAGGCGGGTCGACGTATTGTGTGGGCAGCCCGAGCAGAAGAAGGGCTTGCGCTGCTGGTCGGACGATAGGGTCACGGCGGCCATCGAGGCGGCCGAGACCCGGTTCAGGTAGTCGTAGACCCGGTCCATGTGCGGCCCCGGCGGCAGGCGATCGGCGATGGCGAGCGCGATCTCCGCCACCGACAGCGACACCAGCTCCGAGAGCAGCGGCTGGCCGTTCTCATCGGTCTTCCCGACGATCTTCGGCCGCGCATGGGCCGGCAGGTCGTAGAGCGCCGCGCGGGCCTGGCTCTCGATCAGCGGCCGCTTGTGCTCCACCACCATCAGGGTCTCCAGGCCGGCGGCGAAGGCGCGCAGCCCGATTGGCTCCAGCGGCCACGGCATGCCCACCTTGTAGATCGCCACGCCCAGCGAGGCGGCCTCGGCCTGGGAAATCCCCATGGCCGCAAGCGCCTCGACTACGTCCTTATAGGCCTGGCCCTGGCAGGCGATGCCCAGCCTGGGGCGGGCCGCGCCCAGCATGATCCGGTCGATGCGGTTGGCGCGGGCGAAGGCCAGCGCGGCGGGGATCTTCTGGGTCCGCAGGCGCCGCTCCTTGTCGAGCGGCTGGTCCTTCAACCGGATGCCGAGGCCGCCGGCGGGGATGCGGAAGTTCTCCGGGGTGACGAACCGGTGGCGATCGATAGAGACGTCGATGGTCGCGCCGCTGTCCATCGTGTCGGCCAGCGCGATCATCCCGACCCAAAGGCCGGAGAACCGCGACATCGCATAGCCCAGCACGCCGTAGTCCAGCACCTCCTGCACGTCGGCCGGCGACAGCACCGGGATCTCGGCGTCCTGGAAGGCGTATTCCGACTGGCTTGGCAGGGTCGAGGACTTGCAGGTGTGGTCGTCGCCGGCCACCGCCAACACTCCGCCCTTCGGGAACACGCCGGCGAAGTTGGCGTGCTTGAAGGCGTCGCCGGTGCGATCGACGCCAGGAGCCTTGCCGTACCACATGCCGAACACGCCGTCGTAGCGGGCGCCGGGGAAGAGGTTCGCCTGCTGGCTGCCCCACACAGCGGTGGCGGCCAGGTCCTCGTTCAGGCCCTCCTTGAACACGACCTCCGCGGCCTTCAGGAACTTCGCGGCGCGGCCGGCCTGCTGGTCCAACCCGCCTAGCGGCGAGCCGCGGTAGCCCGAAACGAAGCCCGCGGTGTTCAGCCCGGCAGCGCGGTCCAGCCGGCTCTGATCGATCAGAACTCGCAGCAGCGCCTGCACGCCGGTGATGAACACCCGACCATCCGTGAGCAGAAACTTGTCGTCGAGCGTCACTTCCTGGCGCCGCATCGCAATTTTTATCCTTCCAGGCCTCCCCAGACCGCCTGCAAGATCATATAAGATCACCGCAATTGCTTGCCAAAAGCATGCCCCCACGGAAGCGTTCCGGGGCAAGAACAATACGCTCTGATGCCAATAACAGGAGGAAATGTTGTCTGAGGTGCTCGACGCCGTCGATGCCAAGATTCTGGATCTGATCCAGCACGACGCCGGATTGTCCGTGGCCGAGATCGCCGAGCGGGTCGGATTGTCCTCCAGCCCCTGTTGGCGGCGGATCAAGCGGCTGGAGGACGCGGGCGTCATCCAACGCCGCGTCACCATCCTGGACCGCGACAAGCTGGGCCTCGGCTTCGAAGTCTACTGCACGGTCAAGCTCAGCCTGCCGACCAAGGACAACCTCGACAGTTTCGAGACCGCCATCACCAAGCTGGCCGAGGTGGTGCAGTGCGCCACGGTCACCGGGGCCGCGGACTATGAGCTGCGGATCGTCACCCGCGACATGCACGCCTTCGACGACTTCCTGCGCGAGAAGATCCTGGGCCTGGGCCTGGTCTCCAACATCGAGAGCCGGATCGTCATCCGCTCGGTGAAGAATACCACCGCCGCCCCGCTGGGCCTGGTCAGCCCCTACGTGAGCGCCCAGGGCTAGGCCCGCCGCATCACCGCGAAATCAGCCAGGTCCTGCAGCGCCGGGCGCCAGGTGTTGGAGCCGTGGTCGGCGATGGCGACCTTTGCGGCCTCAGCGTAGCGGGCAGCCAACGCGAGGGTGTCCTCCAGCGCGCGGGTCTCGGCCATCAGCCCGCAGGCGCGAGCAAGGTCGGCCTCGTCCTGCTCGCGGCGGTCGACGGTGCGGACCCAGAAATCGCGCTCGGTCGAGGCCGTGCGCTGCATGGCCAGCAGCAGGGGCAGGGTGACCTTGCCTTCCCGGAAGTCGTCGCCAGGGTTCTTGCCGAGCGTCTTGGCGTCGCCCGAATAGTCGAGTGCGTCGTCGATAAGCTGGAACGCCAAGCCCAGGTCCTGGCCGAACTTGCGCAGCGCCCGGCAGCGCTCGGGTGAGGCCCCGGCGGAAACCGCGCCCGCCTCGGCGGCGGCGGCGAACAGCTCGGCGGTCTTGGCCTTGATGATCTCGATATAGACCTCCTGGGAGAGGTCCAGGTCGTGGGAGCGGGTGAGTTGCAGCACCTCGCCTTCGGAGATCACCCGGCTGGCGCGGGCGAGGATCTCCAGCGCGGCCATGGAACCCGAGCCCACCATCAGCTCGAACGCCCTCGCGAACAGAAAGTCGCCGACCAGCACGCTGGCGGGGGCGCCCCAGATCAGGTGGGCGGCCACGCGGCCACGACGCAGCTGCGAGGAGTCCACCACATCGTCGTGCAACAGGGTGGCGGTGTGGATGAACTCCACCGCCGCGGCCAGCTTGAGGCACGCGTCGTCGCGGGCCCCGCAAAGCCGGGCGGCCGCGATGGTCAGGAGGGGGCGTAGGCGCTTGGCTGATCCGGCGATCAGGTGGTCGGCCAGGGCCGGAATCACCGGCACCGGACTGTCCATGTGTTCACGGATCAGAGCATCCACCGCGGCCATGTCCGGGCCGGCCAGCTGCAGGAGCAGATCCAGCGAGGGCGGGGCGGCCAAGGCCTGGGCGGCTTCCAAGCGAGGTATTCCTTATCCAACAAGGCGTTCGAGCCCCGCGAGCCGCCTTTGCCGGGACAATGGTGACGCGATAGGGCACGGTCAAGCGACCGCTCCCAATCCTTCTACACCAAGGCCACGCCATATGGATGCCGCCACCGAAGACCGCCTGCTGGATGGCCGCGTGCGCCTGCGCCAGCCCGAGCGGGGGTATCGGGCGGGGCTGGATGCCGCCCTGCTGGCGGCGGCCTGCGATGCGGCGCCGGGGGAGCGGGTGATCGAGGCCGGCTGCGGCGCCGGCGGGGCGCTGCTGGCCGCGGCGGTGCGGCGGCCCGGCGTGCAGTTCACCGGTATCGAGCGCGACGCCAAGGCGCTCCGACTCGCGCAAGAGAACATCGCGCTGAATGGCCTGCAGGATCGGGTCCAGGCGCTGGCGGGCGACGTGGCGACCCGGTTCTCGGGCCTGGGCCTGGAGGCCTTCGACGCCGCATTCGCCAACCCGCCGTTCTTCGACGATGCCGGCGCCCTGCGCGGCCCCGCGCCCGAGCGCCGCGCCGCCTGGATGGCCGACGATGGCCTGGCCGCCTGGGTCGGGTTCCTGTCGAAGGCGGTGCGCGAGGGCGGGACCGTCACCCTGATCCACCGCGCCGACCGTCTGGGGGACATCCTGGCCCTGCTGGCCGACAAGTGCGGCTCCGTCCAGGTGCGCCCGGTGCACCCCTTCGCCGATGAGCCGGCCAAGCGCGTGCTGGTCCGCGCGATCAAGACCGGCAAGGCCCCGCTCCGGCTGCTGCCGGCGCTGGTCCTGCACGACCGCGGCGGCGAGAAGCACCGACCGGAGGTCGAGGCGATCCTGCGAGGGGAAGCCGCGCTGGGCTGGGCCTAGACCTACTGCATCGCCCAGAACGCCCGCACCCGATTGCTGGCAGACGAGCTGCATGTCGC
>NZ_CADEGK010000041.1:0-20033 GCF_902826855.1 uncultured Phenylobacterium sp. | reverse complement strand
TACCGGCTGTTCGCCGATGCCGGCGCCCGAACGCCGAACGCCGGCCTGACGCCCTATGCCGTGAACACGCCGCTGTTCAGCGACTACGCCGAGAAGTTCCGCTTCCTCTACCTGCCGCCGGGCGCCAAGGCGCGCTACCGCGCCGAAGGGGTCCTCGACCTGCCGGTCGGGGCCACGCTGGTGAAGACCTTCGCCTATCCCGCCGACCTGCGCCGGCCGAACGAGGCGGTGCGCTACGTCGAGACGCGCCTGCTGATCCGCAAGCGCGCCGGCTGGGTCGCCCTGACCTATGTCTGGAACGCCGGACAGACCGAAGCGACGCTGAAGCGGGCGGGCGCCCGGCTCGACGCCAGCTTCATCGACACGCAGGGCCGACGGCGCAGCGTGGACTATGCCGTTCCGAACCAGAACCAGTGCAAGGAATGCCACCAGCTGGCCAAGCGTCTGGTCCCGATCGGGCCCAAGGCGCGCAACCTCAACGGCGACTTCGCCTACCCCGAGGGCCGCGAGAACCAGCTGGCCCACTGGACCCGCGTGGGCATCCTGACCGGCGCGCCCGCCCCCGCCGCGGCGGCGCGCGCCGCGCGCTGGGACGACCCCGCCGAGCCGCTGGAGGCCCGGGCGCGGGCCTACCTCGACGCCAACTGCGCCCACTGCCACAATCGCAAGGCGGCCGCGAGCAACTCGGGCCTGTCGCTCACCCTGGAAGAGACCAACGGCCCCGCGCTGGGGATCGGCAAGCAGCCCGTGGCCGCCGGCCGCGGCGCCGGCGGCCTTTCGGTCAGCATCGCGCCGGGCCGACCGGACGCGTCGATCCTCCCCTACCGGATGGCCTCCACCGAGCCGGGGGTTATGATGCCTGAGCTCAGTCGCTCCCTGGTCCACGACGAGGGGCTGGCCTTGATCCGCGCCTGGATCGCGGAGATGAAGGCCCCATGAGCCTGACCCGCCGCGCAACCCTGGCCGCCGGCCTAGCCACCGCCGCCAGCGCGTCCGCCGCCCCCCAGGTCACCGTCGTGCTGGCGCAGGACGAAGCCCCGCCGGCCTCCGACATCGAGGCCTGGAGTAGCTATGAGGCGCGGTTGCGCGCGCGGCTGGCCGACGGCGGGGGTGGCCGCTTCGACGATGACGGCGCCCGCGCCGCCCTCGTCTTCGCCAACCGGGCGCGCGCTGCCGCGGGCGCAGGCCCGCTGACCTGGCACGACGAACTCGCCCAGTCGGCCCGCGCACACGGCGGCGACCTGGCCAGACGCGGCACGGTGGAGCATCTGTCGCCCGAGGGTTTCGATCCCAGCCACCGGCTCTGGTTGATCGGTCGCACCACCATCGGTTCGCCCTCGGAAAACCTCGCCTACCACCACCGCGCCGGCCCCCCTGCAACGCCGGCCCGGCTGGTCGAGCAGTGGAGGAAGAGTCCCGACGGCCACTGGCAGAACCTGCTGCGCGAGACCCACACCCACGCCGCTTTCGCCCTGCTGCGGGGCCGCGACCAGGCGCTGCTGGTGGGGCTGTTCCTGCGCCCGGTGGCGGCGCTGGCCGAGCCGCTTCCCTTCCTGGCCAAAGGCGATGAGATCGCCCAGGCTATCCGCGGCATCGACCCCGACCTCAGCCCACGGCTCGGCGCGCCGCAGGGGGTGCGGCGCGGCGTCGGCGCCACCGCCCGCCGCGTCATGCAGATCTCTGCCGTGCGGCGCGGCCCCGGGGGCCAGCCCGACTACATCGGCGGTCCCGTCTTCCTGCCCACCCGCTGATCAGGACGGGAAGCGGATCACCGCACGGAGCCCCGGGTCAGCGTCCTCCAGGCGGACCTCCGCCCCATGCCGTTCCGCGGCGCCGGCCACGAGGCTGAGGCCTAGGCCGAAGCCCGCGGCCGGACCCGTCCCACTGCGGTAGAACCGCTCGAACACCCGCTCGCGATCCTCAGGCGGGACACCCGGACCGTTGTCGCTGACCGCAACTTCAACCGCACCGTCGACGCGCCGGGCCGCCAGCGCCACCCGGCCGGCGGGGGGCCCGAACTTGATGGCGTTGTCCAGCAGGTTGCTGACCATCTGGAAGATCAGGTCACGGTCGCCCTCGATCGCAACGTCGTCCGGAACCTCGGCCGTCAGCGTCTGGCCAGCTTCCTCGGCCGCCGGACGATGAAGTTCGACCGCGTCCTCGAGCAGCGCCGTCAGGTCGACCGGCGCCATCGGACCGCGCGGCCCGCTCTGCAGGCGTGCAATCCGCAACAGGGCCTCGAACATCGCCTGCAGGCGCTCAGCCTCCGCCAGGGCCGCAGCGGTGCGGGTGCTCACCGCCTCGCGGTCGTCGCCAGCGTCGGCCAGCTCCTCAAGTTCGGCGCGAAGGCGGGCGAGCGGCGTGCGCAGTTCGTGGGCGATGTTGTCGGAGACGCGACTGATGGAGGCGACCAGGCCCTCGATCCGCGCAAGCATCTCGTTCAGGGTGGCGGACAGCTGGTCGAAATCGTCCCCGCTGCCGCGTAGGGCTACCCGACCGGACAGGTCACCGGCGATGACCGCGCGCGCGGTCCGGTTGATGTTCTCCAGCCGCTGGGACACGGCGTAGGTCATGACCAGGCCCCCAATCAGGCCAAGGGCCAGGCTCATGCCCGCACCCCATGACAGGGCCTCGAAGATCAGGTCCTCGCGTTCGTCCAGGTCCTCGGTGTCGAGGCCGACCAGCAGACGGTAGCCGCCGCCCAGCACCAGGTCGCGGACCACGGCCTCGTGCTCCTCCTCCGTCCCGGTGGCGTAGGTCCCGAACTCGTAGCGGACCCATTCGGCGCCGCGCACCGTCGGCCAGTCGGCGAGGTTGGCGGCGACCACCGCGCCGTTAGGCGCGAGGAGCACGTGATAGGGGAGCCGCCCCCGGGAGGTCGCCGCACGGCGCTCCAGCGCGCGGATCAGGGCATCGCGGCCCTGGGCACGGTAGATCTCGGAAAGGCCGTCGCTCTGCTCGCGGATCGTCGCCTCGACCTGTCGCAACGGCCGCCAGACCCCGCCAACGTAGGTGACCGCCAGCATGAGGCCGATCGAGCCGCTGAACAGGATCATGTAGGCCAGGGTCAGCCGCAGCGTGAGGCTTCGGAGCGGGCCGGGCCAGCTGACTTGGGGCCAGGTCATGCGCGCAGGCTGTAGCCCATGCCGCGGACCGTCTGCAGCAGCGGCGGATCGAAGTCCCGGTCGATCTTCTGGCGCAGCCGGCTGACGTGCTGGTCGATGATGTTGGTCTGCGGATCGAAATTATAGTCCCAGACCGCCTCCAGCAGCATGCTGCGGCTCACCACGCGCCCGGCGTTGCGGAGCAGGTATTCCAGCAGACGGAACTCCCGCGTGGTGAGGTCGATGGCCTGTCCCCGACGCGTAACGGTACGGGCGAGAAGGTTCATCTCGAGGTCCGCAAGGCGCAACTCGGTGGTCTCCTGCATCACGCCCTTCCGGCGGCTGAGCGCCTCCACCCGAGCGAGCAGTTCCGAGAAGGCGAAGGGCTTGGCCAGGTAGTCGTCGCCTCCCGCGCGCAGGCCCTTCACCCGATTGTCCACGTCGCCGAGCGCCGAGAGGATCAGCACGGGGGTGCTGTCTCCCGACGCCCGCATGGTCTGCAGGATCTTCAGGCCATCGACGTTGGGCAGCATGCGGTCGAGGACGATGACGTCATAGGTCTCGGCGGCGACCTGGAAGAGCGCCTGGCGGCCGTCGGCCACATGGTCGACCAGCCAGCCTTCGCCCTTCAGGCCCTTCACGACGTGGGCGGCGACCCGCTCGTCATCTTCCACGACGAGAACGTGCATCGTTCACTCCGGGCCGGGTCAGTCGCCGATCAACGGGGTGATGGCGCCGGTACGAACGTCCACCAGCACCTCGCGATCCTGCGCACCCACGAGTTCGACCTCGTAGTAGTGCCGCCCGCCGCGGCGCTCCAGCCCGATCTCGGCGACCTTGCCCTTGGTGGCGTCCTCGACCATGGCGATTGTCTGGCTGAGCGTGCGCGGCGCGGTCTGGGCGACCTTCAGGTGTTCGCCCACGATAGGCAGGCGCGCGCGGATCGAGCTCGTCTGGCGCACGACGCGGCCGCTGTTGGCGTCGACCTTCACCTCGATGGACTTGCCGTTCTTCACCAGGTCAATCTCGTAGACCATGTCGCCGAGGTCCATGTCGAACTCGACGTCGTAGGCCCGGGCGCTCAGTTCGCTCTCCGCGGTGGCGACGGCCTGGGCGAGGCCGACCTTCGGCCGGACCACCTGGGCGAACGCCGGCAGGGCTAGCGTCGCGGCCGCGCCGGCCGCCAGGAGGAGGGTTTGGATCTTCATGTCAGTACTCCGTGTTGTTGCGCCCCCGCAGCGGACTGGATAGCGGCTGCAGATGGCCGCCCCCTGCGGCCTGCATTTGAATTTCGTCATGTGCCGAACGGGCGGCGAGAACGATCCCGCACAGGCGGTCCGTCACAGCCCCTAGGGCGAAGTCGGCGGCCCGGTCGGCGGGACGGATGCGGCGGGCCGGGTCGAGCTGGGCCAGGATGGCGCGCGCCAGGTCGCCGGGGTCGCGAGGGTCGGCCAGCGCGCCGAAGCGCCCCGCGCCCAGCACCTCGCAAGCGTTTCCGGCTGTCCGCGAGGCCACCACGGGAACGCCACAGGCCAGCGCCTCCAACAGGCTGTTGGAGGCGCCCTCCCATAGCGACGGCAGAACGTAGGCCGCCGCCCGCGACATCAGTGGGAACGGGTTGGCTAACTCGCCCTCCAGTCTCACAGCGTCGGACAGCCCGTGCGCCCGCGCCCGCGTCTCAAGTGTCGCGCGCCAGGCACGAGGCCCCGCGCCGAGCACCAGCAGGCGCAGGTCGGGATGGCCGCCTGCCCGCGCCACGGCGAGGGCGTCGATCAGGGCTTCGTAGTTCTTCTGCCGATGCAGGCGGCCCACCGCGACGAGGAATGGCGCGCCTTCCAGCCAGGGGTGATCGACGGGGTGGGCCGCATGAGCGCGGACCGCATGGAGGTCGACCCCGTTGGGCAGGATGTGGACGCGGCGGTCGCGGCGGGCGCGGCGAAAGGGCTTCCGCGCAGCAATAGCGGCCGATACGCAGACAAGCTTCGTTGCGTCCCGGGCCACCAGCCCAAGGCCGAGGCCTCGCACGCCAGCGCCGCTGGCGCCGCCGTGGGCCGGATCGTTGCTGATGCGATAGATCCGGGGCGTGTCCGGTAGGCCGCGCAGCGCCGCCCAGGCCGCCAGGTGCGCATGATTGCCCATGGAGACCACCACCGCCGGTTTCGCCGAGCCCAGGCCGCGGCGCAGGGCCGGGACCGCTGCGGCCAGCGCGAGGCCGCGCGGGCCTTCGCGCCACCCCAGGCAGGCGACCTCCGCGCCGCGCAGGTCAGCGGCCAGGGGGCCGCCCTTCAGGCAGATCACCGTCACCCGAGCTCCGCGCTGCGTCAGCGCGTTCGCGAGGTGGACCGTGTTGCGCGCCACGCCGTCGCCGGCGAGGCCTCCGCAGAACAGAACGATGGGATCGGACATCGGCCGGAACGTGGAGACGCCGGCTGGCGGAAGCCTAAGGGCAACATTTGATCTTCGCCATGTTTCGCCCGGCCCAACGCCAGCGTCGAACGCCGACCGGCGGCCTTAGCCGCGCACGCGTCGCACGAGCGGCCGCGCCACAGCGAGCGCAATGACAAACGGTGAGAGCAAGCAGGCCGACAGCCACTGCCAACCACCTGCGGCGCGCTTGCGGAAATAGCGGGCGAGGCCAACGCCCTTGTGGAACTCGACCTTCAGCGGACTCGACCGGCTGGTGCCGCCGACGTGGATCACCTCGGCTTTCGGGTGGAACAGCACCACACCGCCGGCCTGCCGCACGCGCCAGCACAGGTCGACGTCCTCCACGTGCAGGAAATAGCCCTCGTCGAAACCGCCCAGCGCCGCGAAATCCTCGCGGCGCATGCAGAAGCAGGCGCCGGAGATGGTGGGGGTGCGCGTCGGCGCGGGTGGCAGGACCTGGTCTTCCCAATGCACCTCGAAGCGCCGCCAGCCGGGAACCATGCGGGCCAGGCCGCTCATCGAGAGAAGGGCGCTTCGCGGCGTGATGTCGCCGCGGCGTGCGCCGCGCTGCTCGCTGCGGTCAGCGTTCAGGACGCGGCCGCCGACCAGGCAGAGGCCGGGCGTCGCCTCGACTTCGCGTACCAGCCCGGCGATGCAGCCGGGCTGCAGGAAAGCGTCGGGGTTCAGGAACACCAGCGCATCACCGCGGGCGCGCGCGGCCCCCAGGTTGGCGCCGCGGGCGAAGCCGACGTTGCCCTGGCCCTGCACCAGCACCACGCGCGGGTCGCGGGCCAGACCCTCCAGGTGCGCGACCTCGCTCGAGCTGGAGCCGTTGTCGACGATGACGAACTCGTCCACCAACGGGTCGGCCAGGACGCAGGCGAGGCTCTGCTCCAGCGCCTCGCCTGTCCGGTAGACGACCATCACAACCGAGACGCTGCGCCGCTCAGGCCGGCGGCCGCTGTCGCGCGCCGCTTCGACCGGGAAGGGTGCGCGGAGCGGTGCGGCGACGCCGTTCATCCAGCCTCCCTCACTCCGCTCATGCGCTCAGTTCGTGCGCCTTGCGGGCAACATCCGGCGGTTGCGCTTCGGAGGCAAGGACGTTGCGGGCCTCCTGCAACCCCAAGATCTGCTGGCCGTCCGATCCGAGGCGCCGAAGCGCCAGCTTGCCCTCTTCGGCCTCACGCCGGCCGACGACGGCGATGACCGGGACCTTGGCAAGGCTGTGCTCGCGGACCTTGTAGTTGATCTTCTCGTTGCGCAGGTCTGTCTCCACCCGCAGGCCGGCGGCCCGCAGCTCGGCGGCGGCCTTCAGGGCGAACTCGTCAGCGTCGGACGTGATCGTCGCGACCACCACCTGAACCGGCGACAGCCACAGCGGGAATGCGCCGGCGTAGTTCTCGATCATCACCCCGATAAACCGCTCCAGCGAGCCGCAGATCGCCCGGTGCAGCATCACAGGCGGTTGCTTGGAGCCGTCTTCGGCCACGTACTCGGCGCCGAGGCGATCGGGCGTGACATAGTCCAGCTGCAGCGTCCCGCACTGCCACGTGCGGCCGATGGCGTCTCTCAGGTGGAATTCCAGTTTGGGGCCGTAGAAGGCGCCTTCGTTGGGCAGCATCTCCACGCGTTCGACCCCGGCATTCAGCGCCGCGCGCTCAAGCTTCTGTTCGGCCACGTCCCAGACCGCGTCCGTGCCGAACCGCTCGTCGGGCCGGAGCGCCAGCTTGATGGCGTGCAGCTCCAGGCCACAGTCGCGATACACGCTCTCCAGCAGCCGGATGAACTTCGTCGATTCCGCCTCGATCTGGTCCTCGCGGCAGAAGATGTGGGCGTCGTCCTGCGTGAACGCCCGCACCCGGAAGATGCCGTGAAGCGCGCCCGACGGCTCATAGCGGTGGCAGGCGCCGAACTCGGCCATGCGCAACGGCAGGTCGCGGTAGCTCTTCTGGCCGTGGTTGAAGATCTGCACGTGGCCGGGGCAGTTCATCGGCTTCACGGCCAGGACTTCGCCCTCGACCGTCTCGCACGTGAACATGTTCTTGCCGAACTTCTGCCAGTGCCCGGAGCGCTCCCACATCTCGCGGTCCATGATCTGGGGCGCCTTGACCTCGACGTAGCCGTCGTCGTCCAGCATCCGGCGCATGTAGTTCTCGATCGTCCGGTAGAGCGTCCAGCCCTTGGGGTGCCAGAAGATCATCCCCTTGGCCTCTTCCTGCATGTGGAAGAGGTCCATGGCCCGGCCGATCTTGCGATGGTCTCGCTTCTCGGCCTCCTCCAGCCGGTGAAGGTGCTCTTCGAGTTCCTTCTCGCTGGCCCAGGCCGTGCCATAGATCCGCTGCAGCATCGGGTTGCGGTGGTCGCCGCGCCAGTAGGCGCCGGCCAGCTTCGTCAGCTTGAACGCCTTGCCCGCGGCCTTCGTGGACGGCAGGTGCGGACCGCGGCAGAGGTCCTTCCACGCGCCCTGGCGATAGACCGTGATCGTCTCGCCCTCCGGGAAGCCCTCGATGATCTCGGCCTTGTAGAGCTCGCCGATGGACTTGAAGTGGGCGATGGCCTCGTCGCGCTCCCAGACCTCTCGCGTGATCGGCTCGTCGCGATCGACGATCTGCTTCATCCGCTCTTCGATCTTGGCCAGGTCATCCAGGCTGAACGGCTCGGCGCGGGCGAAGTCGTAGTAGAATCCGTCCTCGATCGCCGGGCCGATCGTGACCTGCGTGCCGGGGAACAGCTCCTGCACCGCCTCGGCGAGGATGTGGCTGACGTCGTGGCGGATCGTCTCGAGCGCCTCGGGCGCGTCGCGGCCGAGGATCTCGAACTTGCCGCCCTGCTCGAGCGGCCGATCCACGTCCAGCAGTTCGCCGTCCAGCTTGATGAGGACGGCGCGTTTGGCCAGCGAGGGGGCGATGCTCTGGGCAACTTGCTTGCCCGTGACGCCTGGCTCGAAGCTTCGCTTCGAACCGTCGGGGAAAAGCAGGTCGATCATGTTTCACACTTCCAGTCGCGCGCCGTGCCTTGGCTTTCTGGGCCCTGAGGCGGTTGGCGCGGAGGCGGCGGCGGGTCATAGCCCGCGCCCCCCCAGGGATGACATCGGCACAGCCGCTTGACGGTGAGCACGCTCCCCCGCCAGGGGCCGTGGCCGATCAGGGCTTCAGCGGCGTATTCCGAGCATGTCGGAAGGAACCGGCACTGCCGCCCGATCAGCGGCGAAAGCGTCAGCTTGTAGGCTCGCAGGAGCCCACGGACGCATCTCTCGTAGAAGCTCATGCCGGCTGCGAACTTGCGTTTTTGGACCCCGTGCCTACGCCGGGACCCCGAGAGGTTCAAGCCACGCCGGCGGGAGTAGTTCGCATCCCGACAGCCGCCATCGCCCCGCGGATGGCGGGGGCTTGGAAGGCGCGTGCGTCGTGGACCGGCGTCAGCATGGGACGGGCGGATAGCACAACGGGCGTCGAAATTCCACTCACCGCAGGGCCAGACGTTCCCAGGCGACGTAGGCCTCATCACGCATTCGAACGGTCGAAACCCCGCTCCCGCCCGATCCGAACCAGCCTAACCTCCAGGAAATGCCCAACGAAGCTGTCGGCGCAGCTCCAAAGCCGAGCCGTTCCCTGTCAGGCGTACCGAGGCCCGGCTCGAATAGGCGCTCGCACTCACCCTCAGGAAAGTCCTGCGGATCGATCTGGCCGGTGGCGACCCCCGCGAGGAAGTCAGTGAGTCCGCAGTCGAACGCTTCGAACTGCTGCAGGCCTCGCCCCCACACCACGACGGTCCAGTCCTCCGGCGCACCGCGCGTAAGCCAAAATAGATAGTCGCCAAAGTCGGTCTTACCGAACGCCAGGAGCCCACCGGCAGTGGGCCACAGAGAGTAAGGTAGCTCTTCCTCGAAGCTGCCGAAGATTCGCGCGGTCGCGCGGGCCTCCGACAAAAGCCGCACGTAAGGACTCCACGACTGCGGCACATGGATTCCGAGGAACTCCATAAACTCGCCCTCGCCGTAGAGGCGAACGAAGTCCTTGTAGTCCTGAGGAAGCCTGGTTCCGAGGTCAGCTTCGATCGGCTCCCAAAGACCGTCGTACGCCTCAACCGGCGCAGCCGGCGGTGGTACGGCGGCCAGGAGCCTCTCGATCGTCATCGTGGCCGGCCGGCAGGATTTCGCACGATGTTTGCGATAGGTCCGCCAATCGGTCCCCACGCGGTCTGGAGGATGAAGGTCGGCGGCAGGATGCCTGGACTGTAGTATGGGATCGCCGATCCCTGCATGGGCTCACCCGCTCGAACCCTGCGCGTCACCCGATTGTCGAATCTCGTCATGTGCGACGAGTTCGTGGGGTTCTGAGTGATCGTAGCGATGTTCGCCGCCGTGCCTGGCCCACCGTTATTCCGGGCGTTGAGATGCCCCCTCGCCTCGTTGTGACGATTGCCATTCCCTTGCCACCCGGGTGGGTTTCGTCGCCGATTGGCCCTCGTGCCGGTCCCCAGTAGCGCCGGCCAGACCGCATAGTCGACGCCTCTGGTCTGTCCCTCGGCAGTGAATCCCCGAGACCGCGTGGCGGGCATCCGCAAGTCCACCGCAGCTGTGTGTTGTGGAACCGGTCTCGGAGGCCCACGCAACGGGATGCCGCGCGGAGCGCCGCCGAGCATCGCCGCATCGAACGCTCCGCCAATTGCAAGTGCGGCATTCCGCGCCTGCGGAGGTGCGTTCGCCAGAGTCGATAGCCCGTAGGCGACCCCCGCCAGCGGATTTCTGGCTATATACGAGGCGCGCTCAAGGTCGCGTCGACGTTGTTCCCTATCAGCCGCCGATAGGCGACCTACTGGGTTGAGGCACGACGCGGCAAGCAGCGGCTCGCTGCGCTGCTGTCCTCGGTGAGCCGGGCCGAACAAACTGGAAACCGGCGAGCGGTTCCTTGAAGGGCGTAAAGTAGCTGGGATCGAGGAACGACTGCGATCGATGGTCTGTAGACTCACCTCCCGGCGTGCCGGGCTTGCCAAAGCCAAATCGTGGTTGTCCCTGCGCCATGATCCCCCTCCCCTGCCTGCGTCGTGCCAAGCGCGGGTCGAACGGCGCGTTGACCCAAATCTCCCAGAGAGGGTCTCACGGACGGCTCAGGTTGTCAAGAACAAAACGAGAACTTCAACCGCTCGGCAACTCCCGGATCTCCACCGTCCCGCCCGCCTCGTACGCCGGGTTCCCCGCCAGCAGGCGCTTGGCCGCGTCGAGGTCGCTCGCCGTCACGCGGATGAAGCCGCCGATGTGGGCGGTGGGGTCGGGGGCGGCGCCGGCTTTGCGGAAGCAGGCGCCCTCGCCGATCTCGCTGCCGCCCTGGAAGACGCCGGTCTCGCGCAGCTTCGACAGGTAGGGCTCCCAGTCCAGGGCGGCCCCGCCGGCCGCGTCGTCGTGCATCAGGAAGATGTAATCGGCCATCAGCCCCTCTTTGACGCCACGGCGCGCGTGGCCTGCGCCACCGCCTCCGCCGCCGCCTCGAAAGCCAGCATGGTGGAGGTGTGGCGCGCCGGATAGTCCTTCACCGGCGCCAGCAGCGCCAGGTCGGCGAAGCGGCCCTCCGGCGGCGGACCACCCGCCTTCAACATGGTCCTGAACGCATCACGGGTGGTCTGCAATTCCACCAGGCTCGCGCCGATCACGTGCGCGCCCAGCACCGCGGCGGCCGCCTGGCCCAATGCGCAGGCCTTCACGTCCTGGGCGAAATCGACCACGCGGTCGCCCTCGACCTTGACGTCCACGATCACCCGGCTGCCGCACAGCTTGGAGACCTTTTCCGAACTCGCGTCGGGATCGGGCAGGCGCCCAGCCCGAGGCATCTCCGCCGCCAGCCTCAGAAGCTTCGCCGAATAGAGCTCGTCGATCATGGCCTCTAGGTCGGGTTTCGCAGGCCCCGAGTCAAACGGTTCGGGTCAGGCCGGATCAGGGATCGCGAAGAACGGCGCCGGCGACAGAATCTGGTTCGCCTGGTCGGCCACCAAAGGGCCGACCTCCGCCACATAGGCCAGCCACTCCGGGTTCGACCAGAGCTCGGCCCGGCGCTTCGCCCGGTCGTCGAGACTGTCATAGGCCCAGAGGTGGATCACCTTGTTCAGCTCGCCCACCTCGACGGCGTAGTAGCCCACTAGGTGGCCCAGGATGCGCTTCTGCAGCGCCAGCCCCTTCTCCTGGTAGAGCTTGAAGTACCGGCCCGTGGCGCCCAGGGCCAAGGTGTAGGTCCGCATCTCGACGATCATCGCCATCCCCCAATCCGGGCGTCAGCCCCTGTGCGCCGCCCACTGCGCCTCGGCGCGCGCTTTCAGGGCCTCGTTCATCGCCTTGAAGCCCTGGCGCACGGACCGGCCCACCCGCCTGCCGAGCGAGCGGCCCATCAGCCCGCCGAAGATCTCGCCGTTGTCGACGATGGAGGCCGCCTCGCCGAGGGCCTGGATCTCGACGTAGCGCAGGGTCTTGATGAGGCCGCCCATCATCTTCAGCTCCCAGTGGAGCTGTTCGTTGGGCACCCAGTCGAGGATGCGTGGCTTCAGCTCCTGTGGGGGCTGGCCGGGCAGCGCCAGGGTCACGGTGACAGTCTCTCCGATGCGCACCTCGCCGGAGGCCTGCGGATAGGTCGGGTTCCACTCGTGCCAGCGGGAAAGATCACGGACGATGTCCCAGATCAGTTCAGCCGGCGCCTGGACGCCGATACGGTCCTCGACGCGCAGGCCGCTCGGGGCCTTCGGAGGCGGCAGTTTCGCGCCCGCATCCCCGGTCGTCATCTTGGGTCCGAGCGATGTGCGCTTGAAGGGGCCGGCCATCAGGTCGGGTCCCGGCTTGAACGCCATCAGGCCTGCTCCTTGATCCGCCAGGTGGCCCCGCTCGGGCCGTCCATCACCTCGACATTCAACGCGTTGAGCTCGGCGCGGATGCGATCGGCCTCGGGCCAGTTCTTCTCGGTGCGCGCGGTCTGGCGGTCGGCGATGAGGGCCTCGACCTTGGTCTTGAGCGTGTCGTCCGCGCCGCCTTGGAACCAGGCGCTGGGTTGCGCGCCGAGGAAGCCCATCAGCTGGGCGGCCTCCAGCAGCAGGGCGCGGCTACGCTCCACGCCCGCCACGTCCTTGCCCATGGTGGCCGAGCGCAGGTGGTCGGAAAGCTGGAAGAGTCCCGCAAAGGCAACTGGCGTGTTGAGGTCGTCGTGGAGGGCCGCCACCACCGCGTCATAGGCCTGAACTGCGCCGCGGTGCTCGCCGCCGCTGGCCCGCGCCGCGGTGGGGACGCCGGCCAGGAAGCGCTCGGAATCGTCGAGAGCCCGGTACAGGCGGTCGAGCGCGCTCTTGGCCTGGCCGATCAGCTCGCCAGTCCATTCCAGGGGCTGGCGGTAGTGTCCGGCCAGCAGCGCCCAGCGGATCGCTTCACCGGGATATTGTTTGCGCAGGTCGTGGGCCAGGGCGACGTTGCCGAGGCTCTTGGACATCTTCTCTTCGCCCATGTTCAGGAAGCCGTTGTGCATCCAGACACTGGCGTACTCGCGGCCGCCGTGGCCTGAGCAGACGCCTTGGGCCAGTTCGTTCTCGTGGTGCGGGAAGACCAGGTCGATGCCGCCGCCGTGGATGTCGATCGGGAGGCCCAGCGCCCGTTCGATCATCGCAGTGCACTCGATGTGCCAGCCCGGCCGGCCGGGCCCCCAGGGGCTCTCCCACGCTGGCTCGCCCGCCTTCGACGGCTTCCACAGCACGAAGTCGGCGGGGTGGCGCTTGTAGGGAGCCACGTCCACCCGGGCGCCCGCGATCATCTCGTCCATCGCCCGGCCCGACAGCTTGCCGTAGTCGCCGAACGCCTGCGTGTCGAAAAGGACATGGCCTTCGGCTGCGTAGGCGCTGTTGTGGCCGATCAGGTCGCCGATCATCGCGGTGATCGCGTCCATCGTCTCCGTGACCCGCGGCTGGAACGTGGGCGGCAAGGCGCCCAGGGCCGCGGCGTCGGCGTTGTAGGCGTCGAGGTAGCGGTTGGAGATCACAGAGATCGGCACGCCCTCCTCGGCGGCCTTTTTGTTGATCTTGTCGTCCACGTCCGTGACGTTGGCGGCGTAGAGCACCGCCGCCTCGCCGTAGAGGTCGCGCAGCACCCGGAACAGCAGGTCGAACACCACCACCGGACGGAAATTGCCGATGTGGGCGTAATTGTAGACCGTCGGCCCGCAGACATAGAGCGTCACCCGCCCGGGGTCCTTCGGAACGAAGGGGCGCTTGGCCCGGCTCATGGTGTCGTACAGGTTCAAGGTCATCGGTTTACGCTGCGAAATGGTTGCCCGCTCAGGGCTTCGACCCATATACAGATCGTCCGGACCACAGGCCAAGGTATCGACGGTCCGATGTGAAAGGGTGGCACGCGTCATTTCCGGGGCCTTCGTCCCGGCGCAACTCGGCCCTGGAAAGAACCACGCTCGAATGGACGCCATACGCGACCGAACCCTGGTCGGCCCCGATGCTGCAAAGGCGGGTGACCTTGATCTTGAAGCCGTGAAGCGCCCCTCCCGCGAAGAGGCGATGGAGGCTGTGCGCACGTTGATCGCCTGGGCGGGGGACGATCCCCGCCGCGAGGGCGTCATCGACACCCCCAAACGCGTCGTCGACGCCTATGGCGAGTGGTTCGAGGGCTATAAGCTCGACCCCGCCAAGGAGCTGTCGCGCACCTTCGAGGACGTGCAGGGCTACGACGACATCGTCATGCTCCGCGAGATCGAGGTGGAGAGCCACTGCGAGCACCACATGGCGCCGTTCCTGGGCAAGGCCTTCGTGGCCTACATGCCGACGAACCGCGTGGTGGGCATCTCCAAGCTGGCCAAGGTGGTCGAGATCTTCGCCCGCCGGCTCCAGACCCAGGAGACCATGACCCAGCAGATCTGCGACGCCATCACCGACAGCCTGCGGCCGGCCGGCGTGGCGGTCCTGATCGACGCGGCCCACCAGTGCATGACGACCCGCGGCGTGCACCACCGCCACGTCACCACGATCACCACCCAGTTCACCGGCGTCTTCAAGACCGACGCTACCCTGCGCCAGCGCTTCCTGGACTTCGCGAACAAGCCGTCGTCGCGCTGACGTCATCCCCGGATCAGCCTCTGGCTGACGTGGGATGACGTCGCGGTGGAGCGGCGCCATATCGGCCTCATGACCAGCTTCCCGACCGCCGCTTCGAAGGAGGCCCTGGAGCAGGGCGAGACGCTCAGCCCACGCTTCGACGCCGCCGGGTTGATCGCGGCGGTGGCGACACATGCCGATACCGGCGAGGTGCTGATGCTGGCGTGGATGAACGCCGAGGCGCTGTCGCGCACCATCGCCACCGGCGAGGCCCACTACTTCAGCCGCTCTCGCAATGAGCTCTGGCACAAGGGCGCCACCAGCGGCCAGGTGCAGATGGTCGATGAACTGCGGGTCGATTGCGATCAGGACGCTGTGTGGCTGAAGGTCCGGCCGCAAGGCGACGGCGGAGCCTGCCACACCGGGGCGGTCTCCTGCTTCTACCGCGCCGTCGAGGGCGGCAAGCTGGTGCGCCGCTAAGTCTCCTTCAGCTTCGAGAGTCCCTTGCCCTCCGGGATCGTGCGGAAGCTCTTCACCGTGCGCGTCTCGAAGTCCTTCGAGATGATGGTCGAAACCGCCACCATGTCGGCTCGGGCCGCCTCGCGCGTGAGGGTCAGCAGGACGAAGCCCTGGTGGACCTGGTCGTTGAACACGACTTCCGGGTTGGCCTTCGCCAGCGCAACGCCGTAGTCGACGCCGGGCGCGATCTCACCCGCGCCCGGACTGGTGATCCCGGTCGTGCCGAACTCGCAGGCGACGTAGGCCCCCTTGGCGTCGTGCAGCTCGTTGGCCCAGAAGGAGTGGGCGTCGCCGGCCAGCACGATCGGCCGAGCGCCGGCGCCCTTCAGCACGCCGCAAAGCCGCTCGCGGTCGGCGGGGTAGCCTTCCCACATGTCGAGCGTGGTCGGCAGGCCGAGGGCGGCGTTCTCCTCAGCGGCCTGGACGCGCGCGCGGTTGCGCTCGGGTATGGCGGCATATTGCTCGGGCGTCAGCACCGCCTTGGGGCTGAACGGCCGCACCCGGGCCATGATCACTTGGTTGCCCAGGACCTGCCAGGCATGGCCCGCCTTGACCGACCGGGCAGCCTCGGCGGCGACCCAGGCCGCCTGCCTGGGCGACATCATGCGCCGGTCGGGGTCGTTCAGCTTGGCGTTGAAGGCTGCTACGTCGGGCCTGCCATCCACTTTGGGCAGGTCGCGCTGCAGGTTCAGCTGCTGGTCGCGCGCGGTCAGCCGGGTCTCGATCATGATCAGCTGCGCCAGGTCGCCGATCCGGAAGCTGCGCATGGACGCCTCGGCGAGGCCGACGCCGGGCGCCGGCTCGCGGATCGGCATCCACTCGTAGTAGGCCTTCAGCGCCACGGCCTTGCGGACGTTCCACTCGCCCTCGTCCTTCGGATCGTGGTTCTGGGCGCCGCCTGCGAAGCTGTCGTTGGCCGTTTCGTGGTCGTCCCAGGACACGACCCAGGGCGCACGCGCGCTGGCCGCCTGCAGGCCCGGGTCGGTGCGGTACTGCGCGTGGCGGCGGCGATAGTCGGCCAGGCTTACGATCTCGTGCGGCGGGTCGTGCGGCCGCTCCTTTGCCACCGCGGAGTCCATGCCGTAGCTCCCCGGGCCGCCGTATTCGTAGATGTAGTCGCCCAGGTGCACGACGAGGTCGACGCGCGGCAGGTCTGCGATGGCCTGGTAGGCGTTGAAATAGCCGTTCGGGTAGAGGGCGCAGGAGGCGACGGCCATCACCACGTCCTTGGTCGCGCCTGCGGGCAGCGTGCGTGTACGGCCCTCCGACGAAATCACGCCGCCGGACTCGAAGCGGAAGGTATAGGCGCGGCCCGCGTCGAGCCCGGTCGCATCGACCTTGACCGTGTAGTCGCGGTCCGGCCCCGTGACGCCGACGCCCCGCTTCACACCTCCCGCGCGCCGGTCGATCGGCAAGAGCTCCCATGTGTAGGGAACCTCGTCACCAGCCCTGTCGGGTGTGATCCGGGTCCAGAGCACCACTTTCGTCTGGGTCGGGTCACCGGACGCCACGCCGTGCCGGAAGCTGACCCCGGGGCCGCCGGCCGCCGCGGGCGCTGCCGCGCTCAAGCCGAGCAAGGCCAAGGCTTTTCGACGGTCAATCTTCATGGCGGTTGCTCCCCAAGTCACAGCGCCCGATATGACGGAGCCATAGCACAGGAGTACGACACCGATGGCCAGCGAAGCCCTGCACGTCGCCCGCGAGAAGCTCTCCAGGAAGACACTGGAGATGCACTATGCAATCACCTCGCTGATGGAGGAGTTCGAGGCCGTCGACTGGTACCGCCAGCGGGCCGACGACACCGAGAACCCCGAGCTGAAGGCCATCCTGCTGCACAACGCCCGCGAAGAACTGGAGCACGCCTCCATGGTGCTGGAGTGGATGCGCCGCAACGACGCCGAGGTCGCCGAGCAGTTGAAGGAATACCTGTTCACCGAAGGCTCCATCACCGGTCGCGAAGAGGACGCCAGCGAGAAGCATGGCCTCTGAGTCGCCCGACGACGCGGAGGAGGTTTATGGCCTGCGCGTCGTCGTGGTGGAGGCGGCCGACGCGGGCGGGCGGATCGACAAACTCCTGGCTGACCGCTTGCCGGAATTCTCGCGGGCGCGCCTGCAGGCGCTGATCGCCGAGGGTCGGGTGAGAGTCGG
Source organism: uncultured Phenylobacterium sp. (assembly GCF_902826855.1). Lineage (GTDB taxonomy): Bacteria > Pseudomonadota > Alphaproteobacteria > Caulobacterales > Caulobacteraceae > Phenylobacterium. The sequence goes on along the minus strand of NZ_CADEGK010000041.1, from coordinate 2,769 downwards.
TGGCGCGGTTCTGAGCAGCGGCTCGGCCCGCGCCACCCCCGGCGACTATCGCATTGAGGTCCCGCCCCCCATCGCGGCCGAGCCGCAGGGCGAGGACATCCCGCTCGTGGTGCTGTTCGAGGACGCCCACCTGATCGTGGTCGACAAGCCACCCGGCATGGCGGTCCACCCGGCCCCCGGGAGCGAGAGCGGCACGCTGGTCAACGCCCTCCTCCATCACTGCGGCGACAGCCTCTCCGGCATTGGCGGTGTCATGCGCCCCGGCATCGTGCACCGCATCGACAAGGACACCTCCGGTGTCATCGTCGCCGCCAAGTCCGACGCCGCCCACCAGGGCCTGTCGGCCCTGTTCGCCGCCCACGACATCGACCGCGTCTACATCGCGTTCACCCGCGGCGCGCCGCATCCGGCCCGCGGGACCATCGAAGGCGCGATCGCGCGGTCCACCCACGACCGCAAGAAGATGGCGCTCGTCAGGACGGGCGGCCGACACGCCATCACTCACTACGCCACCGAGGCGACGTTCGGCCCGGCCGCGAAGCCGCTGGCGGCCCGCCTCGCCTGCCGCCTGGAGACCGGCCGCACCCACCAGATCCGCGTGCACCTGGCCAGCAAGGGGACGCCCTGCCTGGGCGATCCGGTCTACGGCTCCGGCGCCCCGGCGGCCCCCGTTCGCGCCGCCATCGAAACGGCACAGCTCCACCGCCAGGCCCTGCACGCCGCCGTGCTCGGCTTCCGCCACCCCGTCACCGGCGAGACGGTCCGCTGCGAGAGCTCCCTGCCCCCCGACATGGCAACGCTCTCAGCCGAGCTGGCCCACCTGTAGGGCCTCAGACCAGGGAACCGTTGCGACGGCCGCCGTGCGTTCGACGTCCCACAAACATAGCGAGGGCGATGGCGGATACCGCCAGGGCGGTGAACTGCGGGTCGTAGGCGGCGCCATAGAGGGGCAGTGAAAAGGCCGCCACGTTGTCCAGGGCGTGGAACAGCGTGACGGCGAAGAGGCTGCGGCCGGAGCCGAGATAGAGCCGCACCATGACCACCCGCACGGCGACGGTCTTGGCGCTTTGCCACGCGATCCAGTCGGCGCTGCGGTCGGCCTGCAGGAACGGCAGCACGTGCCAGGCCGTCCAGAGAGCGCCCAGGACGAGGGCGGCGGCGAGTTCGCCCCAACGCCGCTGCATTGGCTCGAGCACGTAGCCGGACCAGCCGAGCTCCTCGCCCAGCGCCGCGGCGAAGAAGACGGCGAGCATCAGCAGCGGCGCCCAGGCTGCGGACGGGTCACCGGCGCCTGCGAGCCCGCCCGCCCGCTGCAGCCCATAGCCGGCCGTCGCGACAGCCGGCATCAGGCCGATCATCGCCGCCCAGGCCCAGTGTCCCCGCATCCGGCGCAAGTCGAACGTGCGCGCAAGGAGGGTCCGCGCCGCCTGCGGACCACTGGCGAGGGCCAGCAGGATCAGCGCCGCCATTCCGGGGCAGAAAGCCATCAGGGCGCTCAGCGGCAGGCCGGGAAGCGGCTCAGCCTGCACCCAGGCGGCGAGCAGCCAGAGCGGTAGCGACAGGACTACCGTGAGCCCGACGAACGGCGCAACTCTGGCGCAGGGCTGGGACTCGTCCATGCCGGCAGCCTGAACCGGCGCGGTCGGGCGGCCTAGCGTTCCGTCAAGCAGGCCGTTTTCGCCTGGAGCCCCCATCCCGCGAATCCCGTGCCATAGTCGCCACCAAGGCGCTCGCAGACGCGCCGTGGGAGGGCCTTCGCATGACCGCCGCCGCTGCGCCGCAGCTCGAGAAGAACAAGCTCGCCAAGATCATCGGCACATCGGTGGGGGCCAGCTCCATCGAATGGTACGACTTCTTCATCTACGGGACCGCCGCGGCGCTGGTATTCCCGAAAATCTTCTTTCCAGCGGACATGCCAGCGGCCGTCTCCCAGATCGCCGCATATTCGACGTTTGCCGTAGGCTTCGTGGCGCGGCCGGTTGGGGGGGCCGTGTTCGGGCACTTTGGGGACATCGTGGGGCGCAAGCGGGCGCTGGTGGTGGCGTTGCTGGTCATGGGGGCGGCGACGACGCTGATCGGGCTCCTGCCGACCTACGGCCAGATCGGGATCGCCGCGCCGCTGGCGCTGATCGTGCTGCGGTTCGCTCAGGGGCTGGCGGTGGGCGGCCAGTGGGGCGGGGCGGCGCTCCTGGTGACCGAGAGCGCACCGCCGCACCGCAAGGGTTTCTTCGGTAGCTTCCCGCAGCTGGGGGTGCCGGCCGGCGTGGTGCTGGCCAACGTCGTGTTCCTGGTCATGACCGCCACGCTGGCGCCGGAGACGTTCCAGACCTGGGGCTGGCGGGTTCCGTTCCTGTTCAGCGTGGTGCTGGTGGGGCTGGGCCTCTACGTGCAGATCAAGTTGGAGGACACGCCTGAGTTCAAGGCGCTGGAGGCCGCGAAAGAACCCCAGGCGAAAGGTTCGGGCAGCCCGATCTTCAAGGTCATCGCCAAGCATCCGAAGGAAATACTTCTGGCGGGCGGCTCCTTCGTCGCTGCGAATGGGTGCTTCTATCTCGTGATCACCTTCCTGGTCTCCTACTGTGTGCAGACGCTGGGCATGGACCGGCCGAAGGTGCTGTGGGCGCTGCTGCTGGGGACGCTGCTTTCGGCGCCCAGCCTGCCGATCGCTGGCGCGCTGTCGGACCGGTTCGGACGCCGCGCGATCTACATGGCCGGCGCGGTAGCCTCGGCAGCCTTCGCCTTCGCCCTGTGGCCCCTCGTCGACACCCA
>NZ_CADEGK010000040.1:6942-26173 GCF_902826855.1 uncultured Phenylobacterium sp. | reverse complement strand
GCGGCGGCGTGGCGCCTGACGCGCGATCCGGCCGAGGTCACCTGGCCGGCCTCGAGCGCCCCAAAGGCCGAGAGTCCGGACGCGCGGATGGCTGTGGGCCGCTGGGCGAGGGGCGGCGTCTCCCCTTGACCCCTTAGGCGGCCCGCGCCAAAGCCGCGCCATGAACATCCTGCTTGTGGGCTCGGGCGGGCGCGAGCATGCGCTGGCCTGGAAGATCGCCGCCTCGCCATTGGTCAGGCGTCTGGTGGCTGCCCCCGGCAACCCCGGCATGGGGGCCCACTGCGAGCTACGCGAGGTGGCGGCGACAGACGTGGCCGGCCTGGTCGCGCTGGCCCGCGAGATCGCCGCGGACTTGGTGGTGATCGGTCCGGAATCGGCGGTGGAGGCGGGGCTGGCCGATGCCGTTGAGGCTGCGGGCATAGCCTGCTTCGGGCCCACCGCGGCCGCCGGCCGGCTGGAGAGCTCCAAGGCCTTCACCAAGGCCTTCTGCGACCGCCACGGCCTGCCCACCTCGACCTACGCCGTGTGCGAGACCGCGGCCGAGGCCAAGGCGGCGCTGGGCCGCTTCATCCCGCCCTATGTGATCAAGGCCGATGGGCTGGCGGCCGGCAAGGGTGTGGTGATCGCCGCCGAACGAGCGGAGGCCGAGGCCGCGATCGACGACGCGTTCGGCGGCCGGTTCGGCGCCGCCGGAGCGCGGGTGGTGATCGAGGAGTTCCTGGAGGGCGAGATCGGCTCGCTGTTCGCGCTCTGCGACGGCACCACCTCGATGCTGTTCGGCTGGGCCCAGGACCACAAGCGCGCCTTCGACGGCGAGAAGGGGCCCAACACCGGCGGCATGGGGACCTACTCGCCGGCGCCGGTATTCACGCCGGAACTGGTGGATCAGGTGCGCGAGCGGCTGGCCGAGCGCGCCTTCGCTGGCATTGCCAAGGACGGCGCGCCCTATCGTGGGGTGCTGTTCGTGGAGCTGATGGCGACCCGCGCCGGCCCCAAGCTGGTGGAGTTCAACGCCCGCTTCGGCGACCCGGAGTGCCAGGTGCTTATGCTGCGGCTGGAAAGCGACCTCGTCCCGTACCTCATGGCGTGCGCTACGGGCCGGTTGGCGGAGATTGCGCCGCCGGTGTGGCGGGACGACGCCGCTGTCTGCGTGGTGCTGGCGGCCGAGGGCTATCCGGCCGCGCCGAAGGCCGGCGGCGATATCACCGGCGCCGACGCCGACTTCGGCCCCGACGTCGTCGTATTCCACGCGGGCACGAAGGTGGACGCCGCCGGAACCTTGCGCGCTGCCGGCGGCCGCGTCCTCAATGTGTGCGCCCGCGCGCCTACCCTTCGCGAGGCCCGCGACAAGGCCTACGCCGCCGTGGACGCCATCGATTTCCCGGGCGGCTTCCACCGCCGCGACATCGGCTGGCGAGCGCTCTCTCCCACCTGATCGTCAATGGCCGGGCTTGTCCGGGCCACGACGATTCTATGGTGAGAGCGCCCATTGCGGTCCTGACTGCTCCACCACTTGTCGGAGCCTGGGAAGCGCCACGCTGTGCCAGGCGTGGCCCAGGCCGCCGCGGACATCCTCCGTTTCCCGATCGTCGAACTGGTTCCAGCCGGAGTGGACCAGGCGCACGTAGGTGCCGCCGGGGATGCGGCGCAGGCGGATGTCCACCCAGGTGTCGGGCACGTCCGGGAAGCCCCAGCTGAAGGAGATCCGCCGCGGGGCGTCCAGGATCTCGATCCGGCAGGCGATGGCATCGCTCACATCGTCAGCCGACCGTCGCGCCCGGTCAGGTTGCAGGTAGAAGATGTGGCCGGCAATCGGCTGGAAGCGCAGGCAGCCCATCCATTGGGTCACGAGCGCTGGCTCGGTGAGGGCGCGCCACACCGCCTCGCGCGGGGCGGCGATCTCGATGATCGACGTGAGGTCCTCGACCATGGCCACGAGTTGCGGGTGGTCGGACGCCGCGTCAAGCCTTGCTCCCGGCCGGGATCGGTCGATAGAACGTGCGCAACCAATGCAGGGGAAACGCCATGGCCGAAGCCGTCGCCGCCGAACAGGCTCGTGAACAGGCCAACACCGGCACCAAGGAGGTCGCGGAGAACCACCGGTTCGACCAGGCCGCGCTCGAACGCTGGATGCAGACCAATGTCGAGGGCTACGCCGGGCCGCTGGAGGTCCGCCAGTTCAAGGGCGGCCAGTCCAACCCGACCTATCAGCTCGTCACGCCGGGCAAGAAGTACGTCCTGCGCCGCAAGCCGCCGGGGAAGCTCTTGCCCTCGGCCCACGCCGTCGATCGCGAGTACAAGGTGATCAGCGCGCTGGGTCCCACGGGCTTCCCCGTGGCCAAGGCCTATGCGCTGTGCACCGACGACAGCGTGATCGGCACCTGGTTCTACATCATGGACATGGTCGAGGGCCGGATCCTCTGGGACCAGACCCTGCCGCAGTACGAGCCCGCCGAGCGGGGCGCCATCTACAGGGCGAAGATCAAGACCTTGGCCGACCTGCACAATACCGACTACGCCGCCATCGGCCTCGAGGACTACGGCCGGCCGGGCAACTACATGTCCCGCCAAGTCGATCGCTGGACCAAGCAGTACAAGGCCTCCCAGACCGAGGTGAACCCGGAGGTCGACCGATTGATCGAGTGGCTGCCGAAGACCGTTCCCGAGCAGGAGCGGACCTCGATCGTCCATGGCGACTACCGCCTCGACAACATGATCTTCCACCCCACCGAGCCGCGGGTGACCGCGGTGCTGGACTGGGAACTCGGCACCCTGGGCGAGCCGCTGGCGGACTTCACCTACCTCCTGATGAACTGGATCAACGGCAGCATCTCGCAACTGCCGGACCTGAAGGCCCACGGCATTCCGACCATGGACGAGGCGGTGGCCTACTACTGCGAACAGACCGGTCGCGCGGGCCTGCCGGACCTCAACTGGTACTTCGCCTACAATGCCTTCCGCCTCTGCGGCATCTACCAGGGGATCGTCGGGCGCGTGCGTGACGGCACGGCCAACCACCCGGAGGCGGCGCAGCAGGCCGAGCGCGTGGGCGTGATGGCCAAGACAGGCTGGGCTTTCGCGCAGAAGGCCGGGGCGGCCTAGAGCCAACCGCGGTTAAGGGCGGCCTCGGGCGGAAGACAAGGTCCGGGTCCGACCCGTTGCCAGCGTTTGTGGCGTCTCGCGCCAGATCCCTGAACGCTCTCAGGGTTCGATTGACTTGTGCCGAGCATCATGGCCGGCTCCCCAACGGGTTGGGGGAAGTCTCATGGCGTCGATCGCGGGTGACGCGCGCGCAGGGCCGCCTGCGCGCCACGTGGCGGCTGTGGTCAGTGGCAACGCGCTCGAGTTCTACGACTTCCTGACCTACGCCTACTTCGCGGTGCAGATAGGGCGCACCTTCTTCCCGTCGAATGACCCCACCACGAGCCTGCTGGCCTCCCTGGCCACATTCGGCGCCGGCTTCCTCACCCGGCCGCTGGGCGCGCTGGTCATCGGGCGCTTGGCCGACCGCCTCGGACGCAAGCCCGCGATGCTGCTGTCCTTCGGCCTGATGGGCGCGGCCATGCTGGGGATCGCCGTCACGCCCTCCTATGCCGCTATCGGCATGGCCGCCCCCATCGTCGTGATCATACTGAGAATGATCCAGGGTTTCGCGCTTGGCGGCGAACTTGGATCGAGCACAGCCTATCTTATGGAGGCGGCCCCTCCCGGAAGGCGCGGCTTCTTCGTGTCCCTGCAGTATGTCGGCCAGGAAGCGGCGTCCTTCGCGGCGGGCGCCGTGGGCGTGGTGCTGGCTACGCTCCTCTCGGCCGCCGCCCTGGACGCGTGGGGCTGGCGGGTGGCCTTCCTTCTGGGCGGCGTCATCATCCCGATTGGCCTGATGCTGCGGCACAGCCTCGAGGAGACCCTGCATCAGCCGGCGCCGCCGAGCGAAGCTCCCCCGTCGGCATTGAACGGATATGTCCGGTTGCTCGTCTGCGCGTTCATGATCCTCGCGGCCGGCACCACGGTCAGTTACATGCTCACGTACCTGTCGACCTACGCCCAGGCGACCCTTGGCCTGCCTGCGAACGTCTCGCTTGGCGCGACCGTCGCCAGCGGCGGGGCGGGCATGGTCTTCAGCTTCGCTGGCGGCGTGCTGTCAGACCGCTTCGGTCGCAAGCCGATGATGATCATCCCCTGGATCGGCCTGCTGGCGGTGGCGCTGCCCTGCTACTGGCTGATGAACACCTTCAAGGCGCCCGCGGTCCTCTATGGGGCGACGTTCCTGATCAGCGCGTTGGCGTCGCTCGCCACCACGTCCAACCTCGTGGCGATCACCGAGTCACTGCCCAGGCGAACCCGCGCGGGCAGCCTTGCGCTCGTCTACGCCCTGGCCATCTCGGTCTTCGGCGGCGGCGCTCAGTTCTTCGCAACGTGGCTCATCAAGGTGACCGGCAGCCCCATGGCTCCCGCTTGGTACATGACCACCGCGGTTGGGCTCGGCCTCGTCGCCATGGTCCTCATGAAGGAGAGCGCTCCGGGGCGCGCGTCGGCCGTCGCGGCGCTCGCGCCCGCCTCTGCCGCCTAGGCGCGCGCCAGGAGAGCGTCCAGCGCCGCCTCGTCCTCGAACACCGCGCGCACGGGCCAGGGCGTCACGCGATCGCGCCACGCCGGCGGCAGGCGGGCCCAGTCCTTCTCGGTGGTGATCAGCCCCGCGCCGAATTGCGCCGCGCGCTCGGCCAGGCGGCGCAGGGTCGGTTCGTCATAGGCGTGGTGGTCCGGGAACGGCCAGAAGTCCGCCAGCTCGCAGCCGGCGGCACGGAGGCTGCGCTCCACCTTCCAGGGCTTGCCGACGCCCGCGAACCCCACCTGTGGCCCCGCGGACGGCGCCCCGGCCGGCCTTAGCCGCGCCACCAGAACCGGCACGGAGGAGAGCGCCGCCAGCAGCTCCGGATCGGCCGCCGCGACGTCGATGGGCAACAGGACCACGGCGGCGTCGGCGCGGGCCAGACCGACCTTCAGCGGCTCGCGGAGCGGACCGGCCGGGAACACGCGGCCGTCGCCGAACGGCCACTCGTCATCCCGCGTCTCGCCGTCGACCACCACGATCGACAGGGTCTTGGCGACGTCGGGGTTCTGGTGGCCATCGTCCATGACGATCAGCCTCGCCCCATCGTCCGCCGCCGCCCGCGCCCCGGCGGCGCGGTCGCGGCTGACCCAGACGGTCAGGTCGCCCGCCAGCATCAGCGGCTCGTCGCCCACCTCGCCGGCCGTATGCCGCCCCGGGTCCACCCGCACCGGGCCGGGGAGGACTCCGCCGTAGCCGCGCGACAGCACCGGTGCGCCCACCCGGCGCGCGATCTCGCGGGCTACCGGCGTCTTGCCCGCGCCACCCAGGGTGAGGTTGCCGATGCAGATCACGGGGATACCCGGGTCGAACGGCCGCCCGCGAGCGATCCGCCGCGCCGTCGCCGCCGCCCAGATCCACGACAGCGGCGTCAGCGCCAGCCGCATGACCGGGGCCACGCGCGTGCGTCGAAGATACCACCAGCGGGGCGTGCTGAGCTTCATGCCGGCAGCAGGGGCTCGATCAACGCCAGCGCCCTATCCAGCGCGGCGCCCTGGCGCTGCGCATAGCCCGCGGCCGCTTCGCCCATCCGCCGCGCGATCGCCGGGTTGTCCAGCAGGCCGCGGATGTGGCGCGCGAGTGTGGTAGCGTCGGACGCCTCGATGGCGCAGGTTTCGGCGAACATCTCGGCGTAGACATCCGCCGCATTGAAGGTATCCGGCCCAGTCAGGATGGGCCGCCCGATCCGCGCCGGCTCCAGCGGATTGTGGCCGCCGATCCCGGGGACGAAGCTGCCGCCCATCACCACAACGTCGGCCAGCCGGAAGAAGAGGCCGAGTTCGCCGAGCGTGTCGGCGAGATATACGGCTCCGGTCGGCGGCTCGTTGGCCGACCGGCTGTGGGCATTCAGCAGCGTCCGCAGCCGGCCGCCGCGCCCGGGATGCCGCGGCGCGATCACCAGCAACGCCTCGTCCGGATCGCGCAGCGCCCGCCGAAAGGCGTCGGCGATGATCTCCTCCTCGCCTTCGTGGGTGCTTGCGGCCAGCACGACGGAGCGACGGCCCGCGGCGTCGCGCATCCGGTTGAGCGCGTCGGGATCGAACGGCAGCGGCTCGCCTACCCGCTTCAGGTTCACGTGCGATCCAAGCGCGGCACCCAGGCTGCGCAGCCGCGCCTCCGTGGCCTCGTCCTGTGGCAGGATCAGCTCGAAGGCGCCCAGCAGCGCCCGCGCCGACGCCGCCCAGCGCCCCCAGCGCTGGGCGCTCGCCTGCGTCATCCGCGCCGAGACCAGCGCCAGGCGCACGCCCCGCGCCCGCGCAGCGGCGATCAGGTTGGGCCACAGCTCGCTCTCCACGAAGACTGCCGCGTCCGGTCGCCAGTGGTCGAGGAAGCGGCGCACGGCTCCCGGCGTATCCACCGGCGCGAACTGGTGGAGCACCCCATCAGGCAGCCGCCGGGCGAGCATCGCCGCCGCCGTGACCGTGCCAGAAGTGACCAGGATGGCGAGGTCCGGCCGCCGCGTCAGCAAGCCGGCGACCAGCGGCAGGAGCGAGGTCGCCTCGCCGACGCTCACTCCATGCAGCCAGACCAGCCCGCCGTCCGGGCGCGGGACGCCAGCTCGCCCCAACCGCTCGGAGAGCCGCGCTGTGTCCTCCTTGCCGCGACGGGCCCTTCCTCTCAGGACCAGCGGCGCGAACGGTTCGAGCATTGCCGTCGCTGCGCCATAGAGGGCGAGCGGCAAGGTCGGGATCACGCCACCTTCGCGCAGGCGAGGGCGCAGCCTGAGTCGGTCTCCACCTGCAACGTGGTGTGGGCGATGTGGAAACGGTGCGCCAGCCCTTCGCTGGCCAGCGCCAGGAAGCGGTCGGCGTCGCGGTTCTGTGGCCGCAACAGGTGGGCGGTCATGGCGGTCTCGGTCGTTGACAGCGCCCAGATGTGCAGGTCGTGGACATCCTCGACCCCCGGCAGCCCCGACAGCCAGCCGCGTACCTCGTCCACATCGATCGCCCGCGGCGCGGCGTCCAGCGCCAGGTCGGCGGAATCGCGCAGCAGGCCCCAGGTTCCCAGCACGATGACGGCGGCGATCAGCAGGCTGAGCGCCGGGTCGATCCACAGATGGCCAGTCGTCGCGATCAGGAAGGCGCCTGCCACCACCGCCAGCGACACGCCGGCGTCGGCCGCCATGTGCAGGAAGGCGCCGCGCACGTTGAGGTCCGCCTGGCTGCCGCGCATGAACAGCATCGCCGTGGCGCCGTTGATCAGCACCCCCAGGCTCGCGATCAGCATGACCACGTCGGTGTCCAGCGGCGCGGGCGAGGCGAACCGGCGCACCGCCTCTGAGACGATCACCCCTACGGCAACCAACAGCAGCACCGCGTTGGCCAGCGAGGCCAGGATGGTGCCCTTGCGCAGCCCGTAGGTCCGCCGCCCGGCCGGCGCTCTGCGGGCCAGGACAGTGGCGCCCCAGGCCAGCAACAGGGCCAGCACGTCGGAGAGGTTGTGCCCAGCGTCGGCCAGCAGCGCCAGTGACCCGGTCCATAGCCCCGCCGCCACCTCCGCCGCTACGAACGCCAGGTTCAGGCCCACCCCGATCGCGAACGCCCGGCCCATGTTCGCCGGTGCGTGGTGACTGTGGTCGTGCCCATGATGATGATCGTGCGCCATCCACGCCTATGTCCCACCGACCGCCGGGGCGATCAATGCGCTACCAAGTAACGGCGGCTAGCGCGCGACCATCCCCTCCGCCCGCCGCGTCGCGGCCGAGAGTCTCGCGGACCAATCCGCGATGAGGACCGCGATGGCCGGGCCGTCGGCATCGGCGGGCACGTACAGCGGGCCGTCCCACACCACCGCGCCGCGGCCGAACGGTGCGGCGAACATGACCCGGTCCCACGTACTGGCCGACTGCCAGGCCGGGCTGGCCGCGACGCCCATCAGATATACCGGCTGGCCCGAGCGCCGGGCGATCTGAAGCGATCCCTCGGCGATCACTTCGTTGGGCCCGCGCGGGCCGTCAGGCGTCACCACCAATGCGCCGCCGCCCCTCACCCAGCTCGTCGCCTCGCGGATAGCCGCCACGGCCTGGCGCATCTTCTTCGTGTCGCCGGGCTTGGCGGACGAGACGCGGATCGCGGGAAAGCCGGACATGGCCAGGGCGCGGGCGATGAACTCCCCGTCCGCCGAGGGCGAGATCAGCGCCCGGGTGCGCTTCCTCCACCACTGAGGCGCGGTCGCCAGGCAGAGCGGGATGCGGCCGTGCCAGAATAGCGCGATGGCGCCCCTCGTATCATCCGCCAGGACCGGCTCGACGCAGGCGACGTTCTCGTGCCGCCAGCGAACGGTGCGCAGCACCACCCGCAGATAGGTCCCCAGCAGCCAGCCCAGCAGCGCCTGCACCCCGTCGCTGCGCAGGAACCCCTTCAAGCCGCCGGCTCCGCCTCCAGGTCCTGGCGCCTCGCCAGGCGCGCATAGAGGCCGCGCTGCTTCACCAGGGCGCCGTGGTCGCCGGTTTCCACGATGCGGCCGGCGTCGATCACGTAGATCCGGTCGGCGCCCCGCACGGTCGACAGGCGATGGGCGATCAGGATGGTGGTGCGCCCCGCCATCAGCCGCTTCAGGGCCGCCTGCACCTGGGCCTCGCTCTCGGTGTCCAGCGCGCTGGTGGCCTCGTCCAACAGCAGGATCGGCGCGTCCTTCAGGAACGCCCGGGCGATGGCGATCCGCTGCCGCTGGCCGCCCGACAGCCGCGTTCCGGCCTCGCCCACGGTCGCGCCATAGCCGTCGGGCAGGGCGGCGATGAAGTCGTGAGCCGCCGCCGCGCGCGCCGCCGCCTCGACCTCCGCGTCGCTGGCCTGCGGCCGCGCGTAGGCGATGTTCGCCCGGATCGTGTCGTCGAACAGGAACGGCTCCTGGGTGACCAGGGCGATCTGCTCGCGCAGCGACGCCAGGGTCACGTCCCGCACGTCGTGGCCGTCGATCGTCACGCGGCCGTCGGTCACGTCATAGAAGCGCGGGATCAGGTTCAGGATCGTGGTCTTGCCGCCACCGGAGGGGCCGACCAACGCCACCGTCTCGCCGCGCCGCACTTGGAAGCTGACGTTGCTCAGGGTCGGCGGACCTTCTGCGCCATAGGTGAAGCCGACGTCGGCGAACGCGATCGTCGCCGCGCCGTTCGGCAAGTCGGCGGCGCCAGGGCGTTCGCGCACCTCAGGCTCGACGTCCAGCGCCGCGAACAGGCGTTGCGCCGCGCTCATGCCCTCGGCGAACACCGTCTGCAGGTTGGCGAGCTGGCGCAGGGCCTGGGAGGCCATGGTCAGCGCCGCGACGAAGGAGAAGAACGCGCCAGCGTTCATCTCGCCGTGCGTCGCCCGCCAGCCGGCGTAGGCGAACACCGCCGCGATGATCAGGGTCATCAGCAGCTCGGTGGCCGGTGCGGCGCGAGCCCGCGCGTTGGCGCCCTTCGTGAGGTGCTTCTGCCGCCGTCGCACCACCTCGGCGACACGGCCCTCCTCGTAGGCTTCGCGGTTCTCCAGCTTTACGACCCGGACGCCGTCCAGGCTCTCCATGATCGCCGACGACAGATTGGAGGTCTCCGCCATGGCGCCACGGGCGGCCTTGGTCGTCCGTCTCGAGAACCGGCGCATGATCACGCTGGCCAGCGGCGCCACCGTCAGCAGCACCAGGGTCAGCGCCCAGTCGTTGCCCACCATCACCACGATCGCGCCGAGCAGCGTCAGCAGGTTCTGGGTGTAGTTCACGATCCCCGCGGTCGCGGCCTCGCGGATCAGCCCGGCGTCGTAGAGCACGGAGGCGACATAGGAGCCCGAGTGGCGGCTGCGCAGGTGCGCCAGGTCGGCCCGCACCAGCTTGCCGAACAGCTGCACCTGCACGTCGCCGACCACGGCGTTGCCGATCCGGTTCACCAGCGTGGCCTGGATCACCTGGGCCACCGTTCGCCCGATCGCCAGCGCGCCGATCGTGATCGGGATGGCAAGCAGCGCGCCGGGCTTCTTGAACACCAGGAGGTCGTTGGCCGCCGGCTCGATGATCTGCACCAGCATGGCGCTGCAGTATGCCACCGCCGCCGCCGCCAGCATCGCGGTCGTCCAACCCATCCACCGCGGCGCCAGATAGATCCGCGCCACGCGGGCGATCAGGGCGCGGGCAGGCAGCTCCGGCGGGGGACGCTCGCTCATCGGCTTGGGATCGGACGTTGCGGCCGGCGCGTCAAGCGGCGGTGGCAGAGCTTCACCATTGGCGGTAGCATGGCTGTGGGAGATCGAAATGGCGATCATCGCTGACAGGCCACCCCTGACCGCCGATGGGGACGAGGGCTTCTTCCTGGGCGGCGCCATCGCCATGGCGGTGGTGCTGGTGTCTGGCTTTTCACTTCAGCTGGCCATGGGGCGGTCCAGCTTCGCCGCGCCATTGCTCGTCCACGCGCACGCCGTCGTCTTCATGGGCTGGCTGGGGATCTACCTGCTGCAGAACGTGTTCGCCGCGACGGGCCGCACCGCCCTCCACCGGCGCCTGGGCTGGCTCAGCATCGGCTGGATCGCGGCGATGCTCGTGCTGGGCTGCCTGGTGACGGTCGCCATGCTGCGCCGGGGCGGGGTCCCGTTCTTCTTCCGGCCGCTGCAGTTCCTGGTCTTCGACCCTGTGTCGCTGTTCGCCTTCGCGGGCCTGACCGCCGCGGCGATCCTGTTGCGGCGCCAGACGGACTGGCACCGGCGCCTGCACTTCTGCGCCATGGCGATGCTGCTGGGGCCTGGCTTCGGCCGCCTGCTCCCCATGCCGCTGCTGATCCCCTGGGCGTGGGAGGCGACCTTCGCAGCGACGATGCTGTTTCCGCTGGCGGGCATGGTCACTGACTGGCGGCGGCGGGGACGGGTCCACCCCGCCTGGGGCTGGGGTGTCGCAGCGATGCTGGGCGCCTTCCTGCTGGTCGAGGCGGTCACCTACAGCCCGGCCGGCCTGGCGCTCTACGACGCGGCGGTGGCCGGCTCGCCAGGGGCCACGGCGCCGCCGCTGGCCTTCCCGCCGCCGCCCATCGCCCGGTAGTCCCGGCTGTCGTTTTCGCCTACCTAGCGGCGATGACCGACGCGCCCGCCGGCTTCGATCTCGCAACCCCATGGGGCCGAGTGAAGACCTATCTCGACTACCTGTGGAACGACCACGCCTACCTGCGGCTGGGCTTTTCCAACGCCCACTGGATCTCCGAGGAGCTGGTGCGCGCCAACCAGCCCTGGCCGCACCAGATCGCCGCCTGGCAGGCCCGCGGCATCCGCACCATCGTCAACCTCCGCGGCGGCTTCGACGCGAGCTTCCACGCCTTGGAGAAGGACGCCTGCCAGCGTCTGGGGATGACCCTCGTCGACTTCACCATCACCTCACGCGAGGTCCCGAGCCGCGAGCGGGTGCTGGGCGCCAAGCGGCTGTTCGAGACGATCGCCTATCCCGCCCTGATGCACTGCAAGTCCGGTGCGGACCGCGCCGGCATCATGAGCGTCCTCTACATGCACTTTCGGAAGGGCAAGACGATCCGCGAGGCTCTGGAGCAGCTCAGCTTCCGCTACCTGCACATCCGTCACGGCAAGACGGGCGTCCTCGACTACACGTTCGCCCGCTACCTCACCGAGGGCGAACCGGCCGGGCTGAGCTTCCTGGAATGGGTGGAGAGCCCGATGTACGACCCCGCCGGCATGAAGGCCGAATTTCGCACGAACATGTGGGGCAACGTGCTGACCGAGAGCGTGCTGAGACGGGAGTAGGCGGATGGACGCGCCCTTGCGGTTGCCCGACGTGCTGGCGGACGAGACCATCCGGCTCGACGCCTACCGCGTGGCCGACGCGGAGGTCCACGCCGCCGCGGAAGATCGCGAGATGCGGCTGCGCTTTGACGCGCCCGATCCCGACGTGGCCGCGCCGCTGGACCATGTTCGAGACGTCATGCGCGGCTGGATCGCCGCGCGCGCCGCAGGGAGGCCGAACATCGTCTATGCGATCCGGGAGGCCGGCGGCGCGCTCGCGGGCGGCTGTGAACTGCGATGGCTCGATTCCGAGAGCCTGAACGTCTCGTACTGGATCTATCCCGCCTTCCGGGGCAGCGGCCTCGCGGCACGAGCGGTGGCGCTGCTCTGCGAAGCGGCCCGAGGCGAACACGCGCGACGCCTGGAGGCGCACATCGACGCCGACAACACCGGGTCCCGGCGGACGGCCGCGGCAGCGGGGTTCACAGAGGCCGGGACCGTGCACGACGAGGGGCCGGACGGAGCGCCCCGGATGCGCCTGCGCTACGTCAGGCCGCTGCCCGGCTAGTGGTCGTGCTCGTGGTCGTCGGAGTCCGGGTCCAGCAGCTTGTGCGCGTGGATCACGAAATAGCGCATCAGGGCGTTATCGACGGTCTGTTGCGCCCGGGCGCGCCACGCCCGCTCGGCGTCGCGATAGGTGGGATAGGCGCCCACCAGGTCGACCTTGGTCAGGTCGGCAAACTCGGGCGGGCCTGCCAGCGACTTCAGTTCGCCGCCGATCACGAGGTGGAGGAGTTGCTTGTCGGGCATTGGGGGCTCGATTCAGCTGCGGTCAGGAGCGCGCGCCGATATGGGAGACGCGCGCCAGGATCAACGGGGCCAGCGCCGGCGTGGCGCAGATCAGGCTCGCCTGCGATGGACGCGCCTGATTATAGCGAAACGCAACACCGGTGTGATCGCCCACGAAGCAGCCCGCTTCCTGCGCGATAAGGTCGCCGGCGGCCACGTCCCAGTCCCACTTGCGCACCGGTGCCACCGCCGCGTCGAACACCCCGGCCGCCACGAGGCACATGCGGTAGGCCGTCGAGTTGCGCGGCTCCACCCGCATCTCCGGCCATGGCATCGGCCACGCCGGGTGGCGGAACATGGCGGGGTCGCCGACCATCCGGCAGTCATCGAGCAGGGCCACGGCGCTGGGGGCGATCGGCGCCCCGTTCAGCGTCGCGCCTTTGCCGACGGCGGCCGTGTAGCTCTCATCGAGTTCAGGGGCGAACACCACGCCGGCCGCCGGCCGGCCGTCCTCCACCACCGCGATCGATACCGACCACCAGGGCCGGCCCTTCAGGAAGGCGCGGGTGCCGTCGATGGAATCGACCACGAAGATCCTGCGCTGCTCCGTACGGTTGGAGTCGTCGATGGTTTCCTCGGACAGCCAGCCATAGTCCGGCCGCGCCGCGCGCAGGCGCCGGGTCAGCAGCTTGTCCGTGGCCAGATCGGCGTTGGTCACCGGGGTGTTGTCGTCCGCCTTGTATTCGATCTCCAGGCCCTTGCGGCGCAGGTCGCGGGCCAGCGCGCCGGCCTCGTGGGCGGCGTCGAGAATGAGGGCGAGGTCGCCCGCCAGCTCGCTCATCGACCGGCGATGGCCAGGCCGTCGACCAGCAGGGATGGGGCGTTGGCGGAGCCGCGGATCTCGAGGTCTGATCCCGGAACCACGCGGCCGAAGATCTCCAGCAGGTTGCCGGCCACGGTGATCTCGTTGACGGGATAGGCGAGCTCGCCATCCTCGAACCAAAACCCGGAACAGCCCACCGACCAGTCGCCGGTGTTGCCGTTCAGCGACGGGCCGAACATCGAGGTGACCAGAAGACCCTTGCCGGCATCCTTCATGAGCCCGGCCTGGTCGCGCTCGCCCGGTTGGAAGGTGAGGTTCGACGTCGACACCCCCGGCGGCCCAGCCAGTCCGCGCGAAGCATGGCCCGTGGTGGTGAGGCCGAGCTGGCGGGCGGAAGCCGAGTTCAGGAGCCAGGTCGTCAGCACCCCGTCGTCGATCAAGTTGCGGGGACCGTTGGCGACGCCCTCGTCGTCGAAGGGCGAGGAGCCCAGGCCCCGCGGCTTGTGCGGGTCGTCCGTTACGTAAATACCGTTCGCGAACAGCCTCTGGCCCAGCTTGTCCTTCAGGAACGAGGTGCCGCGCGCGATCGCCGGACCCGAGATGGCGCCGATCAGCGGGCTCATCAGCGAGCCGGCCAGACGGTTCTCGAAGATCACCGCCGCGGTGGTCGACGCGATCTTCCGCGCGCCCAGGCGAGCGGCGGCCCGGCGGCCGGCCTCGGCGCCCAGCGTTTCAGGGTCCGGCAGGTCCGCTTGCCAGCGGGTGGAGCGGCCGTCGTAGCCGGTCTCCATGCCGTCCTCGTCGCCGGCGATGGCCGAGGCTCCGATGTGGAAGCTCGACGCGCGATGGACACCGGCGAACCCGCCACTGGTCACTATGGTCCACTCGGAGGACGACCATGAACCGCTGCCGCCGTCGGAATTGGTCACCTTGGGCACGGCGCGAGCGGCGGCTTCGGCGATGCGGGCGCGCTCTTCCAGCGCCTCGGGCGATGGCTCGGCAGGGTCGAACAGGTCCAGGTCGGGCAAGGGGCCGCGCGCCAGCCGGTCTGGGTCGGCCAGACCGGCGTAGGGATCCTCCGGCGCCAGGCGGGCCATGGCCACCGCGCGCTCCACCAGCTTGGCGCGGGCCTCTGGCGAGATGTCGGAGCCGGAAACCGTGGCCTGTCGCCGGCCAACGAAGACCCGCAGGCCCAGGTCTCGCGACTCCTCGCGCTCGACTTCCTCCAGCGCGCCATTGCGCACCGTGATCGACAGGCTGCGCCGCTGAGCGCCGACCGCCTCGGCCGCATCCGCGCCGGCCTTGCGAGCGGCCGCGACGACCTCATTCAACAGGGTTTCGTCCATCGCAGGGATATGGCCGACGCAGACGTCACTCACAAGCTCAGCCCCTTTCTTTCCCTTAGGAGAGAGGCGCCTGCACGCCGCGGACCCCCCTCCGAAGCGCTGATCTGTCCCTCGTTGCGCGGGAAAGGAAGGCGCCCGTACTTGCGTCTTGGGTCCGAGACGGGCAGCTTCGCGGCACAGGTCCGCGACTGGCGGACTCAACCGTAGGGACGACCTTTGGCCGCCGCCGCGACGACCTCCGATATCCTCACCCCGCTGATGACGCGCGTCGCCGGAGGTGACCGCGAGGCCCTGCGACAATTGTACGACGCCACCTCTGCGAAGCTTTTTGGCGTCTGCCTGCGTATCCTGTCTGACCGCGAGGAGAGTGAGGACGTTTTGCAGGACGTGTACGTCACGATATGGCGCCGCGCCGACCGCTTCGATGCGACCCGGGCGAGCGTGACGACGTGGCTGTCCACGATCGCCCGCAATCGGGCGATCGACCGTCTTCGGGCCCGCGGTCCGTTGGCCTACGCAGAGCCGGTGGACGAGTTGGAGATCCCCGACGGGGCGGACAGCGCAGAGACGCTGCTGTCGGCGGCGGATGATCGCAACAGGCTTCACGGGTGCCTGTCGGAGCTCGACGAGCGAACCGCGAAGGTCATACGCACCGCGTTCTTCGAGGGTGTGACCTATGAGGCGCTGGCGCAGCGGATGGATGCTCCGTTGGGGACAGTGAAGAGTTGGATTCGTCGGGGATTGGCGAAACTCAAGGGATGTCTCCAATCATGAGCGAAGCTCCTGATCTTTCTGAATCGGAAGCCTTCGCCGCCGAGCATGCCCTGGGCGTGCTGAACGCGCGGGAACGAGGTGACGCCGAGGCGCGCATGGCCCGCGAGCCGGCCTTCGCGGCCGAGGTGGAGGCCTGGCGTGAGCGCCTGGCGCCGATGTACGCCGAGGTCGCGGCGGTCTCGCCGACGCACGAGCTGTGGCGGCGGATCGAGCGCAGCCTGCCGGCCAATGACAACGCCGCCACGACCGGGCGCGTGCGGTTCTGGCGCAACTCCGCCATGGGGGGCTTCGGCTTGGCCGCGGCCAGCCTGGCGGCCATCGCCGTGATCCTGGCCCAGCCGCCGCGGATCGTCACCGAGGTCCGGGAGGTGCGGCCGCAGGGCGAGCTGATCAGTGCGAGCCTGACGGCGACCAGCGGCCGCGCCGTCCCACTGTTCGTTGCGGCTTACGATCCCGACCGCCAGGCGGTCATCGTCACGTCCCTGCTCCCGGAGGGGTCCAACCCCCAGAAGGTGCAGGAGTTGTGGCTCATCGCGGGCAAGGAGAACCCCAAGCCGCTCGGTTTCCTGGAGCCGGGTAGGTCCAAGATCATCCCGGTGCAGACCGACATGGCCGGTAAGATCGCTGCGGGCGCGGCCTTGGCCGTCTCGATCGAAGAGCCGGGCGGCTCGAAGGACCCCAACGGCCCGCAGGGGCCAGTGGTCGGCGTGGGCGAACTCGCCAAGCCGGTCTAGCCGCCGTCCAGGTCCCAAAAAGCGCCGGCGTGTCCGGCGCTTTTTCATGTTTGGCGTGAGCTCGGCGAATGCGGGTCACGGCTCTGCAGAAAAGGTAGTGTCCGACCGCATCTTAAAGGGCCTCGTAAGCAGTATAGATATCATCGCCGGTTCAGGCGCTGCATACTGAGGACTCTATAGAATGAATGGTAAGATGATGGCCGCCGTCGCGGCTGGTATTGCTCTGTCCGCAAGCTTTGGGACTTTAGCGGCTGCGGAGATGTCCGAAAAGACAGTGCAGGTGGGCGGCGCGGCCATGTATCCGTCGAAGAACATCATCCAGAACGCGGTCAACTCCAAGGATCACACCACCCTGGTCGCCGCGGTGAAGGCCGCCGGCCTGGTGGACACGCTTTCCAGCCCCGGCCCGTTCACAGTGTTCGCACCTACCAACGCCGCCTTCGGCAAGCTGCCCGCAGGCACGGTGGACATGCTGGTGAAGCCCGAGAACAAGGGCACGCTGACCACCGTGCTCACCTACCACGTGGTCCCCGGCCGCATGGCCGCTGCCGACATCGCCGCCAAGATCAAGGCGGGTGGCGGCAAGGCCATGCTGACGACCGTGCAGGGCGAGACCCTCACCGCCACCTCCAAGAACGGCGCCGTCTGGCTCACCGACGCCAAGGGCGGCATGTCCAAGGTCACTATCGCCAACGTCTTCCAGTCCAACGGCGTCATCCACGTCGTCGACACGGTGTTGATGCCGTAAGTCGTGAGGGGTCGGCGCCGCGCCGACCCCTCACCCGGCGAGGCGCGTCAGCGCCGCAGCGTGGTCCTCTTCTTCTTGCCGGCGGCGCTTCAGACGTGGGTGAGTTTATCGGGGTTGCGCATGGCGTAGATGGCGGTGATGCGGCCGTCGGCGCCGGCTTCGAAGGCCATGGTCTCCGGGCCGTCCTGGAAGTGGACGATCAGGCCTGGCCCGCCGTTGATCCGGACCATCTCGAAGCGCTCGAACAGCGGAGCCCCGTGGCGCCACTTCAGGCCCTGGAGCAGCCCGATGATGTCGTCGCGCCCGACAAGGACCCGCAACGCCGCCTTCCGCTTGCCGCCGCCATCGGTGACCATCACGGCATCCTCGGCCAGCATGGCGGAGAGCGCCGAGACGTCCGCCCCCGCCGAGGCCGCGGCGAAGGCCGCGGCCAGCTTCACCGCATGCTCATGGGTGACCGAGAAGCGCGGTCGCGCGTCACTCACGTGCTCGCGCGCCCGGCTGGCCAGTTGGCGCACCGCCGCCTCGGTGCGGCCCAGGGTTTCCGCCACCGCCGCGTACTCTTCATCGAACACGTCGTGTAGCAGGAACACCGCCCGCTCCAGCGGCGAGAGGCGTTCCAGGGCCAGCAGGAAGGCCACCGAAACGTCCTCGGCCCGCTCCACGGGGTCCTGGGTGAGCGGCTCGATCAGCGGCTCCGGCAGCCAGGGGCCCTTGTACGCCTCACGCTCGGCCTTGCCGGCGCGCAGGCGGTCGATGCAGAGCCGGGTCGTGGTCCGCACCAGCCACGCCGCGGGGTCCGCGACGTCGGCCCCGGCCCGCTGCCAGCGCAGCCAGGCGTCCTGCACCGCGTCCTCGGCCTCGGAGACCGAGCCCAGCATGCGGTAGGCCAGCCGTCTGAGGCGGGCGCGGTTGGCCTCGAAGGCGTCGGTGAGGGCCGCATCCATCGCCGCGATCCTACGCCGCCCGGGCCAGCGGGACGACATTTTCGCCGCCCACCACCACCCGCGAGCAGGTCTTGCCGTAGCCCAGGGCGTACTTGAGCGTCGGGTACATCCGCGCCGCCACCAGGGCCAGGCTGATCGCCACCAGCGCCTTGTCGCCCCAGCGGTGCACGATCTCGTCGCGCAGGGGGTCGGCGGCGTCCATGTCGCGCGCCAGGCCGGCGCGGGCGAAGCGGTAGGCCAGGGCGGCGGTCTCGCCCATGGCCGCCTCGTCGCCGGCGATGATGGCGCGCAGAACGGCCGGATCGACGCCCTGGGCGGTGGCGATGTCGACGCCCACCTGCACGCAGGGGCCGCAGTCCTCGGCCATCGTGCCCACCAGGCCCGCGGCCACCAGGGCCTCGGCGGGCGCAGCCTTGGTGTCGGGCGCGCGGGTTCCGAGCGCGAATTTCACCAGACTGGCGGGGCTGACGCGTAGCACGTGGCGCATGTAGCTGGCGTCGTAGTTGAAGGTCTTCTCGAAGCCGTCGAGCCAACGGGAGAGAGCGGCTTTGATCATGGTCAGGCTCCTTTCGGTTTCCGGAACAGGGTGAGCGCCAGCGGGATCGCGGCGAACAGGTAGACGCCGACGAAATCGCGCTGGAGATCAGCGACCGGGGAGGCGCCGCAGGTGGCGTCATAGACGTGGACCGCCGCGTGCAGCGTGAGCCATGTGGCGGCCACCGCCATCGCTGGCCATCCCTGCGCCGGCCGCCAGGCAAACCATTCCAGGCCCAGCGCGCAGGCCAGGTAGACGGCGCCGATGTCCTTCACGAAGTGCGGGTTGAACGGCCCGGTGGCCGTCACCCCCGGGACGGCGTCGTACCAGGCCAGCGACGCGAACAGCATCGCCAGTCCGTTGGCCGTGAAAACCGCCGCCATCACCCCAGCGAGGTATCGATCCCAATACCGCATCCACCGACTCCGTCCGTTCTGAGCCAAGGACGGGCGGGCGGCTGAGGTTGTGACATCGGGAGAGACGGAACCACGGATTTCACGGATTTACACGGATTTATGTTCTTGTATTGTTCTAGTGTGGACAGGTCTGGGGTACGCCGAGATGGACGGATCAGGAGGTGACGAGCTTCTGCTTCGCGGCGAGACATTTCTCATCCGCCGGGCGGCGTTCGATGTGCACACTGCAATGGGCCATGGCTTCCTAGAAGGCGTCTACCAGGAGTGTCTGGCGATTGAGTTCGACCGACACGGCGTGCCCTTCGAGGGACTCAAGCCGC
>NZ_CADEGK010000040.1:0-6932 GCF_902826855.1 uncultured Phenylobacterium sp. | reverse complement strand
TTCGTTTGCTACGAGCGGATCATCGTAGAACTGAAGTCTGCGCGCGCGATCGCGCCCGAGCATCGGGCGCAGTTGATCAACTACCTGCGCGCATCCGGCCTTCGGCTTGGGCTGCTGATCAACTTCGGTGCGCCGAGCGCCCAAATCGAGCGCTTCGCGCTCTGAATAATCCGTGGAAATCGGTGAAATCCGTGGTTCCAACCTTAGCCGAGTCCCCGCACCCACGCCGGCAGGCCGGAGATGCTGGGGAGTTCGGTGCAGCGGGGGTGGTCGGCTGGGGGGTCGGCGAGTTCGTGGGCCCAGGTGATGGAGTAGGGGACGTACGCGCCCCAGCAGCCGGCTTCCAGCGCCGGGAGGATGTCGGAGCGCATGGAATTGCCGCACATCACCGCCTCCGCCGCGCCGGTGCCGTGGCGGTCGAACACGCGGACGTAGGTGGCGGCGTCCTTCTCGCTGACGATCTCGACGGCCGCGAACAGGTCGCCGAGGCCCGAGGCGGCCAGCTTCTGTTCCTGGTGCAGCAGGTCGCCCTTGGTGATCAGCACCAGGCGGTAGTGCTGGGAAAGCTCTGCCAGGGCGTGTTCGACCCCCGGCAACGGCTCCACCGGCTCCTGCAGCATCTCGCGCCCCGCCGCCAGGATGTCGGCGATCAGCCGGCCCGGGGGCGCGTTGCCGGTGAGCTCCATGGCCGTCTCGATCATCGACAGGGTGAAGCCCTTCACCCCGTAGCCGTCGAGCCGTAGGTTGCGCGCCTCCACCTCGGCCAGCTTGGCGTCCAGCACGGTGGCTGGGGCGTGGCCGGCCATCAGGCCGCGCAGGCGATCCTGGGTCAGGCGGAAGATCGTCTCGTTGTGCCAGAGTGTGTCGTCGGCATCGAGGCCGACCGTCGTGATGCGCATGCGCGCTCATACGGCCCCGCGGGGCGGCTGCGCAATCGTCGGGCGCCTGCTGCCAGCCGCCAGGGCGCCGATGCGGATTTCCTGGGGTGGAGGGGGAATGTCACCGTTAAGCAGGCTGCCATCCGCATCCTGGCGGCCGGCGATTCGGAGGCGGCGATGGGAGCGGGCGGACTAAGGAGTTGGGCCGCGCGACTGTTCGGTGGCGGCGCAGTTGTGCAGGCGCGCGCCGAGGCTGCCCTGGCTGAAGCCCGCCTGCGCGACGTGATCGACGCGATCCCCGAGGGCGTGGTGTTCCTCGACGCGGAGGGCCGCTACGTCCTCTGGAACCGCCGCTACGCCGAGATCTACCACCGCTCCGCCGACCTGTTCCGCGAGGGCGCGAGCTTGCTAGACACGCTGCGAGTGGGCGTGGCGCGCGGGGACTATCCCGACGCCGTCGGCCGCGAGGAGGCCTGGCTCGCCGCCCGCGCCGCCAAGCTCGCCACCGCCACCGGCGACCGCCACGAGCAGCAGGTGGCCGACGGACGTTGGCTGATGATCGAGGAGCGGCGGACGTCGGACGGCGGCGTCATCGGCCTGCGGGTCGACATCACCGAACTGAAGCGCCAGGCCGCCGCGCTGGAACAGGCGCTGGCTCATGCTGCGGCGGCCCAGCGCGCCAAGGCCGAGTTCCTCGCCGACATGAGCCATGAACTGCGCACGCCGCTTAACGGCGTGGCGGGGCTGGCCGAGGCGCTCGACGCCACCGACCTGGCGCCGGCCCAGCGCGTGCTGGTGGCCGACATCCGCGCTGCGGCGCGCCAGTTGGACCGGCTCGTCAACGGCCTCCTGGACTACGGCGATGCCGACCTCGCGCCGGAGACGAGCGGCGGGGCGCCGGACCGGCCGGTGCGCGTGCTCGCCGCCGACGACAACCCCACGAACCGCAAGGTCATCGCGCTGATGCTGGAGGCGGCCGGCTGTCAGGTGGTGACGGTCGAGAACGGTTTCGAGGCGGTGGAGGCCTGGCGCAGCGGCGGGTTCGACGTGGTGCTGATGGACCTGCGAATGCCGGTCACCGACGGGCTATCGGCGATCCGGGCGATCCGGGCGGAGGAGCAGGCGGAGGGTCGCCCGCGCACGCCCACGATCGTGCTCTCGGCCAATACCAGCCCCGACGACCGGGCCGCCAGCGCGGCGGCGGGGGCGGACGGCCACCTGCCCAAACCCATCCGCGTGGAGGCGTTGCTCGCGGCCATGGGCGCGGCGCTGGAGCCGCTGGACGCTTAGGCGGCGCACGCCTTGTGAGGCTTCGTCACGCGCTCGGTCGAGGCTGGGAAGCGCGCCAGCGCCGCCGGCGGGCGGATCGGGCGCGCGACCAGGTTGCCCGAGCAGTTGGGACAGGTCCCGCCCAGGCGCGTCTCCGCGCAGTCGGCGCAGAAGGTGCACTCAAAGGTGCAGATGCGGGCGAGGGGGCTGTCGGCCGGCAGATCGCGGTCGCAGCACTCGCAGTTCGGGCGGAGCGCTAGCATGGCGGCGTTTTCCCGCGGATGGGCGCCGGCCGAAATGCCAAAACGCCCTCGTTTTCCGCCTAGTGTCCGAGGTCTCCGTCGCCCGCCAGCGGCGACAGGCACAGGAGCCGCGAGTCCGCCACGGCGGCGGTGCGATGCGGCACGACTTGCTCGCGGTAGTGCGGGTCGCGCACCATGTCGATGAAGGCCTGCGTGCTAGGATACTCGGCGATGAACGCCAGCTCCCACCCCTCCGACGCCGGCCCGGTCACCATGACCTGCGGCACGCCCGCCCAGACCTGGCGGGCGCCCAGCTTCTCGAACACGGGGCCGATCGCGCGGCCGTAGGCCCGGTAGGCATCCGCCCCGGACAGGTCGCGCCCGTGGTCGGGGTGGCCCTCCGGATACTCCGCCCTCGGTTTCAGCCGGATCAGGTTCAGCATCTGGATCGGCTGGTCGCGCGGCAGGCCCTTGAAGACCTCCCAGGCCTGGCGGTCGGGGTCGCTGTAGCTGGTCATTTTCCCTCCTGAACTGCGGGCGGCGCCAGGGACGGGATCAGGTCCCGCACCACCGTAGCGGCGGCGGCGTCGCCGCCCATGCTGTCGCCCGCGTTGGCGACCACCAGGACGCCGTTGCCGCTCTGCGGCAATAGGACCACGAGCGCGTACCAGGCGCCGTCCGAACCGGCGTGGGTCAGCGCCGGGCCCTGGCGGCCCATGATCTTCTTGCCGACCCCCCAGCCCAGGCCGGAGCCGAACCCCCCGTCGTGGCCGCTCTGCAGGCGGCGATAGGACTCGGGCCGCAACAGTCGGCCGTGGCCCTGCGCTCCGGCGAGTTGATCCACACAGAAGCGCGCCCAGTCGCTCAGCGACATCGAGGCTCCTCCCGCGGGATCCAGCATCGGCGGGTTCGGATCGAACTTCTGCAGCGCGACGCGACCGTCCACATGCCCCACCGGCCCCGGCCCGCGCCATGGCAGGAATCGGACGGAGGTCATGCCCAGCGGCCTGAACAGCTTCTGGACCATCAGCTCTTCGTAGGGCTTGCCGCCGACGCGCTCGGCGATGACCCCGGCGATCAGGAACCCGGTGTTCGAGTAGCGGGGCTCATCGCGCGCCGGGCCGGCCGGCGTCTCGGCGAGCGCGCGGGTGATGTAGGCCAGCCGCTGCGCGGCGGGCGGGCGCGGGTCGTCGTAGAGGCTCTTGAAGTAGGCTTCGTCGCCCAGGTTCTCGGGCAGGCCGGCGCGGTGCGACAGCAGGTCCTCCAGGGTCGCGGTGCGGTACGCCGGCTGCATGCCGGCGGCCAGGTCGGGCAGCATCTGGGCCAAGGGCGTCGTCCACGACAGCTTGCCCTCGTCGACCAGCCTCGCGACCAGGGTCGCGGTCATGGCCTTGCCGTCGGAGCCCAGCAGCCAGCGGTCGCCGGGCCGCACCGGATCCGCCTCGCCCAGGCGGCGCACGCCGCGCACAGCCGGTGCGCTCGCCTGGCCCGCGCGGATCACCAGTGCGCCCATGGCCGGGACCTTGGCGTCCGCCATGGCGTGGGCCAGCGCCGCCTCGAGGTCCGCTGGCGCGGCGTGGGCAGCGACCGGCGCGAACAGGAGCGCGAGAGCCACGAGCAGGTGTTTCATCGCACGGCCATTGACCTATCCCCCCGATGGGCTCCAGTGAAAACGCCGCAAGCTTCCGTGCATTGACCCGCCCCGGGCTGACCACTAGGTACGCGGCCGTTTGCCCTCACCGTAAGGATTCTCCCATGAGCCGTGATCTGCTGCCTGGCGTCACCGGTGTTCTGGTGCTGGCCGACGGGACCGTGTTGCAGGGCGCCGGCGTCGGCGCGGTGGGCGAGGCGGTGGGCGAGGTGTGCTTCAACACCGCCATGACCGGCTACCAGGAAATCCTGACCGACCCGTCGTACATGGCCCAGATCGTGGCCTTCACCTTCCCGCACGTGGGCAACGTGGGGACCAACATCGAGGACCGCGAGCAGATGTCTGGCTCGGCGGAAACTGCCGCGCGGGGTGCGATCTTCCGCGACCTGCCGACCCCGCCGGCCAACTGGCGGTCGGACTCGGACCTGGCGAGCTGGATGGCCCGGCGCAGCGTCATCGGCCTGGCCGGCGTCGACACCCGCGCTCTGACCCGTGCGATCCGCGAGAAGGGCATGCCGCACGCGGTCATCGCCCACAATCCGGACGGGAAGTTCGACCTGGACGCGCTCGCCGCCAAGGCCGCCGCCTGGTCGGGCCTGGAAGGCCTGGATCTGGCCAAGGACGCCTCCTGCCTGCAGCCGTTCGTCTACGACGAGGGGCTGTGGTCGTGGCCGGAGGGCTACGCCAAGCCGGGGACGCCCAAGTACGAGGTTGTGGTCGTGGACTACGGCGTGAAGCGCAACATCCTGCGGGCGCTGACTTCGGTGGGCGCGCGCGTGACGGTGGTGCCGGCCTCGACCTCGGCCGAGGCGATCCTGGCGCGCAACCCGGACGGCGTGCTGCTCTCCAACGGCCCCGGCGACCCGGCCGCGACCGGTGAATATGCGGTGCCGGAGATCCAGAAGCTGGTCGCCAGTGGCAAGCCGGTCTTCGGCATTTGCCTGGGCCACCAGATGCTGGCGCGCGCCTTGGGCGCCGCAACGGTGAAGATGGACCAGGGCCACCACGGCGCGAACCACCCGGTGAAGGACCTGACCACTGGCAAGGTCGAGATCGTGTCCATGAACCACGGCTTCACCGTCGATCGCGACAGCCTGCCCGAGCCGGTGATGGAAACCCACGTCTCCCTCTTCGACGGCACCAACGCCGGCCTGGCCCTCAAGGACCGCCCCGTCTTCTCCGTCCAGCACCACCCCGAGGCATCGCCCGGCCCCACGGACAGCCTCTACTTGTTCGAGCGGTTCGCGGGCCTAATGGACGCCGCGAAGTAGGACCCACGTCCAAATCTGCCACATCCACAGCCTATCAACAGCCTCGTCCCAATTGCGCCCACAGGCCACCTAGTGGGCCAGCTGCCAAGGACGACAGGTGAGTCGGATGGTCGGCAGGTTTGACGAGCGGTTTCTGGAGGAGATCAAAGGGCGGTTGCGGCCGTCCGATGTGATCGGCCGGACTGTGAAGCTGCGCAAGCAGGGCCGCGAGTACGTGGGCCTGTCGCCGTTCCAGAAGGAGAAGACCCCGTCGTTCTACGTGAACGACGACAAGGGCATGTTCTTCGATTTCTCGTCGGGCAAGACGGGCGACCTGATCACCTTTTTGCAGGAGACCGAGCGTCTCTCATTCTCGGAGGCCGTGGAGCGGCTGGCGGGGGAGGCGGGCGTGCCCCTGCCGGCCGTCGACCCGCGCGGGGCCGAGCAGGAGAAGGTGCGCCAGGGGCTGGCCGACTGGCTGGAGCTGGCGGCGCAGTGGTTCGAGGGCGAGCTGAAACGGCCGGCCGGGCGCGAGGCCCGCGCCTATCTTGAAGGCCGCGGCCTGCCGGAGAGCGAATGGAGCCGCTTCCGCCTGGGCTTTTCACCTGGCGGTCGGACGGCGCTGAAGGACTACCTCGTCGCCAAGGGCGCCCGGCCAGGCGAGCTGGTTGAGGCAGGCCTCCTGATTGCGCCGGAGGAGGGCGGGGCCCCCTACGACCGGTTCCGCGACCGGATCATGTTCCCGATCCTGAACTCGCGGGGTGGGGTGATCTCGTTTGGCGGCCGGGCGATGGATCCGCAGGCCCGCGCCAAGTACCTGAACGGCCCGGAAACGGTGGTCTTCCACAAGGGCCACCAGCTCTATGGCCTCTCCGAGGCCCGCAAGATCATCGCCGCCGCCAAGGCCGACGAGGCCCCGCCGCTGGTGGTGGTCGAGGGCTACATGGACGTCATCGCCTGCCAGCGCGCCGGCGTCGCCGCTGTGGCCGCCATGGGCACCGCGCTGGGTGAGGAGCAGATGGAGGTGCTGTGGCGGCACCATCCCGAGCCGACGCTGTGCCTTGACGGCGATCGCGCCGGGCAGGCGGCTGCGGCGCGCGTGCTGGACCGGGCGCTGCCGCTGCTCAAGGCCGGCCGCAGCCTGCAGTTCGCCATCGTGGAAGGCGGCAAGGATCCCGACGACGTCCTGCGCGAGCAGGGCGCGGCGGTGCTGAAGGCCCAGTTGACGCGGACGACGCCGTTCGTCGAGGCCCTGTTCCGCCGCGAGCGCGAGGCGGCCGAGCCGCTCGACACGCCGGAGCGAAAGACGGCTCTGAAGGCCAGCCTGCGCAAGCTGGCGGCGACCATCGCCGATCCGGATCTGGCCGCCGCCTACAAGGAGGACCTGCTCGCCCGCTACGAGGCGCTGTGGCCCACCCGCCAGCCGGTCTACACGGTGGGCGGCGCGGCGCGCGAGATGTCGCGCGCCCGCTGGGACAAGCGCCGCCCGGTCCTCACGGGGGCTACGCCGGAGACCAAGGAAATCACCGAGCGGACGCGCCACGCGCCCAGGTGGCTCTCCGCCGCCCTGGCCGTGGCGGCTGTGCGCGATCCCGGCGTGATCGACGATGCGATCAAACGCGTCAGTTAGCACGGGTTCGGC
>NZ_CADEGK010000039.1 GCF_902826855.1 uncultured Phenylobacterium sp. | reverse complement strand
CACGCCGCTGCCGTCGTTGATCCGCTTCAACAGGTCGGTGGCCGCGGCGAAGACCGCGCCGGGCTCCGCCTCCGGGACCACGTCGCGCGCCGCGAGCCGCGGCGAACTCCCGAAGCACCGCCTCGCGAGTCCCGGAAAGCACGACGTGGGCCCCCTGGGCGTGCAGGGTCTTCGCGATTTCGGCGCCGATGCCGCCGGTGGCCCCGGTCACGAGGGCGGTCTTGCCGGTAAGGTCGAACATCTGCGGCTCCTCAGAGCGACTTGGCGAAGGCTTCGAGGTCGCCGGGGCCGTTCAGCGGCGTAGCCTCGGCGCCGGGGGCAATGCGCTTGGCCATGCCCGACAGCACCTTGCCGGCGCCGGCTTCGGCGAATCGAGCGACGCCGCCGGTCTCCGCCATCCACAGCATGCTCTCGCGCCACCGCACGCGGCCGGTGACCTGCTCGACAAGGAGCCGGCGGATCGTTTCCGGGTCGCTGGTGGGCTGGGCGGTGATGTTGGCCACCAGCGCCGCACGCGGCCCCCCGATCGTGGCGGCCGCCAGGGCCTCAGCCATCTCGTCGGCGGCAGGCTGCATCAGCGGGCAGTGGAAGGGCGCAGACACGTTCAGCAGGATGGCCCGCGCGCCTAGCTCCTTGGCCTTCTCGATGGCCGCATTGACGGCGGCCTTGTCCCCGGAGATCACGACGTTGCCCGCATTGTTGTCGTTCGCGACGACGCAGACACCCACCGACGAGCCGGCCTCGGCGGCCGCCTCGGCCAGCGCCACGTCCGCCTTCGGCCCGATCAGCGAGGCCATCGCACCCTCGCCTACCGGCACGGCTCGTTGCATCGCCTGGCCGCGCAGCTTCAGGAGGCGCGCGGTGTCCGGCAGGCTGATCGCGCCGGCCGCGGCGAGGGCCGAGTATTCGCCCAGGCTGTGGCCGGCCACGAACGCGGCCTTCTCGATCCGGACCCCGAACTCCTTCTCCAGTGTGCGCATCACCGCCACGCTGACCGCCATCAGTGCGGGTTGGGCGTTCTCCGTGAGGGTCAGCTGGTCCTCCGGTCCGTCCTTCATCAGCTTGAAGAGCTTCTGGTTCAGGGCGTCGTCGACTTCCTGGAACACCTCGCGCGCGGCGGCGAAGGCTTCAGCCAGGTTCTGGCCCATGCCCAGGGCCTGGCTGCCCTGACCGGGAAAGAGGAAGGCGAGGCTCATTTTTCGCAATGCGCTCCCTGTTGATTCCGAGGCGCGAGGGTTAGGGGATAGAACCGATGACGACAAGAAGCTCAGGAGCGAACGCATGAAGGCCGTGGTCCGCCGCAATAAGGCGCTGGTTTGCGACGAGATCGCCGAATTGACCCCAGGCGAGGGCCAGGTGCTGGTCCGAACGCTTGCCTGCGGCATCTGCGGCTCCGACCTGCACGCGCTCCATCATATGGAGCACATGATCGACCTCGGCCGCCGTTCCGGCGCGCCGGACTCAGGCTTCAACCCCGCGGCCGACACGGTGTTCGGCCACGAGTTCTGCGCCGAGATCCTCGACCACGGCCCTGGCTCTTCCAAGGCCCTCAAGGCCGGAACCCGAGTGGTCAGCGTGCCCGTCACCATGCACGGCGGCGGCGTTGAGGCATTGGGCTTCTCCAACCGCCTGCCGGGCGGCTTCTCCGAGCGGATGCTGCTCTCCGAAGCGCTGATCCTGGAGGTCCCCAACGGCCTTCCCACCGACAAGGCCGCGCTCACTGAGCCCTTCGCGGTCGGCGCCCACGCCGTCGCCAAGGCCCGCCTGGAGCCAGGGGCCGTCTGTCTCGTCGTCGGCTGCGGCCCGGTGGGTCTGGCCATCATCGCCGCGCTCAAGGCCCAAGGGCATGGACCGGTCATCGCCACCGACTTCTCACCCCGCCGCCGCGCCGCCGCCGAGAAGCTGGGCGCCGACATCATCGTCGACCCCGGGGCGGAAAATCCGCACGACCGTTGGGAGAGCCTGGGCGTTCCCAGGAGCCGCGCGGCCCAGAGCATGATGCGCTCTATGGGCAAGGTGGTCGCCCAGCCCGTCATCTTCGAGTGCGTCGGCTCGCCCGGCGTCCTGGAAGGCCTGATCGAGGCCGCGCCTGGCGGAAGTCACATCGTGGTCGCCGGCGTCTGCATGGAGACCGACCGGATCGAGCCCTCCATCGCTGTCACCAAGGAAATGGAACTCACCTTCGTCCTTGGCTACACGCCGCAGGAGTTCGCCATGACTCTCCGCCAGCTGTCGGAGGGCGTCATTGACGTCTCCGGCCTGGTCACCGGCAAGGTCGGCCTCGACGGCGTGGCCGGCGCCTTCACCGCGCTCGGCGACCCCGAGGCCCACGTGAAGATCCTGGTGACGCCGAACGGCTAGCGTCCCCTGGCGACCTCGGGATGGTCGCGAAGATAGGCGCTCGTCGCGGCCCGCAGCACGGGGGAGGCCACGCCGTCGATAGGCCCCACGTAGTAGCCGCGGCGGGCCAACAGGGCCTGGGTCTCGGCCAGGCTCGCCGCTGGCGGGATCACCTGCGCCAGGTCGGCGGTCGGCGCCGCGCCCGGCCGATAGGCCGCCACGTCGCCGTCCAGGCCGGCTCGCTCCGCCGGAGTGAGCCGGGCCTCGATCTCGACCTGCTTCTCCCGCGCCGTAGCGTCCCCGGCGTTGGCGGCCACGGCGAACCAGCGGTAGGCCTCGCGCAGGTTCTTCTCCACCCCGCGGCCGGCCTCGTAGAGCAGGCCGAGGTTGAACTGCGAATCCACCACCCCGCGGTTTGCTGCGCGTCTGAACCAGGTTGCCGCTTCCGCATAGTCGCGTGCGCCGCCCTCGCCATCCGCCAGGAACAGCCCGAGGTTGTGCATCGCCAAGCGATCACCGCCCTGCGCAGCGCGGCGCGTCCACAGCCGCGCCGCCGCCAGGTCCCGGGGCACGCCTGCGACGCCAGCCTCATACAAGCTCGCGAGGTGTATCTGGGCGCGACTGTCTCCCGCCTGGGCCAGACCGGTCAGTCGTGGCAGCGCCAGGGCCTCGCCACGTTCCAGGGCCGCGGCGACCGCCGCATAGTCGTCTCCTTCCCGGTTCGAGACCGGAGCGATCGGGTTCAGCGCCGGCAAGTCCGCGCCCGTCCTGCGCGCCGGTGGCTCCGGCCTGAGGCTCGCGCGCAGGTCGACTGCGCCCGAGGCGGCGATCGTCGCTGAGACGGCGCGCGGAGCGACTTGCGGGCTGCCCACGATCGCCGCCCCGGCCCCGACCACGCTCACCGCCGCGACCAGGCTGGCGCCGACAAAGATCACCCGCAGAAGCAAGGGGTCCCGCTGCGGGACAACCGCGGCCTGGGCTGCGCGCACACTGGCAAGCTGCTCCAGCACATGGTCCATCCCGGACTGGACCCGGGCCTCCAACTCCAAGCGGCGCCCCGCCTCTGCGTCCAGCCGCCGGGCCAACGCTTCGAGGGCCTGCGCCAGTGCGGCCGCCGACTGTGGAGGCAATGGCCGCGCCTGAAGATCACTGAGGACGAGACGCAGTTCAGCGACCGCACGGCGCGTCCGCGCGTCATCCGGCTCCTGCCGAGCCACCGCCTTCGCCCACGCCCCGTCGTCCGCCATCGCCCCCGCCGTGCGTCCCATCGTACACGGAACCACGCGTCGCGTCGAAAGTGGGCGGCCGCTTCAAACTGAGCGCGTCAGCACGGGCCGACGCGGCGGGGTGCGACTCGGGGTGGAGCCACCACCTCGCGCGGCCCGTCAACGCTTCGGAAATCGAACAGGCGCCCCAACAATCGCCCGCCGACAGACCAGTGACGCAGAGTGCGTATGGACCGTGTCCCAAGCACCGCCGGGCGCTCGTTCCGTAGCCGTGTGTTCAGGAGCTTGACCTGGCATCTGATCGTCACGCGCCAGCTTGGCGACGACAGTGTCCAGGCCCCACATCACCAGCCTAGACGACGAGAAATATCAGAAGTTGTAGCGATTTCTACGGCCGGGCGCGTCGACTTGACAGCGGTTCAGCCGCCGCGGATGACTAACAAAAGGTAAAGGTCCAGGGGCGCAACCTTGGGAAGATTTCTTCGATCCATTTTCCCTTCATGCGGGAATATTGGTCGAACGCCGGGCGGGGCAAGTCACGGATTATCGCCCATATTCGCATGCGATAGTTGCCTGAGGGGGATCTAGATGAAGATTGGTATCGCACTCGCCGCCGCGGCCATCGGTCTCGCGTGGGTCTCCGTCGCCTCCGCCGCGCCGGTGACGGCGACCGCCCCAGCAACGGCCACGATTGTCGATCCGGGTCAGATGACCAACACGCGCGACCTCGACTTCGGCACGATCGCCAAGCCGAGCACCGGGACCACGACGGTCACGGTCGCGTCGGCCGCGACCGGCACAGCGACCCCCTCCGTATCCGGCGGCAACGGGTTCGTGCCCACACCCGGCCTGGCGCACGCGGCGACCTTCCGTCTCGTGGGCAGCACCGGTCAGACCTACTCCGTCACCGACAACAGCCTCAGCTTCACCAACGCCACGGGCAACCTGGGCAACGTCGGGGCCGAGAGCCCCGTCGCGGCCAGCGGCACGCTCAACACGCTGACCACCGGAACCGACGACCTGTACGTCGGGGGCCACTTCGATATCACCTCGGCAACCGCCTCGACCAACTACAGCGGGACCCTGAGCTTGACGGTGAATTTCAACTGACAACGCGTCGCCGGGCCGTCGCGGAGGCGTCCGCATGACCCTGTCCCTCCTTATGAGCCGAACCCCATTCATCGTCGGCGCCTTGGCCACGAGCCTTTCCGCGTTCGCCACGGCCGCAGTGGCCGAGGTGGCCTCGGCGCCCGCGCGCGCCTCGATCATCGACCCGCCCGGCGTGGCGGTGAACTGGGCCCTGGCCATGCCCAGCGTCCGCGGCATCGCGGCCGGGGCCAGCTTTCAAGGGACCCTGCCCTCCATCAGCCTGGGGATGATGATGCCGGGCAACGCGGCCCTCCTGGTGCGGCGCGAGGATCAGGCAGGCCTGCCGGTCACCGCACCGGCCAGCTTCGAAGTCAGCGCCCAGGACGATCAGGGGCTGACCCTGCGGACCGGCGGGGCGGACCTCACGCATGACCGGCCAGGGACTCTGGTCGGGGGCGCGCTGCTGGACCGGGCGGCCGCCAGCATCGAGGTCGGCAAAGGTCTGGCCTTGGCGTCGCACGGTCCGCGCAGCGCTGCGCAGCCCGGGTTCCTGATGGTCGTGGTGCAGTACAACTGATGCGCACGATTGCCCCCTGCCTCGCCGCCCTCCTGCTGGCAGCCGGCGTGATTGCCGTTCCTGCGCCGCTGGCCGCGCAACCGGCGCGCCCCACTTCGGGCCTCAACGCCTTCCTCAACATCACTCCCAAGCGACTGACCTTCGACGGCCGGCGCCGCATCGGCTCGATCGTGCTGCTGAACCAGGGGACCGAGCCGGTCACGGTCGACGTGGCCCTGATCGACCGGGTCATGCTGACCGACGGGCAGATCCTGGCGGTCGATGACGCGGCCGGTCGCGCCGACGGCAGGACGGCGACGTCCCAGCTGAAGTCCGCCAAGGCGTTGCTGCAACTGTCGCCCCGGCGCGCCACGCTGCAGCCCGGCCGGCCTCAGACGGTGCGCGTGCGCCTGGCCACCCTGCCCGGGGCGGCCGACGGCGAGCACCGCAGCCACCTTACGGTGACCACCCTGCCCCCACGCGACACCGGCTCCACCGCCGAGGCGGCCGCGGCGGGGCGGACCGACAACGAACTGAGTTTTCAGATCACGGCCATCTACGGGCTATCCATCCCCATCATCGTGCGCCCCGCCGAACCCGACGTCCGCGCAACCCTGGAAGGCGCCCGCGTGGAATTTGCCGCCGCGCCCGGTGACGGCCGCGTTCCCCGCGGGCCGACCGCGGTCTTAGCGCTGGACCTTGTCCGCGGCGGCGCGAGTTCGGTCTACGGCAACTTCGAGGTGCGCGTGGTCGGCGAGAAGAAAGGCTCCGAGCCGCTGGGCCTGGCCCGGGGAGTCGGCGTCTATCCGGAGATCCCGCGCCGCGTCGTGCGAATCCCTCTCTCGCGGGCCCCCGCCGCGGGTGAGCGGCTGGAGGTGACCTTCACCGACGACGACACGTCCCCGGGGAAGGTCCTTGCGAAAGCGGTCCTTTAGGTGGTCGGCTGGCCTCGCGACCGCAGCGGTCATCCTCCTGCGGAGCGCGCCAGCGATGGCCTCGGAGGCCCCTGCGGCTCAGTCCGCGGCGACCGAGGCCGCCGTGACGGCGCCAGGCGCGGGGCCGCTCGAGGCTGCCGCGGCGCTGGACCTGACCACCCTGCTGCTGCTCTCCGTCTCGCTGGACGACCTCACCCTGACCGAGGGCCTGGGCGCCTACGGCGATCCTGAGGATCCGCTGGCGCCGTTCGGTGAACTCGCGCGCCTGCTGGAAGCCGACATCGACGTCCTGCCTGCCGAGGGACGGATCACCGGCCGCCTCGGCGAGGCGCGCCGCTCCCTCTTTGTCGACCTGAAGACCGGCGTGGCCCGGGTGGGCGCTCAGGAGGTCCGTCTCGGGCCCCTGGACTGGGTGATCACGCCCACCGAGATCTACCTGCGCGTCTCGGCCGTGCAGCGGATGCTGCCGATTCGGATCGAGGTCGCCGGCGATGAGCTGACCCTGCGACTCCACGCGGTGGAGAAGTTACCCGTCCAGGCGCGGCTGCAACGCCTCGCCAACCGCCCCGACGGCTCGCAGGTCGGTGTCGCCGGAGAGGAGCCCTTGAGGATCTCCGCGCCCTACGCCTTCGTCAGCCCGCCCGGGTTCGACGTGGTGCTGGACGGCGGCTTCGAGTCCGGCGCCCGCAACCGCAACTTCCGCTACGATGTGCGCGCCGCCGGCGACCTGCTGTGGGGCAACTTCCAGGGCTACCTGGGCTCGGACGAGGTGGGCCGCGCCGCCAACGCGCGCGTCCTGCTCCAGCGCCGCTCGCTTGAGGGCAATCTATTTGGCCCGCTGCGTGTGCGCGAGGTCAGCGCCGGCGACACCTTCGCTCCGGGCTTGGCCATAGGCGCTCGGGTGGTGGCCGGGCGCGGCCTATCGCTCTCTACTTCGCCGCTGGTGCAGACCAACGTCTTCAACCGCATCGACCTGCGCGGCGACCTGCCGCCGGGCTACGACGTGGAGCTCTATGTGAACGACGTGCTGAAGGGCACGACCAACCAGGCGGTGGCCGGCCGCTTCGAGTTCCTGGACGTGCCCCTCTCGCCGGGGGTCAACATCGTGCGCCTCGTCACCTACGGGCCGCGCGGCGAGCGCAACGAGGAGATCCAGGTCGTCAATGTCGGCGCCGCTCTGCTTCGGCCCGGCGAGGCCCAGTTCGAGTTCGGCATCGTCGGGCAGGACCAGCCGGTGTTCCGCGTCGGGCGACGTGATCAGAGCGTGCTGGGCGACGCGGCCCTGTTCGCTCCGGGAGGCACACGCGTGGTGGCTGCGCTGAACTACGGCGTGACCGACCTTCTCAGCCTCACCGCTGGCGCGGCGCGGATCCCGCGCCTGGGGGGCGGAGCGGTCGGCCTCTATACCTTGGGCGCGCGCACGTCGCTGCTTGGGCTCGCGACACAGGTGGACGGCGGCTGGGACAGTCGGGGCGGCGCCGGCGTCTCCGTCGGCCTGGCCGGCCAGTTCGGCGACCTCTCCTCGGTGCTGCGCCACGCCGAATACCGCGACGCCTTCATCGACGAGAACAACCTGGGCTTCAATTCACGGCTCGAAACCGAGCGCCGCACCGAGTTGACGCTGGATTCCAGCATCAGGCTGCGCGGCCGGATCGTGCCCGTTTCGATGCGCGCGATCCGCAACGACTACACCGGCGGCTCCCACGACTTCCTCGCCGCGTGGCGGGCGTCGTCCAGCCTGGGCCAGGTGCTGTTCTCGGCCGGTTGGGAATACCAGCGTCAGGTCTATCGTCCGGCGGCAGCGACCGAGACCCTCTCCGGCTACCTCTCCGCCTCCACCTTTCGCAGCTACCGGTGGCAGATCCGCACCACCCTCGACTACGACATCCTGCCGGACGTGAGAGCGCGGTTCCTCAGCGTGACAGTCGATCGGCGGCTCTCCGATGCGTGGTCGCTGCGCTTCGGGCTGGGCCAGCCGCTGGACCGCCTTGGCGGCTGGAACCTCGCGCTCTCCAGTATCTTCGCCAGCCGGTTCGGCGACCTGGCGCTGACGGGCGAGTACGACAACACCGACTCCGACTGGCGCGTCGCGGCGCAGTGGACCTTCGGCCTCGGCTGGGACCCTGGCCGCAACCGCTACGACCTCACCCGCACAGGCCCCGGCTCGGGCGGTTCGGTGCTGTTCAACGCCTTTCTGGACGAGAACGGCGACGGCGTGCGCCAGCCCGGCGAGCCTCCCGCGCCTAACGTCGGTCTCGAGGGCGGGACCCAGCGCGGCCTGGTGACCGGCAAGGATGGCCGCGTTCTAGTTGGTGGTCTCGGCGGCGGCCCGACCGCTTACATGGACGTAAGCCTCGACAACATGGAGGACGCCTCGGTCTCCACCCCGCCGTCGCGGCTGGAGCTGCGCCCACGCCCCGGGGCCGTGACCCGCGTCGACTACCCCATGCGCCCGACTGGCGGGGTGACGGTCAAGGTCGAGCTCCTCCGCGACGACGGCCAGCGTGTGGGACTTGCATCCGTGCGTGTGCAGCTGGCGCCGGACAAGGGCGCGCCGGTGGAGGCCGTCACCGAGTTCGACGGGTCGGCGGTGTTCGACGCCGTACCCATCGGCCGCTATCAGCTTCAACTCGACCCCAGGCAGGCGGAGAAGCTGCGCATGCGCCTGCTGCAGGAGCCTATGGTGACCATCCGGGGTGGCGGCGATTTCGCCCCCGATGTGGTCGTTCAGGTGAAGTTCGTGCCCGCGTCGCCGGAGACCGTCGTGGCCAAGTCGGGGGGAGCAAACTGAGATGACGCGGCTGCTCGTCTTCGCCGGAACCGTCGCCGCCGCGGCGCTTGCCGCCGTCGCAGCCGCGGCGGCCGCCTACACGGTCAATGTGACCGGACCGATGGACCTGCAGCAGGTGTCGGCCGCGGCCACTGGCGACACCGTCTTCAGGATCAGTCCGGCCACCGGCAGTGTCACCGTGCAGAGCGGCGGCGGAAGCCGCATCTCCACGGCGTCCGCCCGCAGCCAGGTCACCGTCATCTGTCGGCCGTCGCGATCGGGCGACACCGACTGCACGACCAGGAACGTCGCGATGCGGATCGGCAGGATCGGCCAGCTAACCGGCCGTGCGCGCCCGCTGGCCGGCTTTACGGTGGCTATGGGGACCGCGACGCTCACCGCACCCCCTACGGGCGTCCATCCGATCGCTTTCGAGCTCGCGCCGCTGGGCGCTAACAGCGCCAAGACCTTCTTCGTCGGGGCGGACTTTGGGGTGGCCGGCGACGAGTCGGGTCTGGCCACCGGCAACAGCGAGAACGGCTTCTACGCCTACATCGTCGACGCCAACGGCCTGCAGCTGGGCGGCGACACCGACAAGGGCAAGGTGAAGGTCTTCCGCGCCCTGTCGATCGCCAAGACCGCCGACCTCAACTTCGGCCGCATCCAGATCCCCGCGAGCGGCGCCAGTACAGTGACGCTGAACGCCAGCAACGGGAACCGCACCGTCACCGGCTCGGGTTTCGGCTACCCGACTCCGGCGCCCACCCGAGCGGCCTTCACCGTCTCCGGCGAAGGTGGCCAGCAGTTCTCGCTCAGCATCCCGGCGACACTCGTCCTGACCGGTCCCGGCAGCCTGACGGTGAACCTCACCGACACCGCTCCCAACGCGCCCAGCTTGGCCGGCGGGCTGGGCTCGGCAGGTACCTACAGCTTCACCGTCGGCGGCAGTTTCAGCCTCACCAACGCCACCCCGACCGGCGCCTACGCCGGCGTCCTGACGGTCAGTCTCGACTACAACTGATGCGTCCTGCACAATCCCGAACGCCGGTATTCAGCCGCCCACGTTAGAGTTCGCCCTGGAAGGATGTCGCTCGTGAAACGCCTCGTTGTCGCCGCGACTTCGGCGGCGCTGCTCGCCGGTCCCGCCTCCGCCGCCCTTAAGCCCGGCGCGAAGGCCCCTGCGTTCACCGCGCCCGGGTATCTCGCCGGGGCGCCCGTCAGCCTGTCGCTGAGCGAAGCCCTCAAGAAGGGGCCGGTGGTGCTCTATTTCTTCCCGTCGGCCTACAGCAAGGGCTGCAATCTGGAGGCGCATCTATTCTCGGAGGCCACGGATAAGTTCAAGGCCCAGAACGCGACGGTGATCGGCGTCACGGCCGGAGGGGTCAAGCAGCTTGCGGCCTTTTCCAAGGACACCAAGACCTGCGGCGGAAAGTTCGCCGTGGCCGCCGACCCGGGGGCCAGGATCGCCAGGCAGTACGACAGCCTACTGACGTTGAAGCCCGACTGGTCGGACCGGACGTCCTACGTGATCGCCCCCAACGGCACGATCCTGCACAGCTATTCCAAGATGGACCCCAGCGACCACGTCGCCCAGACGCTTGCCGCGGTGAAGGCCTACAATACCAAGAGGTAGGCGCCCCCGCTGAGGTGGCGGCGGGCGAAAGCCCTTGCCCCTACACGGCTTTTCCCCTACTAGCGCGCCTCTTCACGGAAGGCGGTCCCGCGCGAAATCGTTCGCGGCCTGGGATCCATCGTAGCCGGCGGACTTCCGCCTACCGGCCGCGCCGCCTTCCACAACGGAAGAAGGAACGCATGGCGCTCTACGAGCACGTTGTCATTTCGCGGCAGGATATCTCGCCGCAACAAGCCGAAGCCCTCAACGACACCCTGAAGCACCTGATCGAAGAAGGCGGCGGAAACGTCGCCAAAATCGAGTACTGGGGCCTTCGCAACCTCACCTACCGGATCAAGAAGAACCGCAAGGGCCACTACTCCCTGCTGGCGATCGACGCCCCGTCGGACATCGTCAAGGAGATGGAGCGCCAGCTGTCGATCAACGAAGACGTGCTGCGCTACATGACCGTGCGCGTCGACGAGCTCGACCTGGAGCTCTCCCCGATCCTCGCCCGCCGCGATCGCGACCGCGAACGCCGCGACGACGTTCCTCAGTTCTAAGAAAGGGAGGCTCATCACATGACTGACGAAACCTCCGTCCAGGACACCGCTCCCGCCGCCGGCGCTGCCGCCGGTGGCCAGCGCCGCCCGTTCTTCCGTCGCCGCAAGGTGTGCCCATTCTCCGGCGCCAATGCGCCGAAGATCGACTACAAGGACGTCAAGCTCCTGCAGCGCTACGTTTCCGAGCGCGGCAAGATCGTGCCGTCGCGGATCACCGCGGTGTCGGCCAAGAAGCAGCGCGAACTGGCCAAGGCCATCAAGCGCGCCCGCTTCCTCGCGCTGCTCCCCTACGTCGTGAAGTAAGGGAGCCAGGCACATGAAAGTCATTCTGCTCGAACGCCTCGAAGGCTGGGGCGGCCTCGGCGACGTGGTCACGGTGAAGGACGGGTTCGCCCGCAACTTCCTGCTGCCCCGTTCCAAGGCCCTTCGCGCCAACGCAGGCAACCTCAAGGTCTTCGAAGCGCAGCGCGCCGAAATCGAGACCCGCAACGCCAAGGCCAAGGAAGCCGCCGGCAAGGCTGGCGAAAAGCTGGACGGCACGACCTACACCCTCATCCGCCAGGCGGGTGAGAGCGGTCAGCTCTACGGCTCGGTGGCCGGCCGCGACGTGTCCGAGATCATCAACGCTGAAGGCGGCAAGGTCGAACGCTCCATGGTCGTGCTCGACAAGCCGATCAAGACGCTGGGCCTGCACGAGGTGAAGGTGCGCCTGCACCCCGAGGTGACCCTCACCGTCACGCTGAACATCGCGCGCAGCCAGGACGAGGCCGACCGCCAACTCCGCGGCGAGAACGTGATCAATGCCCAGTTCGAAGAGGAACGCATCGCCGCCGACCAGGCCGCTGCGGATCTGCTCGAAGGCGGCGCCGGTCAAATGGAGAAGGACTTCGGCTCCTCCGACGGCTGACCCAGAGTCGACTTGACGACACTACATGCGGCGCGGGATCACTCCCGCGCCGTTTCTTTCTGGGTGTTGCCGAATTGTCATTTGAGTCAAAAGCATAACTCCCTAGGTTCCCCAGAGTAAGGGTTGCGGCCGGCGTCTTCGGTCCGCCCCAGGGGAACTTCATGCATCACCGACACATCCTCTTCGCCGCGGTCTCGGCCGTGAGCCTGCTGGCCTGCGCCGCCTCCGCCCAGACCGCCACCGAAGCCGCCGACGTCGACGAGATCGTCGTCACCGGCACACGCACCGAGGGCCGCTCGCGCCTCAGCTCGCTGGCCCCCGTCGACGTCATCGGCGCCCAGGCGCTGGAGCGCTCCGGCACGACCGAGCTGGGCGCCGCACTGGCCACCCTGGCGCCCTCGCTGGACTTCCCCCGCCCCGCCATCACGGACGGCACCGACTCGATTCGCCCGGCGACCCTGCGCGGCCTCGCGCCCGACCAGACCCTGGTGCTGCTGAACGGCATGCGCCGCCATGCCTCGGCCCTGGTGAACGTCAACGGCTCCATCGGCCGCGGCTCGGCCGGCGTCGACCTGAACGCGATCCCGACCATTGCGCTCGACCGCATCGAGGTGCTGCGCGATGGCGCCTCGGCCCAGTACGGCTCGGACGCCATCGCCGGCGTCATCAACATGCGCCTGCGCGAGGCCCGCGAAGGCGGCGCGGTGACCTACACCTACGGCGTCTACGACACCGAGGTCGAAACCGCCCGCATCCCGGGCGGCTACAAGAAGCAGGACGGCGTCACCAACACGGCCGCCGGCTGGGTCGGCCTGCCGCTGGGCGCCGAGGGCTTCGTCACCGTTTCCGGCGAGTACCGTCATCGCAACCCCACCAGCCGCGGCGACCTGGACCCGCGCCCGGCCGTCCCGTCGATCACCTCGCGCTACGGCGACCCACAGGCCGAGGACGTCACCCTCTACGTCAATGCCGGCATCCCGCTGAGCGACACCTGGAAGCTGTACGGCTTCGGCGGCGGCCAGAACCGCAAGACCGACTCGGCCGCCAACCCGCGGCTGGCCAACAACGCCAACAACGTGCCCGCGATCTTCCCGGGCGGCTTCCTGCCGCGCATCACCACCGACATCGATGACTGGACCTTCGCCTTCGGGACCAAGGGCCAGGCCGGCGAGTTCAACATCGATGCCGGGTTCGTCTACGGCTACAACAAGGTCCGCTACGGCGTGGTCGACAGCGTCAACGCCTCGCTGGGGGGCGCCTCGCCGACCACCTTCGACGCCGGCACGATGCAATACTACCAGTGGGTGGCGAAGATCGACGTCACCCGGCCCCTGGACTTCGGCTTCGCCAAGCCCGCCACCCTGGCGTTCGGCGCGGAGTACCGCCACGAGGGCTATGAGATCGGCGCCGGCGACACGGCCTCCTACGTCTTCGGCGGCATCGCCGGGAAGGCGGCGGGCGCGCAAGGGTTCCCCGGCTTCCAGCCCGGCAACGAGGTCGACGTGAACCGCCACTCCTACGCCGCCTACGTCGATCTGGACGTGCCACTTACTGACCAGTTCAGCGTCGACATCGCCGGCCGTTTCGAGGACTTCTCCGACTTCGGTTCGACCACCAACGGCAAGATTTCGGCCCGCTACGCGTTCAGCGACGCCTTCGCCGTGCGCGGTACGGCCTCGACCGGCTTCCGGGCTCCCGCCCTGCAGCAGCAGTACTTCACCGCCACCTCGACCAACTTCATCCTGATCAACGGCGTCAACACCCCCGTCGAGGTGGGCACCTTCCCGTCGGTCTCTCCCATCGCCGCGGCGCTGGGCGGCAAGCCGCTGAAGGCCGAGAAGTCGACGAACTTCTCGCTGGGCGGCGTCTTCCAGTCCGGGCCCTTCGAGCTGACCGTCGATGCCTACCGCATCGAGATCGACAACCGCATCGTGCTGTCGGAGAACATCCAGGGTTCCCCTACCGGCTCGCCTACCGCCGTGGCGATCTTCAATCTGATCAACCCGCCGGGCAGCTCGGGACTTGGCGCGGCGCGCTTCTTCATCAACGGCGTCGAAACCACCACCAAAGGCGTCGACATCGTCGGCCGCTATCGGCTGGACACAGCGACCGCCGGTCGGTTCGACTTCACCTTGGCGTCGAACTTCAACGACACCGATGTGACCAGGATCCCGACCACTGCGGTGCTCTCCGGCCTGCCGGTCCCGCCGATCCTGTTCGATCGCGGCAACCGCCTGACGTTCGAGGAAGGCACGCCCGATCAGAAGCACACTGCGGCTGTCGACTGGTCGAACGGCCCGATGGGCGCCTCGCTCAAGGCGATCTATTACGGCGACGTCCTGGTCCCCAACAACTCACCCACGCTGGACTATGACGTCGGAAGGCACGTCGTCGTCGACTTCGAGGCCCGCTACGAGACCTCGATCGGCGTGAACCTGGCGGTGGGCGTGAACAACCTGTTCGACGAGTACCCGAACAAGACACCCACGATCGTCAACACCAACGGCCCGATCGGCTTCCCAAGCTACTCGCCGTTCGGTTTCAACGGGCGCTTCCTCTACGCCCGCGTCGGTTATCACTGGTAAGCAGCGCAGCCTGACCGGAACAGCGGCGCGGGGTCCCACCCCCGCGCCGTTTTTCATGCCGGCGCAACCGTAAGGCGCAGCTTTTCCACAGTCTGAAAATGTGTGTGGAAAGACGCCCGAGGCGTGCGTGTCGCAGTGCCTGCGGCGGCCGCCTTCATGTATCCGTCACGTATGGCGCTCGTTCCGGCTCTCGACCTCCGCATGGTCTCCAACGACATGGCGATCAGCCACGTCCCCTCCAACATCGAGGCCGAACAGGCGCTGCTGGGCGCGCTGCTGTACGACAACGCCGCCTTCGAGCGCCTTGGCGACAACCTGCAGCCACGCCACTTCTACGAGCCGTTCCACCAGCGGCTGTTCGAGACAATCCAGGTCGCCATCCGCAAGGGCCAGCTGGCCGAGCCGATCCTGCTGGCCGAGCAGTTCATGAACGACCCGGCGTTTCAGGAACTGGGCGGCGTGCGCTACCTGGCTGACCTAGTCGACCGCGCCCCACCGGCCGCCAATGCGCCCGACTATGCCCGCAGTGTCTACGACCTGGCGTTGCGGCGCGACCTGATCCGCATCGGCGGCGACATCTCCACCCTGGCACAGGCCGGCGACGCCGAGCTCGACGCGCGCGACCAGATCGAGCAGGCCGAGCAGCAACTGTTCGAGCTGGCCGAATCCGGCGGGGTGACCCAGGGCTTCGTCAAGTTCGCCGACGCGGTGCAGGGCGCGGTGGCCATGGCCGCCGAGGCCCACAGCCGCGACGGCGGCCTGGCGGGCCTGTCCACCGGCCTTATCGACCTGGACCAGAAGATCGGCGGCCTGCACCCCTCCGACCTGGTGATCATCGCCTCGCGCCCCTCAATGGGCAAAAGCTCGCTGGCCGCCAACGTAGGCT
Organism: uncultured Phenylobacterium sp.; assembly: GCF_902826855.1. GTDB lineage: Bacteria > Pseudomonadota > Alphaproteobacteria > Caulobacterales > Caulobacteraceae > Phenylobacterium. The sequence goes on along the minus strand of NZ_CADEGK010000039.1, from coordinate 11,130 downwards.
TCGACGTCGCCCGTCAGTACGCCTGGGAGCCGCAGCCCGACGGCTCTCGCAAGACGGTCCGCGGCGGCGTGGTGGCCTTCTTCTCGCTCGAAATGAGCGCGGACCAGCTGGCCATGCGCCTGCTGGCCGAAGTCTCGGGCGTCTCCGGCGACCGTCTGCGCAAGGGAGAGATCGACGCCATGGAGTTCGGCCGCGTCCGCGACGCCGCCATCGAGATCCAGGACGCGCCGTTCTTCATCGACGACACCGGCGGCATCACGCTCGCCAAGCTGACCGCCCGGGCGCGCCGGCTGAAGCGCACCACCGGCCTCGACCTTTTGATCGTCGACTACCTGCAGTTGGTCACCATCGGCGGCAGCGGCTCGCGCACCGACAATCGCGTGCAGGAGGTCAGCGCGATCACCATGGGCCTGAAGTCGCTGGCCAAGGAGCTTTCCATTCCCGTGATCGCGCTGGCGCAGCTCAGCCGCCAGGTCGAGAACCGCGAGGACAAGAAGCCCCAACTCGCCGACCTGCGCGAATCCGGCTCCATCGAGCAGGACGCCGACATGGTCATGTTCATCTATCGCGAGAGCTACTACCTGAGCCGCCTCGAGCCGCGCGAAGGCACCGAGGAGCACTTCAAGTGGCAGGAGAGCATGGACCAGGTGAAGGGCCTGGCCGAGATCATCATCGGCAAGCAGCGCCACGGTCCCATCGGCACCGTGAAGCTCGCCTTCAACGAAGACCTCACCAAGTTCGGCAACCTGGCCCGTGACTCGAGCCGTTACGACCAGCACTAAGGGCGCATGAGTCCCGACCGGGCGCGCCTCACCATCGATCTCGACGCGCTGGCGCACAACCGCGCTGTGCTGGCCGACATCTCCGGCGCGGCCGAGGTGGCCGCGGTGGTCAAGGCCGACGGCTATGGCCTGGGCGTCGGGCCGATCGCGCGGCGGCTGCACGACGAGGGGACCCGCAGCTTCTTCGTCGCCCGCCTGGCCGAGGGCGAGGCCCTGAGGGCAGAGCTGCGCGGGCGCGACGCCGCCGTCTACGTCCTGGACGGCCTCATCCCCGGAACCGCCGACCGCCTGGCCGCCTCGCGCCTCACCCCCGTGATCGCCACCGTGCCGCAGGCCGATGCCGCCCTCGCCCAGGCCGTCGCCGCTCAGGCGCTGGGGGGGCGTTACGCCGCCGCGATTCAGGTCGACTCGGGCATGAATCGCCAGGGCCTCTCTTTCGAGGAGGCCCGTGCGTTCATCGCCTCGCCCGGGGCGCTCGACGCCCTCGACATCCCGCTGGTCATGAGCCACTTGGGCTCCGCCACCGAGCCGCGCGAGCAACGCAACCGCGACCAGCTCGCCCGCTTCCGCGAGCTGCGCGCCCTGTTCCCGGAGGCCCGCGCCTCGCTGGCCGCCTCGGCGGGCGCCTTCCTCGGCGCGGAGTACAGCCACGACATGGTGCGCGCCGGGGTCAGCCTGTTTGGCGGCGGCCCCGAGGAACGACCCGACCCGCGACTGCGGGCGGTCGCCACCCTCACCGCCCCGGTCCTGGACATCCGTAACCTGCAACCCGGGGACCGGGTCGGGTACGGCGCCGCCTTCACCGCCCAGAAGCCCATGCGCGTCGCCATAGTGGGCGCTGGCTATGCCGACGGGGTGATCCGCGCCGCCATGGGCAAAGGCTATGCCTGGGCCGCGAGCGGCCGCCGGCGGCTCCTTACAGTGAACATGGACCTCCTGGCGATCGACATCGGCGGTGCGGCCATCGATATTGGCGACCACGTCGAGCTCCTGGGGCCCAACGTCCCCCTCGACGACCTCGCCAGCGCCGCAGGCACCGTAGCCCACGAAGTCCTGGTTCGCCTGAGTCCGCGCGCGGAGCGGATCTACCTGGGCGCCGCGTAGGTGACGTACAGCGGCCCGCCCAGCTCAGCGGCGCGCATCGCCATGAACCCGCGCACGGCCCAGAGACCGGCCACGATCAGCAGGATCGAAGCAAAGGCGTAGAGCCTGCGTTCGTCCGGTACGCCGAGCATCGGCGTGATGCCCAGGTAGAGCGTGTAGAGGCAGTAGACCGCCGCCAAGATGCCCACGGCCAGCCCCAGGCTCGGGTAAAGCTCGGCCGCGCCGCCGATCCAACTCGCGGTGGCCGCGTAGGCGACCAGCTCCAGTGCGCGGGCCCGGTCACGGCTCCCACCGAACGCCGCGCCCGTCCAGTCAACCAGCACCGCCGCAGCCAGCAGCGCGACGAAGGTCAGCAGGTAGCCGGCCACGGCCCCCAAGACGAGCCCGAGCGGGCTCATCACCACCCCGACGTTCGCGATGTTGAAGCCGAACTGCAGCGGCCCCACGATCCCGCAGATCGCCGGGATGGCGGCCAGCGGGGCGACATAGCGGGGGAGCAGGCCGCGGGCGTCGGCGGGTTCGGCGGCGATCGCGTCCCAGGTGCGGCTCGGAGTCACCAGCATCCGCAAGGCTCGTACGGCCACGCCCGCACCGCGCGGCGTACTCATGCCAACCCCTCCAGCGGTAAGGCCCGCTAATTCGCCTTGGCCAGGCTCTCCAGCCGGCCGATCCCGACCGCGCCCACCGCCGCCTTCAGGTCATCGACGCTGACGCCGTCGCCGCTGGCCTGGACCATGAAGCGATCGCCAACGAGCACGCTGTATTCGCCATGCTTCGACTCCCGATCGTAGCTCTCCTGAGTCATCCTGCCATCGACCTTGCCGACCTTCTCGTAGCCCGTTGCGGTATCCTTCGACGACTTGACGTCGAAGGCGCCGGCAATGCCGGCGATGGCCGCCGCGGCCCCCAGGTCGGTGACCTCCAGTTGCATCCGGGCGTCGCCCTTGGCGTAGTCCGCCTCGGCACTGGAGCCTTGCATTCCGCCCGCGCCGCCGCTGGCGGCGCTTACGTCGCCGCGGGTGAACCCGCCGACGCTGGCCGGCAGATAGGCCTTCAGCACCTCCGGATCGGTCGCCGGAGCCGCGTTGCCGCTCTGCAGCTGCTTGGCCGCCGCCTCGGCGCGCCTGGACGCGGCCTCCAGTTCCCCGAGGTTCACCGAACCCTGACCTGGCAGGTCGACCGTGCCGCTGATCTGACCCGGGCCCGCCATGCGCATGGCGCCGCTGAGCGTCATCACGCTGGCGGACACCACGGAGATCACGATGCCGATCACGATCGCAACCACCAGCACGACGGCGAAATAGGTCCCCGCCCTCTCGGTAGGAGTCTTCATCAGCTTCGGCAGGCCGAGGTAGAGGAGGTAGAGGCTGTAGAGGGCGCCCAGCAGCCCCACGAGCGCCAACGCTGGCAGCAGGCTGAACACCCCTGCCACCCACGAGGCGGTCATCGCATAGGCGGCAACCTTGAAGGCCTGGAGCCGGTCCTTGGTCCCGCCGAAGTTGGGCGCCAGACCGTCGATGATCAACGCCAGGACGTACACCATGCCCAGGCTGAGCACATACTGGACCAGCCCCTGGACGATGAGCCACACGGGCGAGGGCCGGATCGTTACACCGAAGGCGCCGATGCCGAACACCAGCATGCCGATCACGCCGCAGACCACCGGGATGGCCGCCAGCGGAACGACATAGCCACGGTAGAGGCCGCCGATGCTGGCTGGCTCCACATCGATCTGGTCCCACGTCGGCGCTGGCCGCACGAGGATGTCCTTCACGCGTTCGAAGAGTTTCGAACCCGCCGAACCCGGTTCAACGATGCTCATAGTATCCTCCCCGCCGTCATCCGGCGTCCTCGGCCACGACCCTAACCGAAGCGTCCGTTGCGGCAAGGCGCCGACAGACGCCCGGCGTCGCGAAGGTCTAGACTGAGGCCGAGCCGAATCAGGAGTGCGAGAGACCCATGGCCCGCGACGGCGCCCTATACGCCTGCCAGTCCTGCGGGGCGGTGCAGACGCGCTGGAGCGGCCAGTGCCCGGCTTGCGGAGCCTGGAACACCCTGGTCGAGGAGATCGGCGCCCGGCCGCCGGGCGCGCTCAAGCTCACCAAGGCCACCCGCAAGACCGGCCTTGCCTTCGAAGGCCTCGACGAGAGCACCCCGGCCCCGCCCCGCATCGTCACGGGCGTGGACGAGTGGGACCGGGTCTGCGGCGGCGGCGTGGTGCCGGGCTCGGCGATCCTGATCGCCGGCGACCCCGGCGTCGGCAAGTCCACCCTGCTTCTGCAGGTCGCCGCCCAGGCCGCTCGCCGCGGCGTCCGCTGCGCCTATATTTCCGGTGAGGAAGCGGTCGAGCAAGTCCGCAGCCGCGCGCAACGCATGGGCCTGGCCGACGCGGACGTGAAGCTCGCTGCGGAGACCAGCCTGCGCGCCATCATCGACGGCCTGAAGGCCGAACCCTTTGACCTGGTCGTCATCGACAGCATCCAGACCATCTGGAGTGATGCCCACGAGGCCGGACCGGGATCGGTCACGCAGGTCCGCGCCGCCGCGGGCGAACTGGTTCGACTGGCCAAGAAGCGCGGCCTGGCGGTCGTCCTGGTCGGCCACGTCACCAAGGAGGGGACCCTCGCCGGCCCCCGTGTCGTGGAGCACATGGTCGATGCCGTCTTCTCCTTCGAGGGCGAGCGCGGCTATCCCTTCCGCATCCTGCGCGGCGCGAAGAATCGCTTCGGAGCCACGGACGAGATCGGCGTCTTCGAAATGGGCGACGCCGGGCTGGCCGAGGTGAAGAACCCGTCGGCCCTGTTCCTCAACACCTCCGGAGAGCGCGCCGCGGGCGCGGCCGTGTTCGCGGGCATCGAGGGCTCCCGGCCGGTGCTTGTGGAGATCCAGGCTTTGGTCGCCCCCTCGGCCTACGGCACCCCACGCCGCGCCGTCGTCGGCTGGGATGGCGGGCGGCTGGCCATGATCCTGGCGGTGCTGGAGGCCCGTTGCGGCCTCTCCTTCGGCGACCGCGACGTGTACCTGAACGTGGCGGGCGGCCTGCGGATCTCCGAACCGGCAGCCGATCTCGCTGCGGCCGCGGCGCTGGCCTCCTCGGCCTTCGACGTCGCTCTGCCCCAGGACTGTGTTGTGTTCGGCGAGATCAGCCTCTCCGGCGAGGTCCGCCCCGTCAGCCGCATGGACGGGCGCATGAAGGAGGCCGCCAAGCTGGGTTTCCGCCGCGCGCTGGGACCCGCTGATGCCGACCCCGCCGCCGGCATGGCCTTCATCGGCGCCCACCGCCTCGCCGACGCCATACAGCGCATCCACGATGGGGACTGGGAAACCCGATGACCCAGTTCGACATCCTCGTCCTACTGCTGCTCGGGGTCTCGGCCGCGGTCGGCTTCGCCCGCGGGGCGGTGCGCGAGATCATCGCGCTCCTTGCTCTGGTCTTCGCCGCGGGCCTGGCGGTGTTCGGCCTGCCGGTGTTCGGCCCGATGGTGCGCAACGTGATCCAGCCGGATTGGCTGGGCACGGTCTCGTCCCTCATCCTGGTCTTCATAGTGGCCTTCGTCGCCCTGCGGCTGATTGGCGCGGGCGTATCGCGCGCGGTGCAGAGGGCGCAGGGCCTGGGCTTCCTCGATCGCTCCTTCGGCCTCCTGATCGGCCTCGGCCGGGGACTGATCGTTCTGGGTGCGCTCTTCCTGATGTTCAACGCCGCCACCCCCGAGGATCTGCGTCCCAAGTGGATCACCGACGCCCAAACCTGGCCGCTGGCCGCCAACATGGGCCGTGTTCTCGACGAGCTGGCGCCCAAGGGCCTCGACGTCGCCGGCCGCCTCAAGCCGGCTTTCGACCGCGCAGTGCGCGACGGGTCAGGTGACAGAACGACGACAGACGGGTACGACGCGCCCGAACCTGCAAACCCCGTCCATCCGGAGCGATCCCGATGAGCCAGCCATCCGAGCGTTGGTCCCCGCCTGCGCGCGATCCGGACGACGACGCCCCACGCCTCGAATGCGGGGTGTTCGGCGTCTTTGACGTCCCCGAGGCCTCGGGCATCACTGCGCTCGGCCTGCATGCCCTGCAGCACCGTGGCCAGGAGGCTTGCGGCATGGCTTGCTTCGACGGCCAGCGGTTCCACACCGAGCGGCACATGGGCTATGTGGGCGACGCCTTTGGCGGCGGTGACCTCAACGCCCGCCTGCCCGGCCACGTCGCCATCGGCCACACCCGCTACTCCACCGCCGGCGGCAGCTTCCTGCGCAACGTCCAGCCGATGTTCGCCGACCTTGAAGCGGGCGGGATCGCGCTGGCGCACAACGGCAACCTGACCAATTTCCTGACCCTGCGCGACCAGCTGGTGCAGGAGGGCTCGATCTTCCAGTCCACCTCGGATTCGGAGGCGATCCTGCACCTGATCGCGCGCTCTCGGCGCGCCAAGTTCCTGGACCGGTTCACTGACGCCCTGATGCAGATCGAGGGCGGCTACGCCCTGGTGGCCATGACCAACAAGAAGCTGATCGGCGTGCGTGACCCCCTGGGCATCCGCCCTCTCGTGCTCGGCGAACTGGGTGGCAAGTGGGTGCTGGCCTCCGAGACCTGCGCGCTCGACATGATCGGCGCCAAGTTCGTGCGGGACGTGGAGCACGGCGAGATGGTCGTGATCGACGAGAAGGGCATCCGCAGTTTCCGTCCCTTCCCGCGCCAACAGGCGCGGCCCTGCATCTTCGAGTACGTCTACTTTGCCCGACCCGATTCCGTGGTGAACGGCCGCTCGATCTATGAGGTGCGCAAACGCATGGGCCGCCGCCTCGCCCAGGAAATGCCCACGGACTGCGACGTGGTGGTGCCGGTGCCTGATTCCGGCGTGCCCGCCGCCCTTGGCTACGCCCAGGAGGCCGGCCTGCCCTTCGAAATGGGCATCATCCGCAACCACTATGTCGGGCGCACCTTCATCCAGCCCACCCAGGGGCAGCGCGAACTGGGCGTTCGCATGAAGCTGGCCCCCAATCGCGCCGTCCTGGCCGGCAAGAAGGTGCTGCTGGTGGACGACAGCATCGTGCGCGGCACCAACTCCGTACGCGTGGTGCGCATGGTCCGCGAAGCTGGCGCGGCCGAGGTCCATCTGCGTTCCGCGTCGCCGCCGATCATGTGGCCGGACTACTACGGAATCGACATGCCCGACCGCGACCAGCTGCTTGCGGCCAACCATTCCGTCGACGAAATCGCCAAGATCCTGGGCGTCGACTCCATGGGCTACCTCTCGGTCGACGGCCTCTATTGGGCGATGGACGCAGTGCGCGACCCGGCCCTCCCGCAGTACACCGACCACTATTTCACCGGCGAGTATCCAACCCGCCTCCTCGACCGCGAGATCGCCGAGGGCCGTAACGAGCTCGTCGAGCGCCAGCTTTCGTTCCTGGTCGACGCCTGAGCCTCGTTGGGCGAATGAAGTTCAAGGTCGACTGGTACCTCGTCCTGATCATCCTGATGGCCGGGGCGGCCTCCGTGCTTCCAGCCCGCGGGGAAGCGGCCGTCTGGTTAGGATGGACCTCCAAGGTACTGATCGGCATCGTCTTCTTTCTGCACGGGGCGAGGCTGTCCCGTCAGGCGGTGATCGGCGGCCTGACGCACTGGCGCCTGCATCTGCTGATCCTGGCCGCCACCTTTGTGCTCTTCCCCGCCCTCTGTGTCGGCTTCACCTGGCTGCCCGCCTGGATCACGCCCCCGGAACTCGCCAGCGGGCTCATCCTCCTCGGCTGCCTGCCCTCGACAATCCAGAGTTCCATCGCCTTCGTAGGCGTCGCGCGCGGCAACGTCCCCGCCGCCGTCGCGGCGGCATCGGCCTCCAACATGCTGGGCGTCTTCCTCACGCCGCTCCTGGCCAGCTTCCTGATGCACACCCAGGGCGGCGTCAGCGCCGGTTCGTTCTGGGCCATTGTCCTGCAGCTCCTGGCCCCCTTCATTCTGGGCCAGCTGCTGCGCCCCTGGGTTGGTGGCTTCGTCGCCCGCCACGGCCCGACCCTGAGCAAGCTGGATCGCGGCACCATCCTCCTGATCGTCTATGTCGCCTTCTCCGGCGCCGTGGTGGAGGGCGTCTGGAGCCGCTTGGGCGCCCTGGACCTCGTGCGCCTGCTGGTCATCTGCGTGGTCTTGCTGGCTATCGTCCTGGCCGCGACCATGCTGGCCGCCCGCGCGTTCGGCTTCGACAAGGCCGACGAAATCGCGATCGTCTTCTGCGGCTCCAAGAAGTCGCTGGCCAGCGGCGCGCCGATCGCCGCGGCCATGCTGAGCCCGGCGGTCGCCGGCGTCGCCATGATCCCGCTGATGGTCTTCCACCAGATCCAGTTGATGGTCTGCGCCGCCCTGGCCCAACGCTACGCGGCCCGGCCTGACAGGCCCGCGGAAACCGTCTAGAGACCGGCCAAATGTCAGAGTCGCCCCTCAAAGACCGTATCGCCCTGGTCACCGGCGCCAGCCGCGGCATCGGCCACGCCTGCGCTCTCGCGCTCGCCGCGGCCGGCGCGCACGTCGTCGCCGTCGCCCGCACCCAGGGCGCGCTGGAGGCGCTGGACGACGAGATCAAGGCCGCGACCGGCCAGCCCGCCACCCTGGTCGCCATGGACCTTGCCGAAGCCGACGGCCTCGACCAGCTGGGCCTGGCTCTTCACAACCGCTTCGGCCGCCTCGACATCCTCGTCCATGCCGCCGCCATGCTGGGGCCGATGACCCCCGTGGCCCACATCGAACCGAAGCACTGGGACAAGGTCGTGGCCCTCAACCTGACCGCCTCGTACCGCCTGATCCGCGCGATGGAACCCCTGTTGCGCGCCTCGGAGCACCCCCGCGCCATCTTCCTCACCAGCGGCCGGGCGATCCGCCCGAAGGCCTTCTGGGGCCCCTACGGCGTCACCAAGGCGGGGCTGGAGCACATGGTCCGCACCTGGGCCGACGAGCTGGAGCAGACCAAGGTCCGCGCCGTGCTGCTCGACCCCAGCATCATGCGCACCCGCATGCGCGCCGAAGCGATGCCGGGCGAGGATCCCGCCAACCTGCCCGACCCGTCGGAGATCGGCCCCCTGATCGTGGAGCTGGCCCAGGCCGACCTGGGCCTGCCGAGCGCTAGCGTGGTCTTTTCGACGTGGAAGACGGCCGGGACGCTCGCTTCGGCTTGACGCCGGGCCGGGCCAGCTTGGCCGCCCGCCCGCGCGGGTTTCCCGGCTTCGCCTTGCGGCCCTGGGGCTTATCTTTGCCGTGAAGCTTGGGCTTGGCGCCGGCGCCTTCCTTGGCCTTGGCGGCGGCCGCCTTGCGGGTCTTGGCCGCAAGGCCGGTCTTGGCCTCGGAGGGCTTAGCCCGCGTAAGGCCGGACCCGGACTTCTCTTCGCCCTCGGCGAAGGGGTTCTTGTTGGACTTCACCGTGAGGCGGATCGGCACCCCCGGCAGATCGAAACTCTCGCGGATCGAGTTCACCAGATACCGGCGATAGTGGTCCGGGAGCTGGTCCGCACGGCTGGCGAAGAGCACGAAGGTGGGCGGCCGGGCCTTGGTCTGAGCCATGTATTTGGGCTTCACGCGTCTCCCGCCCACGGCGGGCGGCGGGTGGCGTTCCACCGCCATCTTCAGCCAATCGTTGAGATCCCGGGTCTTCACCTTGGTGGACCAGTCGGTATGGGCCTTGATCACCGCCGGCATCAGCCGGTCCAGCCCCCGCCCCGTCTCGGCCGATAGCGCAACCACCTGCGTGCCCTTCACCTGGGGCAGGAGCCGCCCTGCCTCCTCGATGAACTCGGCAAGCTTCTCGCGCTGGTCCTCCACCAGGTCCCACTTGGCCAGCACGAACACCAGGGAGCGGCCCTCGCGCTCCACCAGGTCGGCGATCTGCAGGTCCTGGATCTCGAACGGATGGGTGGCGTCCATCACCAGGATCACTACCTCGGCGAAGGTGATGGCGCGGATGGAGTCGTGGGTCGAGAGCTTCTCCAGCTTCTCCTGGACCCTGGCCTTGCGCCGCAGGCCTGCCGTGTCGACGAGCCGGATGGCGCGGTCTTCCCAGGTCCAGTCCACGGGGATCGCGTCGCGCGTGATCCCGGCCTCGGGACCGACCAGCAGGCGATCCTCGCCGATCAGCCGGTTCACCAGGGTCGACTTGCCGGCGTTCGGGCGGCCGACGATGGCGATGCTGATCGGCTTGTCAGCCGCCTCGTCATCCTCCTCCTCGCTGTCCGCGAGTGCGAACGGCGCCATGGCGGCGTAGAGGTCGGCCATGCCCTCGCCGTGTTCGGCGGAGATCGGGATCGGCTCGCCCAGCCCCAGGCCGAACGCGTCCAGCACGCCGGCCTCGGACGCCTTGCTCTCGGCCTTGTTCGCGGCCAGCACCACAGGCTTGCCCTTACGGCGCAGCACCTCGGCGAAGATCAGGTCGCCGGGCGTCACCCCCTCGCGGGCGTCGATGACGAAAACCGAAACGTCAGCCTCGTCCACCGCCAGCTCGGTCTGGGCCCGCATCCGGGCTTCCAGGCTCTCGTCGGTGACATCCTCAAATCCGGCGGTGTCGATGAGTTCCAGGTCCAGGTCACCCAGACGGCCGGTGCCGAACCGTCGGTCGCGGGTGACCCCCGGCTGGTCATCGACGATGGCGAGTTTGCGACCCGCCAGCCGGTTGAACAGCGTGGATTTGCCGACGTTAGGCCGGCCGACAATCGCGATTTTCAACGCCATGACAGGCTGAGTGTACCGTCTGATCAGCGAATAGCGATCAGGTCGGCCTCCTGAGTCACCACATAGACCGTGTCGCCCATGGCTATGGGCGAGATGATGGCGGCTCCCTTGAGGTCGATGCGCTTCTGGATCTCGCCGGTCTTGGCGTTGAGCACCGCCATCTCGCCCGTCTGTCCGACGATCAGCAGCCGGTCGTTGGACAGCAGCGGGCCCGACCAGATCGGGCGCACCTGCTTGCTCCCGCCGATGCCGAACACCCCGCCCTTGCGCTTGGACTTGAAGCCTTCGTTGAGGTTGCGGATCCAGTAGATCTGGCCGCTCTCACGAGTCGCGCAGATCACCAGGCCGTCCTTGGAGACAGCATAGACCACGTCGCCGGCCGGCAGGGGCGCCATGACGCCCACCACCGGCAGGGTCCAGCGCGCCTGGCCGGTCCGCAGGTCGGTGGCGGCGAACACGCCCGAGTGGCTGACGGCGAAGACGTCGCCCTGGTAGATCACCGGCCGCCCCGGAATGTCGCGGATCTCAGAGAGCGCGCTGG
>NZ_CADEGK010000038.1:23106-26915 GCF_902826855.1 uncultured Phenylobacterium sp. | reverse complement strand
GGCCGGGCGCGTAGGCGCCGCCGCGCTCGAACTCCAGCAGGTACTTGGCCACCGTCCAGCCCTGGTTCTCCTGGCCCAGCCGGCCCGACTTGGGGACGCGGACGTTGTCGAAGAAAACCTGGTTGACCTCGTGCTCGCCGGCCAGGGTGATGATCGGCTTCACCGTGATGCCCGGCGTGGCCATGTCCATCAGCAGGAAGGTTATCCCCTGCTGGTTCTTGCCCTCGCGGCTGGTGCGCGCCAGCAGGAACATGCGGTTGGCGTGCTGGGCGTGCGTCGTCCAGATCTTCGACCCGGAAAGCACGTAGTCGTCCCCGTCGCTGATCGCCTGAAGCTGCAGCGACGCCAGGTCCGATCCGGAACCCGGCTCGGAGTAGCCTTGGCACCAGTAGTCTTCGCCCGAGAGGATGCGCGGCAGGTAGTGCGCCTTCTGCTCCTCCGTGCCGTAGCCCATGATCACCGGGCCGGCCATGCGCAGGCCCATGGGGGCCAGGCCCGGCGCGCTGGCGCGGGCGCATTCGGCGGCGAAGATGGAGCGCTGCACCTCGTTCCAGCCGGTCCCGCCGTACTCCACCGGCCAGCTGGGGGCGACCCAGCCGCGGGCGTGCAGGATCCTCTGCCACGGCAGGCTATACCGAGGCTCCGTGAAGACACTCGTGGTCCGGGCGGCGGCCTGTCGCAGCTCAGGCGTCAGGTGCTCGTCAAGAAAGGTCCGGACCTCGTCCCGAAACGCGAGATCCTCATCACGCAACTCAAGATTCATGGATAGCGGCGCCGCTAAGTGCGTGCATCCCCACGCAGGGGCGCGGACCTTGCGGTCAGCCTCGCAGCAGAACAAGCTATCAGAACTGATAGGGACGCGCGGGGTGATGGCCAACGACGCCGCAAAGATGCTCGCTGACGCCGAGGCCCTCGCCAGCGACATCGTCGCCAAGGGCCAAGCCATCGGCTTGCCGTTCAGCGCAGCGACCTGCGACATCGGCTCGACCCGGCCGCCGCTGGGCTCCGACGGACGGCCGCTCGCGGAGACCGTATTCCGCTGGATCGACCCCAAGCTGCGCTATTGGGAAGATACTGGCTTTGCGCTCCGCTCCGCGTTCATCCACGCCTCCCGCGCCTGCGCCGAGCCCTATTACTTCGTGGATGGTCGGTTCGGTTCCTGGCGGCCCAACCGGGCCCTGGAGGCCATTACCTCGGAGGGCCCGATAGAGCGCTGGGGCGTCGGCGCGGCCATCGTCGCCCCGACCCACCTGCCCCGCGGCCTGATCGGGATCGTCGTCTGGGCGACGGTGGACGAGCACTTCGACGTGGAGGCCGTCTTCGCCGCCCACGCCGCGGAGATGCACGTCCTGGCGCTGAAGTTCGTCGCCACCTACGCGGACGCCATCGCCGGCTCGGACGGCCCTCCTGCACGGCTCACCCGGCGCGAGATCCAGTGCCTGAAGTGGGCGGCCGCCGGCAAGACCGACGCGGAGATCAGCCAGCTCGTCGCCATCGCCCTTCCCACCGTGCGCTTCCACATCGGCAACGCCGCCCGCAAGCTTTCCGTGACCGGCCGCTCGCAGGCCATCCACCGCGCGGCGGTCTTGGGCTACATCGGCGCCGGCGGCTGAAGCGGAGAGCGACGATGGCGACCATGGCGACGCGGGGGGCGGCCCTGATCACAGGGGGCAGCCGCCGGATCGGCCGGGCCCTGACACTGGCCGCGGCGGACGCCGGTTTCGACGTCGCCATCCATGTCCGCCGGATCGACGCCGACGCCGAAGCCGCCCTGGCCGATGTCCAGGCCCGCGGCCGCCAGGGGGCGCTGTTGAGCGCCGACCTGCGAGCAGAGTCCGCAACGGACCTGCTGCAGGCGGCGGAGGCCGCACTGGGGCCGGTCACCCTCCTGGTCAATTCCGCCTCGCTGTTCGAGGACGACGCCTTCGAGACGCTGGAGCGCGCCTCTTGGGACGCGCACCTGGAGACCAACCTGCGCGCGCCGCTTGAGCTGACCCAGGCCTTCGCGCTGCGCCTGCCGCCCGGGCTGGACGGGATGGTCGTCAACATCCTGGACCAGCGCGTGCTGGACCCGACCCCGGAGTTCTTCTCGTATACCATTTCCAAGTCAGCCCTGTGGTCGGCGACCCGCATGCTGGCCCGCGGGCTGGCCCCGCGTATCCGGGTGAACGCGATCGGCCCCGGTCCGACGCTCGCCTCCATCCACCAGACAGACGCCGACTTCGCGGCCGAGGTCGCAACCACGCTCCTGAAGCGCCCGGTCGACCCGCAGGAGATCGGCGCAGCCCTGCGATACCTGGTCGACGCCCGCTCCGTGACTGGCCAGCTCATCGTGGTGGATGCCGGCCAGCACCTTGCTCGCGCGACGGGTCGCACGACACCGTGACGCCGGTCGCAGGCGCCGGCGGTGAGAAGGGCGGAGAAAGGCTTGCTTTCCGCAGGCGCCGGCGGCCACGGATGTTCAGGCCGCCGCGCTCTGCGGCCACCCAACAGGAGGCGGAAGAGTGAGCCTGAAAGACAAGACGCTGTTCATGACGGGCGGATCGCGCGGCATCGGCCTGGCGATCGCGCTGCGCGCCGCGCGCGACGGGGCCAATGTCGCGATCGCGGCCAAGACCGCCGAGCCGCACCGTCACCTGCCCGGCACCATCTACACCGCCGCCGAAGAGATCGAGAAGGCCGGCGGCCGGGCGCTGCCGCTGGTCGTCGATGTCCGCGACGAGGCCGCGGTCTTCGCCGCCGTCGAGCAGACGGCCCAGACATTCGGCGGCATCGACATGCTGCTCAACAACGCATCGGCGATCAGCCTCACCGGCACGCTGGAAACCGACATGAAGCGCTACGATCTCATGCACGGGATCACCGCGCGGGGGTCGTTCGTGGCCTCGAAGGCCTGCATCCCCCACCTCAAGCGCGCCGCCAACCCGCACGTGCTCAACATGTCGCCGCCCCTCGACCTGAACCCCAAGTGGTACGGCCGCCACGTGGCCTACACCGCGGCCAAGACCATGATGTCGCTGTGGACGCTGGGCATGGCCGAGGAGTTCCGCAGCGACGGCATCGCCTTCAACTCGCTTTGGCCCCGAACCGGGATCGCGACGGCCGCCATCGAGTTCGCGGTGTCCGGCCAGGAGGGACTGAAGGGCTGCCGCACCGTCGACATCATGTCCGACGCCGCCTACGTCATCTTCAACAAGGACGCCCGGACCTATACCGGCAACTTCCTGATCGACGACACGGTGCTCTACGAGGCCGGCGAGCGCGACTTCGACAAGTACCGCGTCGATCCCACCCACGACCTGGGCGGCGGCGACTACATGATCCCCGACACCATGCCGCCGCCGCCCGGCGTCAGCCTGAAGGCTCTGCGTTCCGCCTAGGTCGCCCGCGCCACGCGCCCGCGTTGCGCCCGTACGATGAGGGCGATCAGGTCTTCGGGCAGATCGCGGTCCAGGTCGAAACGGACCGAATCCTTGCCCGAACGAAACGGGGCGACCTTCGCCTCGAAGTCCGCCTCGCCCCGGTAGATCGGGTACACCGCGACGTGGCGCGTCCAGGCGCCGAGGTAGATGAACGTCGCGCCCTCCGCCTGGAACGCCGGCATGCCGTAGCGGATCGCCTCGGCGGTCTCCGGCGCGGCGGCGTGAATCAAGGCCCGCAGGCGCTGGGCCGTCGGCCGGGCCGCATCGGGCAGGCCGGCCATGTAGGCATCTACGCTGATCGGCTTTGCGGCCATCGCGAACGCACTCCAGGAGCCGCCGCCGGCGCCGAACAGCACCTGCAGCTCGCCACCGACGCCAACTGGCAGA
>NZ_CADEGK010000038.1:0-23096 GCF_902826855.1 uncultured Phenylobacterium sp. | reverse complement strand
GGCGAGGGCCGCGGCGGCAGCGGCCGCGACAATCGTCCCAAGGGCGAACAACCCGCCAAACAGTCTGCCTCCCAGGGTCGAGGCGATCACCGCCTTGGAGAGGCTGTCCACGACGGCTGCGAGCAGGATCGCCTTCACGGCAAGGCTCTCGTCCAGGCCTTCGTTGGCAGCCATGCGCGAGACCGCCAAAACCACGGCGTCCACGTCCACGAGGCCCGCTAGAGCCGAGAGCGGCAGCAGCCCTTCGGATCCGTAGGCGGCCGAAATCGCGCGGGCCCCGGCCATGACCAGCCCGAGCACCACCGCCAGCCTGACGACGAGGCCGAAGTCGAACGGGCTCCTCGTGGGCCACCCACTCGGCGCGGTCGTCCAACCGGCGCGCCCGATGGTCAGCACGCCTGCGACGGCGGACACCAGCGCGAAGGCTCCCAAGACAGGCGCCAGGCGCTGCGCGAGTGTGGGCGCCAGGACAGCGGCGACGCCCAGGATCCGCAGCGCCATCACCCCGCCTGCCGACAGCGCGCAGCCGGCCGCGAGGCGGACCTGTTCGGGACTGCCGCGCGCCACGCGGGCCAGGTTCAGGGTGACAGCCGTAGAGGACACCAGGGCGCCCGCCAGGCTGGCGGCGACCAGACCTCGCGACGGTCCGAGCATCTTCACGAGCGCATAGGCGCCGAACGACACCCCCGCCAACAAGATCGTCAGCAGCCACAGTTCGTGGGGATTGAAGGCGCCGTAGGGCCCGAACCCGCGATCCGGCAACAGCGGCAACGCCACGAGGCTCATCGCCAGGAGGACCAACGCGCTGCGCAGCTCTTCCGATGTCAGCTTCTCCAGCCAACCATGCAGCACATCCTTGAAGGCCAGGAGACCCGTGACCACCACCGCCGCGCCGGAGGCGACCCGCCAGTCCCCGAGCACCGCATAGGCCCCCAACGCGAACACCAGCAGGGCCGCAACAATGGCCGTGACCGAGTGGTCGTGCCCCTCGGCCGTTTCACGGGCTTTGAACCAGGTGAAGGCTGCGGCGAACGGCAGGCCGAGGGTCGCGAACGCCCAGGCCCCTAGCGCGTCGGCCAGCGCGCCGGCCAGGCCGCCCAGAAGGCCTGCCAGGGCATAGGTGCGGATTCCCGCGGTCCGCCCGCCCTCGGCGATGTCGCGCGTGCGCCAGCCGCGCTCGACCCCAACCAAGAGGCCGATGGCCAGCGCCACCGCCAGCCGCTCCGGGGTTGAAGTCATGAGGTTTCGGGAGGCGGCATAGCGATCTCAAATCCTCGCCGCGATGAGTGGCGGAAGTCCGCCGTCAGCATCGGGCCAGGGGAAGGCCGGGCGCCAGAATCCCTCCGCCTCGGCCGCCACGGCGGCCGCGTCGAACATCCGGCCCATGGCTGAGGTATCGAAGTTTAGCATCGCGCCGTTCGCAGTCGCGGCCGCCGAGGGTGGAATGGACGCCACGCCCAGCGGCAACGCGTGCGCGGCGCAGAAGGTCGCCACGACACTGAGCGCTTGGCGGTAGGAGACCCGCAGCAAGGTGTCGAAGCTGCGCACCAGGATCTGACCCACTCCAGGCGGGGTCGTGCGGGGTTCGGGGTCGAGGACCATGTTGACGATCACGTGGAGGCGGGCCCGGCGCATCCCCTGCCCGAGTTCGCGCTGGCGCAGCAGCGTCTCCGGCAGCACGAACAGGGGCGCCGACACGCCGCCGTCGACGTGCATCTCCTCGCAAGCCACCCCGTCGGCTTCGACCGCAAAGCGGCGTGGCGGAAAGAGGCCGGGGAGACTCGCGGACGCCGCCAGGACATCCCGGAACAGTCGCGTGGCCTCCGGCCCGCCCCGCGCTGCGATCGCGCCCATGTCCCAGATGCAGGGCGACTGGCGGTCGAGATCGGTGGTCGCGACAAGCAGACGGCGGCCCCTGGCATGCTGCTCGGCGGTGGCCTCCAGCAAGGCGTCGTCAATGAACGGATAGATCAGCCGCTCGAGCGCCTCGCTGCGGAGGAGCCCCGGTTCACGGCCCGCCGAGAAACCGGCGATCCCCAGCGAGTTGGCCGCATGGCCGCCGGTGTAGGCCTCGCGCATGCGCCCGTCCCACGCCGGCCCTAGGAAGGCAAAGGGCGCGATGAGCGCCCCGGTGCTGACCCCCGTGACCAGCGCGAACTCCGGACGTCGGCCACTACGGGTCAGGCCCACGAGCGCTCCCGCCCCGAACGCCCCTCCCGCCGCGCCGCCGGAGATGGCCAGCACGTCATAGTGTCGGCCCAACCCGCTTCGTGGCAGCGCAAATTGCTCGGCGGTCGCCTCGACCGAGGCCCCGGCATCCTCGGGACTGAGGCGCACGTCCTCGAACCCGGGGATTTGCGCCGCGCGACGCCCCGGGGCGTCCAGACGATTGTGCGCCCTAGGCCGTGGCGGCATCAGGGCCGGGTCCGCTCGATCGGGCAAGGATAGGCCCGCCCCAGGGCGAACCGCACGAACTCCGTGGCGCTGACGCCCTTGTCGGCGTAGCGGCCGTACCGCTGCACCGCCTCCACGGCAGCCTTGCCGGTGAAGTCGGCCGGCGGACAGACCATCGGGCCGGTCCTGCGCGGCGGCCGCGCCAGCACCTGGTCGGCGACACTCATCACATAGCCCAGGCAGAATGCCCTGGCGGGCGCCGCCTCCGGCCCGGAGTCGGCGCAGACGGCCTGCAGCCGCGCCGCGTCCAAGAATCCCGGCGTGGTCGGGCCGGGGGGCGGGAGGGCCGTCACGATGATCATCGCCGCCAGTCCTCTCACGCAAGCCCCCTCCCCGACCGGCCCACCTAGGACGGCTTGCGACGCCCGACGCCGAGCAACGTGATCAGCGCGGCTGCCGCGGACAGCGCCGCTGCGGCGGTCGCGATCGGATGAGCCTTAACCTCGGCGACGGCCTTGTCGGCAAGGTAGCGGGCCTCGGGCGGCGTCTTTTCGGCGAGGCTCTGCGCCGCATCACGAAGCGCCTGGGCAGCCTGGGCTACGGCCTTCTCGGCGTCGTCGCTCAAGTCGTCAGCAGCGTTGCGCAAGGCCTTGGAAACATCGTGCAGGGTCTTCTCAAGGTCGTGCTGCACGGTCTTGGTGAGCGACTTGGACATGTATGTTCTCCTGGGCTGTAAACTCGACTTCAGACTGAGATGGCTTCGCGTCTCTCGCCTTGACGCGCATCAACCGAAGGCCCGGCCGCCAAGTCGCGAGACAGGCTTTCGAGCATCGCTTCGCGCGCCGCATCGCTCGGCAACGCCTCGAGGCGGGCGTTGAGGTCGATCATCAGCCGCGCGCGGGCATTGTGCCAATCGGGCCGGGCTGCCGCGGACGGCAGGATCCGCGCCTCGCCGGGCTGGGCGGCTGCCCCCGCCTTGGAGAGCACGAACCGTTCGTCGAGGGTCGGGATCACCAGCCGATCGCCGGCGACGCCCGCCTCGGCCAATTCGGCGCGCAGCCCCTCCAGGGCGTCCGGTTCGCCGTGCGCCAGGAAGACGTCCCCGGCAACGGGGGCCCGGGCCTTGGCCCAGGCCACCAGCTGCGCCTGATCGGCGTGCCCGGAGTAGATGTCCAGCGAGCGCACCCGGGCCCGGACCATGACGTCCTCGCCCTGGATGCGCACTGAGGAGGCGCCTTCGGACAGGATGCGACCCAGAGTGCCGGCGGCCTGGAAGCCCGGCAGCAGCACCGTGGCGTCCTGCCGCCAAAGCAGGCGCTTGAGGTGTTTGCGCACCCGGCCCGCCTCGCACATGCCGCTCGCCGCCAGGATGATGTGCCAGCCGCGCAGACGCTCCAGGCGATCGCTCTCCCAGGCCTCTTTGAGGAACATCAGCCGGCCACTCGAGCGCAGGTCCTCGAACGGGTTGGCGTCCATGGTCGGACTCCAGCCGCGCTTCTGGAAGACTTCCGTCGCCTCGATGGCGAGCGGGGAGTCCAGGAAGATGTCCGCCTCGGGAATCTCGCCGGCGCGGGTCAGGATCTGCAGGTCGGCGAGCAGTTCCTGCGAGCGCTCGACCGCGAAGGCCGGGATCAGCAGGGGACCGCCGGCCTTCTGGGCGTCGCGAAGCTCGCGGGCCAGCTGTCGTCGGCGCGCGGCCGGGTCCATCGGCGGGCGCACCCGTGCGCCGTACGTCGACTCGATGATCAGGTGGTCGATACCCGAGGGTCCCTCGGGATCGGGCAGGAAGTCGCGGCCGCCAGGACCCAGGTCGCCCGAGAAAAGCAGCTTCACCGGACCTTCGTGCGTCTCGACCGTAACCTCGATCGAGGCCGAGCCCAGGATGTGGCCGGCCTCCCAGTATTTCGCGGTGATCCCCGGCGCGGCCTGGACCTCGCGGCCCAGCTTGACGGTCTTGAAGAGCTCGAGCGTCCGCTGGGCGTCACGCGCCGTGTAGATCGGCTCCACAAGATCCCGCCCCCGCCGCTCGTTGCGTCGGTTGAGGTGGCGCACCTCGCTCTCCTGAATGTCGCCCGCGTCCGGCAGCATCACGGCGCAGAGGTCCCGCGTCCCGCCGGTCGCAAGGATCGGACCCCGGTAGCCGGCCCGCATCAGCTTTGGCAGCAGGCCGGAGTGGTCGATGTGGGCGTGGGTCAGCAGCACCGCGTCGATCTCGTCGGCCTTGAACGGGAAGGGCTCGTAGTTGAGCGCCTTGAGGGTCTTCGAGCCCTGGAACATGCCGCAGTCGATCAGCACGCTCGCGCGCTCCGTCGTCAGCCGCGCGCAGAAGCCGGTCACGCAGCCGGCCGCGCCGTGGAACGTCAGCGACAGGGTCACGACCAGCTCCGGGCCCGGGCGTCGCGGAGGTGGGCGCGCAGGGCCTCAGGATCGTCCCGCCTGCGCTCGTGGGGATCGGTGACGTCGATGCGGGCCAGCACCTCGGACGGCAGCGCCTCCTTCAGGTAGCCCAGGGTGCGCGGCGGCCCCATCAGCACCAGCCGCTGGAATTCCCCTTTGCTCGCTTCCAGTGCCACGCGGTTGGCGACGCGACGCAGGAACCGACGTTCCGGCTCGTGCTGCGGCGCGCGCGGGTCGCCGTGATGGCGATGGCCCGCGATGCGCTCATCGTCGGTAGCCGACATTCGCAGGTCCGCGATCTCCTTCAGCGGCCCGGTGCGGGCGCGTTCGCAGAACACCCGCGCCTCGACGCCATCCGCGGTCACGATCCAGGTGACGCTGCCTAAGTCCATGCTGTCCTCCATTTTTCGGGGACAGAGTGGGCAGTCGCCACAAGCCGCGCCGTGATGCAGATCAACTGTGCGGGGGCGGCGTCAGGGCCGTTGGCGGCCTGGTCAGGCCGCGCGAAGTTTGGCCAGGCGCTCCTCGCGCGGCGATCGTGAGGGTCGGGTTCGCCCATCCCGGCGGAGTAGGTGAGCCCGCCCGCGCCTCAGCCCGGGTTCCACCCACGAACCACGAGCATGACGAAGAAGCCGACCACGTAGGCGACCGGAACGTGCCACCCCTGCTTCAGCCAGGAGAACACGGACCGACCCTCCGGATAGAGGTTCGTCAGGGCGACGCCGGCCGACGATCCGAACCAGACCATCGAGCCGCCGAAGCCGACCGCATAGGCCAGCAGCGCCCAATCGTATCCGCCCTGCTCCAGCGCAAGCGCGGTGAGGGGGATGTTGTCGAAAACGGACGACAGGAACCCCAGCCCCAGGACCGTCTGCCATGAGGGCTCCGGCAGGGCGCTCACCGGCATGAGCGACGCGGCGGCGACCAGGGAGACAAGGAACAGGGCGCCTTTCAGGGCGGGCCGGGCCAGAGCCCAGTCGGGCTTCGCGATCAGTGACGTGGAGATCAGTGCGGCCCAGACCGCCAGCCCCAGCCAGGGGGCGACCTCTTCACCGTCCGACAGCATGTTTGCGGCGACGTTGGCGCTGACGGCGGACACCAGAACGATCGCCACGATCAGCACGCGGCGCCACCGGATCGGATGCCCCGGTTCGTCGTGAGCCAGGATGGGCTGGTAGCGATGCTGCGCGCGGGCCCCCAACAGTCCGAAGACCATGAACGCGGCGATCGCGGGCAGGAAGGCCGGCAGAACGGTGAGCGGCGATATCCCCTTGAGCCACATGATGGTCGTGGTGGTGTCGCCGACCACGCTACCAGCGCCGCCCGCGTTTGCGGACGCCACGATCGAAGCCAGGAAGCCGATGCTCACGCGGCCCTTGTAGAGGTGACGCGCCATCACGCCGCCGATAACCGCCGCGGCGATGTTGTCGAGGAAGGCCGACATCACGAACACGATGGCCAGCAGGGCGAGGCCGCCCAGCCAACTGTCCGGAAGCAGGTTGGGCAGGTGGTCCGGCAAGTTCGACTGCTCGAACTGATTCGACAGCAGCTCAAAGCCGACCAGCAGGAGCAGGAGGTTGGTGAGGATCACCCACTCGTGCCCGGCATGCTCGCCAAGGGCCGCGAGCCCGCGACCCGTAGGGAAGCTGCTGACGAGCCCCTGGTAGACGAGGATCACCGTCAGCCCGGTCGCCGCGACGGCCAGGGCGTGCTTGTGCAGGAACGCGACGCCGACGAGCGTCAGCCCGAACAGATAGAACTCAATCGGAACGCCGAGAAGAGTGAGCATCAGAGCTTTCTGTTTTCAGGGATTTGGCGCCAGCGAGCGATCAGCCTGGCCAAACGACCGCAGCCAGGACCATCGCGCGCCCCGCGGGCGTCACGCCATCCGTATCCAGTCCACGCGCCACGGCGGCCTCCCGTCAGGGTTCAGCGTTCGTGGCGTCCGGTTATCGACGGACGCCTGACTGGATTCGCGTGAGCGCCAGCCCGGCCGCAGCTGCGACCCGATATCTGGGCCGGACCATACCGGACGGGGTCGGCGCGGTGAAGCAAAACCGGCGCCGCCTCGCGCCCGGATCAGGGGCTCTCGGGACCCCGCGACGGGCCGGATTCCCGCCTCCGTACCAGTACCTAGGGAACGCTCACGAATGTTCGAGCGAGGGCTCGGAGCCTAGTCGTTGGGCCATCGAACTGGAGCCCGCGATGACCCTGGCCTATCCCCTCAGCGATCCGCGCAATGCCCGCCCCGCCTCCGCCCTGACGGATGTCTTCGACCGCCATGGCGTCCGGGTAACCTACGACGGGAATGAAGAGATCTACGCCCAGGACGACGCGGTGGAGCTTCTCTACCGGGTGGTGAAGGGCGTGGTCCGCACGAGCCGCCTCACCGTGGACGGCCGCCGTCAGGTTGGCGACTTCTACTATCCCGGCGATCTCTTCGGCCTTGAGCCCGGCCCCGACCACCGCTTCGGCGCCGAGGCGCTGGAAGACTGCGAGATTCTGGTGGTGCGCCGCAGCGCCGTGCGCGCCGCCGCCGGCGACGCCGAACTGGATCGCGCCATCCTCGAGGCCCAGCGCCTGGAGATGGAGCGCCTGCAGGACCATGTGGTCATGCTGGGCCGCAAGAGCGCCCGCGAACGGGTCGCCAGCTTCCTGATGTCGATCGCCCAGAAGGGCTCCGAGGACCACGCCGACCTCGCGATGGGCCGGCAGGACATGGCCGACTACCTCGGCCTCACCATCGAGACCGTCTCGCGCATGCTGACCCAGCTGCAGGGCGAAGCCATCGTCGCCTTCCCGTCGTCGCGACGCTTCCAGGTCTGCAAGTGGACCGCTCTGGAAGCCATCGCCGCCTGACCCTCGCGTCCGCCTGCGCGGCCGCAGGCGTTCGCCGGCCGCATTCCGAGCCCAGGAGCTCCTGATGCACAAGACGATGGAGAGGTCCGCGACCGAGATGGTCACGCGCCCGAGCACCTACAAGACGATTCTGGTCCACGCCGAGCCTGGCGTGACCGGTTCCCACCGCGTGGAAGTCGCCGCGCGCCTGGCGCGCGAACTGGACGCCCGGCTCATCGGCCTCGGCGCTGAGACCTTCGACGCGACCCTCTATTCTGGTCCCTTCACCGGCATGGCCGCCGCCGATTGGACGAGCCTCGTCCAGGAGCAGATCGAGAAAGACCTGGCCGCTGCGGAAACCGCCTTCCGTCGGGACGCCGCCGGCGCCGACATCGATTGGCGCACGATCCAGGACTATCCGCATCGTGCGCTGGTCAGCACCGCCCACGCCGCCGACCTGATCGTGGTCAGCCCGCGCGGCCGCCGCGGAGCCCTCCAGGCCGCCGACCCCGCCGACGTGATGATGACCGCCGGCCGTCCCGTCCTGGTCGTCCCCGAAGGCCGATCCCATCTGGTCGGGACGTCGGTGGTGGTCGCCTGGAAGGACTCCCGCGAATGCCGTCGTGCGCTCACCGACGCGCTCCCCTTCCTGCAGCGCGCCGAAGAGGTGGCCGTGGTCTCGGTGGTCAAGCCGGACATGGCCGACGCCGCCACCTTCCAGGTCGATGACGTGGTCGCCAACCTCAAGCGCCACGGCGTCGTCGCCCGCGGCGTCGTCACCTCCATCGACCACGACGCGGTCGAGGAAGAAATCGAACGGATCGCCAACCTCAACGGCGCCGACCTGATCGTGGCCGGAGGCTTCGGTCACAGCCGCCTTCGCGAGTGGGCTTTCGGCGGGGTGACCGACAGCTTCCTGCACCGCCCTGGCTGCGTCGTCCTGCTGAGCCACTAGGATCAACCCCGCGGGATCGGCGACGGTCCCGCGGCCCCGGAGAATCCACCCATGCGCCGCATCGATCCTTTCGCGGCTGGCCTGACCGCGGACCTTCTCGTGGGCGCTGCCCAGCAGGCCCGCCGATGACCCGCTTCGCCCTGATGCTCTGCGCCGCGACCGTGGGCCTCTGCGCCTGCGTCACCTCGCCGGCCGGGCGCGAGGGGTCGCCTGCGCCTCAACTGCCCAAGCTCGACGCAGCCCAGCAACGCGGCCACGATTTCGCTGTGCGGCGCTGTTCTGGCTGCCACACCGTGGGCCTGGACGATGGCGGCGCTGGCGAGGGCGCGGCCTTTACCAAGCTCGCCCGTCGCTACAACCCGATCTCGCTCGAGCGACGCTTCGCTCAGGTCTCGGCGCACGGCTTCGACCGCATGCCTCCCGTGGAGTTCAGCCGCGCCGAGCTCGAAGACCTCGTGGCCTATGTCGACACCCTGCAGGGCAACTGAGCCCAGGAGTCTCCCATGCCTTATCGCGACATCCTGCTGGCCGCCCTCACCTATCCGGACGTCACCCCCGACCGCGCCCTGCGCAGCGGCGTGGCCCTCGCCAAGCGGCTTGGCGGCGGACTCACCCTGCTGACGGTGCGGGTCGACATCCCGGCGATGACCAATGTCCTGGCGAATACGCTGGTCCAGATGGACGAGGTCGCCGTACAGGCCGAGGCGCGCAGCGCCAGGGCCGCCCTGCTGGAGGCCGCCTGCGTGCGAATCGCCGCCGAGGACGCCGACGAAGCGATCCGCACCGACTCGGTCCTCGCCCGGCTGTTCGAGGAGTCCGATGCGATCTGCCAAGCCGCACGCACCCGGGACATCACCCTCCTGCCCATCGGCCCGGCCGTGCCGGCCAGCCGCGGCCTCGCCGAGGCGACGCTGTTCGGGTCCGGCCGCCCGATCCTGGTGTATCCCGAGGACCGCGAAGTCGGGGCGGCCGAGGACTTCGATCACGTCGCGGTCGCCTGGGACGGCAGCGCTCGCGCGTCGCGCGCCGTGGCAGACGCCCTGCCGCTCCTGCGCCGCGCGACGACCGTGCGGATCTTCACCGCGCTCGGCGACAAGCCGCAGGCGGTCAAGAGCGTGGCGGAGGATCTGGTGCGCCACCTCGCCACGCACGGGGTCGCCGCCATCCTCGACCATTGCGAGGCGCAGGGTCAGTCGATCGGCCACCGGCTCGAGCGCTACGTGGCAACGACCCGTCCCGACCTCCTGGTGATGGGAGGCTTTGGACACTCGCGAATCCGGGAATTCGTGCTCGGCGGCGCGACCCAGGCCGTACTGGAGGCGCCGCCGTGCCCCGTGCTGATGTCGCACTGACACGGCCACTTGCGCCGCCAACCGGCGCCTCCCGGTTTGGGGCGCGCCTGCGCCGACCCGGGACGCCGATCCAGATCGCCGCCCTGGTGGTGGCCGGCCTGCTTGTCTGGCGGCTCGCCGACGTGCTGCTTCTGGCGTTCGGCGCCATCCTCGTCGCCGTCCTCCTGCATGCGCTGTCGGAGCCCCTAACCCGTCGCCTGCGGCTGCCGCGCCCGCTTGCCCTCACGATCGCCGTCGCCGGCTTCGCCACCGTCATCGGTGGCGCCATCTGGCTGTTCGGGCAGCAGATCGGTCTGCAGCTGACCACGCTTGGCGAGCTGCTGCCCAAGGCGTGGACCGCCCTCCAGGCCCCGCTCTCGGCCTCGCCGCTCGGCGCCTACATCCTTGACGACCTGCAGAACCTGCGCCTCGCCGACGGCCTGGTCGTGCAGACCGCCTCCCGCCTTGTTCGCGGATCGCTCAGCGCCGCAGCGGCGACCGTAATCGTGCTGTTCTGCGGCCTCTACCTTGCGTTCCACCCCGCCACCTATCTCCGGGGGCTTCTGCACCTCGTGCCGCCGCGAAGGCGCGATAGGGTCAGGGTCGTGCTCGCGGCCTGCGGCGAGGCCCTGAACCGCTGGCTGCTCGGAGCCCTGGCCTCCATGCTGCTGGTGGGCGGCTCGGTCGGCCTCGGCCTGTGGTGGGCCGGCGTCCCGTCTCCGCTGGCGCTCGGCGTCCTGGCCGGCCTTGCCCAGTTCGTGCCGGTGATCGGCCCCTGGGCCGCCACCGTCCCCGGCCTGATCGTCGCCGCCGCCCAGGGCCCGCAGACCTTCGCCTGGGCCGTCGCGATCTATCTCGGATCCTCGCAAGTCGAAGCCAACGTCATGACCCCGCTGCTGCTGCGCCAGATGGTCGAGCTTCCCATGGGCCTGACGCTGTTCGCCGTGCTGGCGATGGGCGTGCTGCTGGGCCCGCTCGGCGTCCTCTTCGCCACGCCGCTCGCGGTGGTCGCCTACGTCGTGGTCCGCCACCTCTATGTGGAGGATCTGCTTGGCGACCCCATGATCCCGCCCGCCAACCAGGGAGCGGCTGCGTGAGCTCCGACGAACCCCTGGACCTGCGCGCCACATCGACCCCCCAAGCCAAGGGCCGCCGGCCCGGGCGAACGGCCGGTGCCGGCATGATCCTGCTGGCGGTGGCCGCGATCGCGTTCCCGGCTGAGACGGCCCTGGTGGTCGGCGGCTTCGGCGGCTGGCTGCTCTGGCTGGCCGCCGCCCTGATGCTCGGCGTGGCGCTGTTGACCTTCACCGGGGCGCTGCGGTGGCTGGGGATTGGCGCCGCCATCGCGGCGGTCGCGCTGGGCGCCTACCTCACTTTCAATCCGACCGTGGGGGCGCTCGCCACCGCCCTGGTCCTGACGGCCGCCCTGGTCATGGACGGGAGCTTCCAACTGGCGGCGGCGCTGCACCTGCGGCCGCTGAAGGCATGGCGCTGGCTGCTGGTGTCCGCCATCACCAGCCTGGGCGCCGCCGCCCTGATGGCGCTGGGCCTGCCGCAGCAGGCGCCCCAGGCCGTGGGGATCGTGCTCGCAGCCGCCTTCGCGACGACGGGGGCGGCGCTCTTCGCGTCGGGCGTCCTCCACGCGCGCCGCCCGCGCGGCGCGAACTAGGCTACCCTAGGGGCGGACGGCCATCTTGCCACAGCGAACCTTCGGACCTACCGCTGCCTTAATGAACTCGGCGCCGACGCCCTTTCGTCACGGACTCGGCCGCTTTGGCTGGGCGGCCGGCTATGCGGCGGCTGTGGCGGCCACCGCCGCCTGCCTGGGGTTTCGGATCCTGCTGAGCCGCTACTTCCACGACGACCTGGTGTTCCTGCTGTTCGTTCCGGCGCTGCTGGCCGCCGCCGCGGTGGGCGGCCTGGGTCCCACTCTGTTCGCGGGAGGCCTGTCGCTGTTCGCCAGCCTGGCAGTCATCGGCTTCCAGAGCATCAACGATCCCGAGGCGGTGGTGCGCGGTGCGGTCTTCGCCAGCCTCACGGTGGCGATCGGTGTCGCGGGATCGCGAATGCTGCAATCCTCGCGTGACGCCCAGGCTCGCGAAGCGCATCTCCAGTCGATCCTCGACACCGTCCCCGACGCGATGATCGTCATCGACGAGCGCGGGATCATGCAGTCCTTTTCCGCCGCCGCCGAGCGCCAGTTCGGCTGGAGCGCCGCCGAGGTGATCGGCAAGAACGTCAGCATGCTGATGCCCGAGCCGTACCGGACCCAGCACGACAGCTACCTCGCGCGATACATGTCCACCGGGGAACGCCGGATCATCGGGATCGGCCGGGTGGTGGTGGGCGAACGCAAGGACGGCTCGACCTTCCCCATGGAGCTGGCCGTGGGGGAGATGCTCTCCGGACAGCGGCCGTACTTCACCGGGTTTGTCCGCGACCTGACCGAGCGCGACGCCCAGGAGCGGCGCCTTCAGGACGTCCAGGGCGAGCTGGTCCACGTGTCGCGGCTCACCGCACTCGGCGAGATGGCCTCGGCGATGGCGCATGAACTCAACCAGCCGCTCACGGCGGCCGCCAGCTTCATGAAGGGCTGCCTGGTGCTGCTGAAGCGCAAGCCGCTCGACGAGGCGCGCCTTGGCGAAATGATCTCGCAAGGCGCCGACCAGGCGCTCCGCGCCGGTCAGATCATCCGCCGGCTGCGGGACTTCGTCTCCAAGGGCGAGGCCGAACGCCGGATCGAGAGCCTACCGAAGCTCCTCGAGGAGGCCGGGGCGCTGGCCATGGTTGGCGCCAAGGATCGCGGCGTGCGCCTGCGCTACGCGATCGACCCGCGTGTCAACCTCGTGCTCGCAGACAAGGTCCAGGTCCAGCAGGTCGCCCTCAACCTGATCCGCAACGGCATCGAGGCCATGGAGGACGCCCCGACCAAGGAGATCCTCGTGGGCGCCCGGCCCGCGGCGGACGACATGGTCGAGGTCTATGTGAGCGACACCGGCCACGGCATCAGCCCGGAGGCGGCCGAGCAGCTGTTCCAGCCGTTCATGACCACCAAGGCCCAGGGCATGGGCATCGGGCTGTCCATCTCGCGGACCATCGTCGAGGCCCATGGCGGGCGGATCTGGGTGGACGCCAACCCGAAGGGAGGGTCCATCTTCCGCTTCACCCTGCCCGGCGTCGGCGAGGAGGAGGTCGCCAGGCATGAGTGAGCCGATCGTTCACCTGATCGACGATGACGAGGCGATCCGCACGGCGCTCGGATTCTTGCTGGATATGCACGACCTGCCGGCCCGCACCTATGGCTCGGCGCTTGAGTTCCTGGAGATCGCGGACACCCTCAAGGGCGGCTGCATCGTCACGGACGTGCGCATGCCCGAGATGAGCGGCCTGGAACTGATCCGCCGCCTCAAGGAGCGCGGCGTGAGGCTGCCGGTCGTGGTGATCACCGGCCACGGCGACGTCCCGCTGGCCGTGGAGGCGATGCGCGCCGGGGTTATCGACTTCATAGAGAAGCCGTTCGACGACGAGGTCCTGCTGCGCTCGATACGCATGGCCCTGGACACGAAGGCCGAGACCGACGCCCACGCCGAGGAGCGCGCGCGCTTCGAGCAGATGCTGGCCACGCTCTCGGGTCGCGAGACCGAGGTCCTGCGGGGCGTCATCGCCGGCAAGATGAACAAGGTGATCGCCTACGAGCTCGGCATCAGCCAGCGCACGGTCGAAGTCTACCGCGCCAACGTCATGAGCAAGACCCACGCGAGCGGGCTTTCCGAGCTCGTGCGGATCGCGATGCTCGCCGGCTTCTAGGCCTTGAGCGAAATCAAGGGCGCCGCCGGACGTGGTGGCACAATAGCAGTATGGATCAACGCGTTCCGCTGCCCCGCCCGACCATCTACATCGTAGACGACGACGACGCCGTGCGGCGCGCCCTGGCGTTTGCTCTCGACCTGGAGGGTTTCCAGGTCGAGACCTACGAGTCCGGCGAGGCGCTGCTGCGGCGCGAGTCGCCGCAGCCGCCCGGATGCCTGGTCATCGACGAACGCCTGCCCGGCGCCTCCGGCCTCGACACGCTTCGCGAGCTGCGCGCCCGCCAGGTCGCACTGCCGGCTGTGCTTGTGACCAGCCACCCGAAACCGTCGTTCCGCGCCGCGGCCGCAGCCGCCGGCGTGCCGATCCTGGAAAAGCCGCTCGAAAGCGGCACGCTGGTCGAGGCGATCCACACCATGCTTGAGATGCGCCCCGACTGACGGACGCGCCCCGAGCGCCGCCGTCCGAGTCGCTTAGCCCGGCGCGCGTTGCGATCGGGGGCGCGCCGACGGGCCTGATTCGTCCTGGATGGCCTCAAGATAGAGAATGACGGACTGAACGTCGCCGGGGTCGAAGCGGAACGCCGGCATGTCCGGGTTGCCGACATGGAGACCCTCCGCCAGCGCTTCGGACAACGCTTCAGGGTCGTAGCGGCGGTGGAGATCGCGCAACGGAAGGGCGGCAGGATGGCGGCTTGGTCCGGCGGGACCCACGGCATGGCAGGCGGCGCAAAGCCGCTCGACAATCGCAGCGCCCTGATTCGCCGAAGGCTCCTGTGCGGCTGCGTTCGTCGCCCCCGCGCCCAGGAGCGCCGAAGCCGCGACACCCGCCGCGACTCGGCAAAATCGTAGTGGATGTTTCCAGGGCGACCTGGAAGGCGCTCCCATCGCGCTCAGCGGCGATCGAGACGCTTGGCCTGGGCCAACCGCCGGTCGGCGACGACCTGCTGCACCCAAGCGCCGCCGAGGACGAGCACGAAGACGGCGTAGCCCGCGAGGACGAGCATGAGGAACGGCGTGATCATTTCCGATCTCCTGTTGTTGGCCAACCTTGGCCGCGCCCGGTTTGGCGGGCTTTGATCGGGATCAAGTCGCCTACAGCGCCTTGGAATGGCGCTCCGCGGCCGGTTCGAAATAGCTGTCGAAGGCCGCACAGACCGAGCGGACGACCAGACGGCCGGCGCCGATGATCTCCAGCCGGCGGCCCTCCAGCCGCGCCAGTCCGTCCCCAAAGAAGGGGGCAAGGCGGGTGACGGCGTCCGAGAGATCGGCGAGGGGGCGTTCATGCCGGGCGCAGACCGCGTCAAGGTCGACGGCCAGATCACACATCAGCCGCTCGATGATCTCCCCCCGGAAGCGATCGTCGGCGGAGAAGGCCACGCCGCGGGCGATCGGCAGCTGGCCGGTCTGGACGGCTACGCGCCAGCCGAGTTCTTGTGCGACATTCTGTACGAAGCCCCGCGGCAGCCGACCGATCGCCGAGGCTCCCAGCCCCAGCAGGGTCTCGGCCCCGTCGGTGGTGTAACCCTGGAAATTGCGCCGCAGGGCGCCCGCCTCCAGCGCCTTGGCCATGTCGTCGTCGCCGCGCGCGAAGTGGTCGAGCCCGATCCGGACATAGCCCTCCGCCGCCAGCCGCTCCGCCGCCGCCTCGGCCTGCTCGAGCCGCGCCGCCGGCCAGGGCAACGCGCCCTCGTCAATCAGGCGCTGGTGCGGCTTCATCCATGGCACGTGCGCGTAGCCGAAGAGAGCGATCCGTTCCGGCTGGAGCCGCAGGATCGCCTCGACGGTGGCGCGCGTGTTGGCGGTCGTCTGATGCGGCAGGCCGTACATCAGGTCGAGATTGATCGAGCTCACCCCGGCCTCCCGCAGCCACCCCACGGCGGCGGCGATCTCCTCGAAGCGCTGGATGCGATTGACCGCGCCTTGCACCGAGGGGTCGAGGTTCTGAACGCCCAGGCTCGCGCGGTTCAGGCCATGCCGGCGCATGGACCGCACCCACTCGCGGCTCAGCCCGGTCGCGTCGAGTTCGACGGCCACCTCGCAGTCGGGCGCCAGCGCGAAGGCCGCCTCCAGTTCGGCGAACAGCCGCTCGATATCCTCCAGGCTCAGCATGTTGGGCGAGCCGCCCCCGAAGTGCAGCGCCCGCACCGACATCCGGTCCGGCAGGGCGTCGCGCAGCAGCGCCATCTCCTGGCACAGCAGGGTGACGTATTCGCCCACGGGCTCGTGACGGTTCACGGCGCGGGTGTTGCAGCCGCAGTACCAGCACAGGCGGCTGCAGAAAGGGATATGCGCGTAGAGCGAGATCGGATCGTCGGCCGGCAGTTCGCGCAGCCATCCGCGATAGGTGTCCTCGTCGACCTTGGGTGTGAACTGCAGCGCGGTCGGGTAGCTGGTGTAGCGCGGCGCGCGACCGTCATACTTTGCGACGATGTCGGCCAGGTCGTGGCCATGGGCGGTGGCGTGGGGCTCGGTCATGTCGGCCCTGATCGGCGATCCGGCCGGCCGCCGCTGTGATCGAGATCAACCCGGGCGATCCTCGGGATCCTCCACCAGGATGCGCGCGGCGTCGCCGGCCGGATCTTCGTACTGCCCAGCCTTGAGGCTCCACCAGAACGCGGCGACGGCGATGAGGCCGAGCCCGAGGGAGAACGGCGCCAGGAACATCACGATGTTCATCGGCGAAGCCCCGTGCGCAGGGCGTTGAGGGTGACGACAAGCGACGAGCCGGACATGGCGATGGCCGCAACGAAGGGGTTCACGAGCCCGAGAATGGCGGCCGGGGCGGCGAGCGCATTGTAGAGCGCCGCGAAGCCGAAGTTCTCCAACGCGCGGCGCCGCGCGCTCTCGGCCACCTCGATCGCCTCGACGACCGGGGCCAGCCGCTCACCGGAGAACACGAGGTCGGCGGCATTCTGGCTGGCCTCCAGGGCCGTCCCGGGCGCCATGGCGGCGTGCGCCTTGGCGAGGGCGCCGGCGTCGTTGAGCCCGTCGCCCACCATCAGCACCTTGCGCCCCGCCCGGGACAGTTCGTCAATGCGCGCAGCCTTGTCCTGCGGCGTGCACCCAGCCCGCCACTCCGCGATCCCGGCCATCTCGGCAGCGTGGGCGACAGGCCCCGCGAGGTCGCCCGAGAGGACCTCGACCGTGAGCCCGCGCGCCATCAGGCTCGCGACCACGCCCGCCACGTCCGGGCGCAGGGTGTCGGCGAAACGGAAGCGGATCTTGGTTTCGCCTTCGAAGCCGAACCAGATCTCCGTCTGCGCCCCGGCGGTGTCCACGCCGACGAACTGCGCCCGGCCCAGGCGCGCGCGCCGACCGCCTATGGTCCCCTCGACGCCCTGGCCGGGGAACTCGACCACGTCATCGGCGAGCGGCCCCGCCCCCGCCTCCGCGGCCAGGGTGCGGGCCAGGGGATGACTGGAGGCCCGCGCCAGCGGCGCGGCCATCTTGACCGGGCTGGACATGGGGTTCAGCAGCCGGGGATAGCCGAGCGTCAGCACTCCGGTCTTGTCGAAGATGACGTGGTCGACTTCGGCGAGGCGCTCGAGCGCAGCGCCCGACTTCACCAGGACGCCGCGGCGGAAGAGGCGCGACGAGGCGGTGATCTGGACGGCGGGCACGGCGAGGCCAAGCGCGCAGGGACAGGTCACGATCAGGACCGCCACGGCCCGGATCAGCGCCTCCCGAGGCCCAAGCCCGACGGCCCAGCCGCCGAGGAAGGTCAGCAGCGCCACGGTGTGGACGACGGGCACGTAGATGGCGGCGGCCTTGTCGGCCAGCCGCACATAGCGGGACCTGGACTGGGCGCCGGCCTCTACCAGGCGGGCGATCGCGGCGACGGCGGAATCCTCGGACCGCGCCATCGCCACCAGGCGCAGGGCGCCCGACAGGTTCAGCGCGCCGGCGCGGCAGACCGAGCCCAGCCTCACTGCGACGGGGACGGTCTCTCCGGTCAGCAGGCCGTTATCGAGCTCCGAGGCGCCGGAGAGCACCCGGCTGTCGACCGGCACGCGCTCACCAGGCCGCAACAGCAGGCGATCGCCCGGCTGCACGTCGGCGAGCGGACGCGCGATCAGTTCGTCGTCGGGGCCGAGCACGGTGGCGGTCGGCGCCTGCAGCGCCAGGAGGTCTGCGGCGGCGCTGGAGGCCCGCGCGCGCAGGCGATGCTCCAGCCAGCGCCCGATCAGCAGCAGGAAAAGCAGCGACACCGCCGCATCGAAATATGCGTCGCGGCCGCCGAGGATAGTCTCGGAAAAGCTGATCGCCAGGGTGAGAAGCACGCCGACCGTGATCGGCACGTCCATGTTGGCGCGGCGGGCCTTCAGCGAGCGCCAGGCGGAGCGGAAGAAGGGCAGGCCGGCGTAGATCGCACACGGCGCCCCGACGATCCCCGAGAACCACATCATCAGGGTTCGCGTGGCGGGACCGAGCTCCTGGCCGAACAGTCCCGCCCAGATCGGCACTGAGAACATCATGGTGTTCATGGCGCCGAAGCCGGCCACCGCCAGGGCGAGGACCAGTTGCCGGCCCTCGCGGTCGTGGGCCTCGCGCGCCGCGCCGGGATCGAACGGCGTGGCCGGATAGCCCAGCCGCGTCAGGGCCGCGACGACGGCGCCGGGGTCGCCGGCGTCGCTGCGGAACGTCACCGCCAGCCGCTTCTGGGTGAGGTTGAGGCGCGCGGCCGCCACGTCGGGCAGGGCCGATACCTCGCGCTCGATCTTGGACATGCAGCCGGCGCATCGGACGTCCGGCACGAGGAGGTCCAGGGTCGGCCCCCCCTCCTTGTGGGCCTTCAGGAAGGCGCCGAGGTCCGCGCGGACGGCGTCACCGATCAGGGCCACGTCAGCCTCCGTTCGGCTACGAAGGCCCCGCCGGTCGGGCCACGAGCCTCCGCTGTCAGGTCCCAGGCCCCGCTGAGGCGCCCCGTTGAAGCGAGGTATCGACCCCGCCCCGCGTCCTCGAACCGCAGTAGGATTCGGCCCGCTTGGGTCGCCGGGCGCTCCAGCTTGCCGGTGATGATCAGGCCGGCGAGCGGACGGCCGGCGCGATCGACAAAGCTGAGTGCGACCTGGCCTGGCTCGGCTTCGGCGCCGGCCCGCCAGCCCATCCGATCCTGGGCCGCCATCTGCGCGATGTGCCGGTTGTAGATCAGGCCATCTTCGTAGGGCGTGACCGAGACCTGCCCGGGAAAGGTCCGGACCGCGATCACCGCAAAGGTCGCGTCGACGCCGATCACCACGGCGAAGAAGGCGGTGACGCCGGCCAGCACATGCCAGCCCTTGACCCGGAAACCCGTCGGGGCGGCAGGGACCAGGCTCATCGCGCGCTCTCCACGTCGGAGAGGAAGGTGGTGCGCGCGCCCGCGGCGGCGGCCGCGGCGCGCACTTCGAAGCCGGCGGGCTGACTGGCTGCGCCCAGCGAGCCGGGCGGGACGGTGACGAAGACGCGAATCGCGCTGACCTCGTTCGGCGGCAGCACGGCCGTGACCGGCGTCCCGTCCGCCCCGCCGGGGGTGCTGACGCGGGCGCCGGGCACGCCCTCGAACCGCACCTCGACCGGCACGGGCTCGAAGCCGCGGTTGGCGATCTTCAACGTGTAGGCGTTGCGGATCGCGCCGTCGTGCAGGCGGATGAACATGGGATTCCGGTCGCGCAGCACGTGCAGGTCGAGGGTTTCGCGGTTCGCCAGGCCCCACAGCATGATCGCGCTGACCAGCGCCAGGGCGCCCGCGTAGTAGAGCGTGCGAGGCCGCACCATCGGATAGCGAGGAGTCCGCTTCGCCGCCCGCGCGGCGACCGCGTCGTCAGTGTCGTAGGCGATCAGGCCGCGCGGCCGGCCGACGCGGTCCATGATCTCGTCGCAGGCGTCGATGCACAGGCCGCAGTTGATGCATTCGAGCTGGGCGCCATCGCGGATGTCGATCCCCATTGGGCAGGCCACGACGCAGGCGTTGCAGTCGATACAGTCGCCACGCCCGTCCCAGCCGGCTCCCTTCTTGTGGGCGCCCCGGGGCTCGCCGCGGTCGTGGCGGTAGGTCACCTGCAGGGAGTGTTCGTCCAGCATGGCGCCCTGGATGCGCGGCCACGGGCACATGTAGGTGCAGACCTGTTCACGCATGTGGCCGGCGAAGACGTAGGTGGTGGCCGTCAGCAGGAAGCAGGAGATGTAGGACGTGATCGGCGCCTGCCCGGTCCAGAACTCGCGCAGCAGAGTCGGCGCGTCGCGGAAGTAGAAGATCCAGGCGCCGCCGGTGCCGAAGGCCAGGCCCAGCCAGACAGCGTGCTTGCCGCCCTTGCGCCACAGCTTGTCGAATGACCAGGGCGCCGCATCCAGGCGCATGCGGGCGTTGCGGTCGCCCTCGAAGGCGCGCTCCACATAGATGTACAGGTCGGTCCACACGGTCTGGGGGCACGCGTAGCCGCACCAGAGCCGCCCGAACAGCGACGTGACCAGGAACAGCGACAAGGCGCCCATCACCAGGAGGCCGGTGATGAAATAGACCTCCTGCGGCCACAGCTGAATGCCGAAGAAGTAGAAGCGACGGCCGAAGAAATCGACCAGAACCGCCTGGTCCGGCAGGGCGCCGGGCCGCTCCCAGCGGATCCACGGGGTCACGTAGTAGATCGCCAGGGTGGCGATCAGCAGGGCCCACTTGATCCGACGCCAGTGCCCGTGGACCAGCTTCGGATAGATCGGCGTCCGCGGCTTGTAGAGGCCGCCGCCCGCATCGCCGCGCTTGCGCGCGTGCGCAGCCGCCGACTCGGGTTCGCCGCCCGGCTTCTTCGACAGCTTGTCGATCACAACGGTCATCGCGCTTGCGCCGCCCCGCTCAGCAGGATCACGTTCTTGGCGGTGGTCGCGACCGGCGCGCCGGAGTCACCCGCGGCATTGGCATGGACATAGACGGCAAGCGCCTTGACCGTCTCCGGTGAGAAGCGGGTTTCCCAGGCGGGCATCACCCCGTTGCGGCCGTTGAAGAGCTGCGCCGTGATCGCCTCGCGGCCGGCCCCGTAGAGCCACTCGCCGTCGGTGAGGTTGGGCGCACCCTTGCCGCGGTCGCCGGCGCCGGCGGGACCGTGACAGGCCGCGCACTGGTCGGCGAAGGTCTGCCGCGCGCGGCCGACCGCCGCGGCGTCGGCGTTGCGGCCGGAAAGGGCCATCACATATTCCGCCAGGTCGCCGATCTGGGCCGCGGTCAACATCTGGTCGCGGCCGAAGGCCGGCATCTGGTTTTCGCCGCGCGCATGCGCGTTGCCGGAGCGGACGCCGACGCGGATGGTGTGCTGGATCTCCTCCAGGCTGCCGCCCCAGAGCCAGATGTCGTCGCGCAAGTTGGGGTAGCCCCTGGCGCCGCCGCCACCCGAACCGTGACAGGTGGCGCAGTTGTCGCCGAACACCGACTGGCCGACCTGCAGGGCATAGGCCTGCAGCTGGGGGTCCTTCTCGATCTCAGCCAGCGAAGCGACCTTGAGCTTCACCAGCCCCTGTCCCCGCACGGTTTCCAGCCTGGCGAGTTCGCCCGACAGGTCGGTGCGGTCGGACTGGCCGAGCAGGCCGCGCGTATAGCCGGTGATGCCCGGCCAGGCCGGCATCAGGATCCAGTAGACGATGGCGACGGCGATCGAGCCGTACCACGTCCAGAGCCACCACCGCGGCAGCGGCGTATCCAGTTCCTTGATGCCGTCCCACTCGTGGCCGGTCGTTTCCGTGCCGCTGTGGTCGTCGCGTTCGCGCTCAGACATGGGGCGCCTCGTCATCTTCAAGCGGGAGTTGGGCGAGGCGCTGGAACGCCTGCTTGTGGTGTGGCCAGAGCGCGTAGATCAGGCCGCAAAAGAAGATCAGGCCGAAGAAGATGGTGCCGCCCTGCTGGGCGAACGTCGCCACGGCCTCGTAAGTCAGGCCGCTCATCGCAGGTTCTCCGGGTCTTCCGCCTTGTAGGTGCGGAAATCGACCATCGTTCCCAGCACCTGCAGGTAGGCGATCAGGGCGTCCATCTCGGAGACCTTGTCCGGATTGCCATCGAAGTCGCGCTGCTGGACCTTGGCGCCGTAGCGCTTCTTGAGCGGAGAGTTCTCCCCGGCGAAGGCGTCGAGCTGGGTGTCGAGGTCGTCCTTGGCGTTGGCGATCTGGTCGTTGGTGTAGGGCACGCCCACTGCACGCAGCGCGGCTAGCCGCCGTTCGATGGCGTGGGTGTCCAGCTCCGTCCGCGCCAGAAAGCGGTAGGGCGGCATGTTGGACTCCGGGACGACCGAGCGCGGGTTGCTGAGGTGGTCGTGGTGCCAGCTGTCGGAGTACTTGCCGCCCACCCGCGCCAGGTCAGGCCCGGTGCGCTTGGAGCCCCATTGGAAGGGGTGGTCGTACATGCTCTCGGCGGCGAGGCTGTAGTGGCCGTAGCGCTCCACCTCGTCGCGCAGCGGCCGGATCATCTGCGAGTGGCAGACGTAGCAACCCTCGCGCACATAGATGTCGCGGCCGGCCTGCTCGAGGGGTGTGTAGGGACGCACGCCCTCCACCTTCTCGATCGTGCTCTCCAGGTAGAAGAGCGGGGCGATCTCCACCAGGCCGCCGATCGACACAACGAAGATGATGCCGAGCACCAGGATGAGCGAATGCCGCTCGAACTTCTCGTGACGTTTCCACATGGCGGGGGCCCCTACTCTGCCGCCATCAGGGCGGGCGTGGGCTCAAGGTCGCCGGGCAGCTGCGCTTGGGCGGCGCGCGGCATGCGGATCGTGAGCCACAGGTTGATGGACATGATCACCGCACCGGCGAGGTACATGAGGCCGCCGATCGTGCGGATGACGTTCTCGATGTGCTTGGCCGAGACGGTCTCGACGAAGGAGTTCGCGAGGTAGCCCTGCGGCGTGTATTCGCGCCACATCAGGCCCTCCATGATCCCGGAGACCCACATCGCGGCGATGTAGAGAACGATGCCGGTGGTCGCGATCCAGAAGTGCCATTCCACCATCGCGTCCGAGAAGAGACGCTCCTTCTTCCACAGCCATGGGACCAGGCAGTAGATCGCCCCGAAGCTGATGAAGCCGACCCAGCCCAGCGCGCCGGAGTGCACGTGGCCGATGGTCCAGTCCGTATAGTGGGACAGCGCGTTGACCTCGCGGATCGACATCAGCGGGCCTTCGAAGGTGGCCATGCCGTAGAAGGCGATGGCGACGACCATCATCCGCACGACCGGGTCGGTGCGCAGCTTGTCCCAGGCCCCGGACAGGGTCATCAGGCCGTTGATCATGCCGCCCCAGGACGGCATCCAAAGCATGATCGAGAAGGTCATGCCCAGCGTCTGCGCCCACTGCGGCAGGGCCGTGTAGTGGAGGTGGTGCGGACCCGCCCAGATGTAGATGAAGATCAGTGACC
>NZ_CADEGK010000037.1 GCF_902826855.1 uncultured Phenylobacterium sp. | reverse complement strand
GTTCATCGGGCTTCTCGCGTTCCCCGACGCGCCGGCCCTTCAGAACGAAGTCAAGGTGGGGGTGCTGATCGGATCCCTGCTTTCCGCGGCTATCGGCGCTGCCGTGCTGATCCTCGCCGGTCGGCGCGGGATGTCGCTCTCGGGCAAGCGAACGGGCCTTCCGAAGGCGGTCTAGATCCCACCTGCGTCCGCAGCGCCGTTGCGGATCGCCGCCATGGAGCGACAGCCCGGCTCGGCGCAGGCAATTGCATGATCGTCCTCCTGATGCCGCTCTACCTCCTCCGTCTGCATGGCGGCGCCGGACGCCCCGGAGCGCGTCAGGATCACGCCCTACGCCCGGAAGGACCCGCTTTTTTTGACCGTTGGTCGGGAAGCCGACGCCGCTGACCTGCCATGGCGTGGCCTTTGCAGGCGGGAGGCGATGTTCCTTGAGTGGCGCGCCGCAACCGGTCCAATGAGGGCACAATGGCGCGCGTAGACCTGGGCATTCGCATCGACGACGCGACGGACGATTTCCTGCAGTTCGTCGACGCGTCGATCGCAATCGCCAAGCCGCAGATCGGCGGCGCCCCCGTCACGGTGCCGGCGTCCGCTCTCGCCATGGCCAGCTTTGATCGTGACGGCCATCTCCTCGCTGGGGACGAGCGTTTCGGCCGCTGGCTCGACGCCGCCGAAGTGGCGCACGCTGTCGAGGACTGGCTTCGCGGCGATCGCGAGCCGCGGCTGGCGGTGGTGTCCGCCGCAGACGGCGCGACGACGGTCGTGCTGTTGGGCCGCGCTAGCGACGCCGACGGTTGGGCCCTCCCCGGCGGCCTGCGCCAGGACCTGGAGGGCTGCGCGGCCGTGGCCATCGCCTATCGGCCGTTCGAGGACCGCGAGTTGGGTGAGCGGGCCTGCCGGAGTTGGCGGCTCACGCCGGTCGAGGCGCGCACCGTCCTGGGGCTCATCTCCGCCGGAGACCTCATCGAGGGCGCGCGCCGGGCGGGGACCGGCTACGAGACGGCGCGCAAGGCGCTCAAGCTCGCCATGCGCAAAGCCGGCGCCCAGCGGCAGACCGATCTCGTCCGCCTCCTGCACGCGGCGGTGGGCGGCGGCGATCTGCAACTGAGCCAGGCGCCGGGCCTAGGCCACGCCCTGGGCCTGACAGTCCGGTGCGCCGGGGCCGCGGTGTTGCTGGCGCTGGGCCTGACCCGGGCCGAGGCGGCCGCAACGCTGCGGATCGGCGAGCACACCCTCAAGGACGACCTGAAGGTGCTGTTCGAGCGCTTCCGGCTGCGCAGCAGCACCGACCTCAGCCGCCTCGTCACCGAAGCCGCCGTACTGCTCGGCCTGCCGATCAATCCGAACCTGGCGATCGCCGGGTCGTGGAGCGCGCTGCGCCCTCTGCGCTTCGTCAGCCGCCGCGGCGAGGCGGGCCGCATCGCGCTCTCCGATTTCGGCCCCGCGAGCGGCGAACCCACGCTGCTCTTCCATAGCGCCACCACCGGATGCCTGTTGGACCGCGGGTTGGTGCGGGCCCTGCACCGCCGCGGACTTCGGCCCATCGCGATAGAACGGCCGGGCTTCGGGCTCACCGACGCGCCGGAGCGCGGCCGCCAGGACACTGCCCTCAACGATGTCCTGACCGTCATTGACGCCTTTGGCCTGAAACGTGTCCGGATCATCGCCCGCGGCGGCGAGGGCGTGGCGCTCGAACTCGCCCGCCGCCACCCGGCGCTTGTGGCCCGGGGCGTCCTCATCAACCCGTTCACGCCCTACAGCCTCGACAGCCGCTGGGACGGGTTCCTCAACCAGGCCAAGCGCACCTTCGTGAAACACCCCGACCTGATAGAGCCGGTCGCCACCTTCCTGGTGCAGCGGGCCAGCCCGAAGGTGATCGAGCGTCTGACCCGCCAGTCGCTGAACGGCAGCGCGCCCGATATGGCCTTGCTCCGGAATCGCGATGCGGTGGAGGACTACGTGGAATCCGCCCGGCTCTGCGGCCTGCGCACGACCTGGGGCTTCGTGCATGAGCAGCGCGAATTCCTGACCTGGCGGCCGCCCCAGCTAGACGACGCTTCGAACTGGGTCCGCATCGTGGGCGAGCACGACGTTCTGTACCAATCGCGCGACTCCGATGCGCTCTGGACCTCGGTCCTGCCAGGGCACCAATGCCTGCGGGTGCCGGACGGGGGCCGTTTCGTCCATGCGTCCCATCCCGACCTGGTGGCCGAGGCGGTCGGGTCCTGACGAGGCGGACCGCCACGCAGCGGGTCGCTCCGACGGCTATGCCGGCCCTCACCGCAGGCGGTAGAACCTCCGCGCCGCATCGCGGTAGAGCCAACCCTTCTCGCTGGCGGAGGCTCCGGCGGTGATGCGCTTGAACGCGTTCCAGAGGTTGGCGTAGCTGCAGCTGGCCCGATCGACGGGGAAGTTGCTCTCGAACATCGACCGCTGCGGCCCAAACGCCTCGATACAGGTCTCGATGTACGGTCGCCACGCCTCAGCCAGCTCGGCGGACCCCGGCAGCACGTCGCGCCGGTGATGGTCGAAGCCACAGATCGGCATGCCCAGGCCGCCCAGCTTGACCCACACGTTCGGCTCACGGGCCAGCTCGGCGACGTTGGCCCGCCAGGCGGCGAACACCTCGTCGCGCTTGCCGGCGTAGGGGCCGATGCCGAGCGGACCACCCACGTGATCCAGCACGACCAGCGTCTCCGGGAAGGCGCGGGCTAGATCGATCACCTCGGGCAGTTGCGGGTGGTACTGCCAGGCCTCGAACGACAGCCCGAGCCCGCTCAGCCTGGAAAACCCTTCGCGGAAGGCGCTCGACGCGTAGAGCCCCTGGGTCGGGTTGGTGTGGCTGTTGCGGACCTCGTCGCTGGCGTCCCAGCCACCCGCGTGACGGATGCCGCGGTAGCGGCCGTTGCCGGCGCGAACCTGCCGCTCCAGCACCGCCTCGACGGCCGCGCCCATGGTCAGGTCCGCCCGGCCGACGATGCCCTCGCAGGCCAGTATCGCGCGCCCCGCCTCATCGTAGCGGCCACTGGCGGCCATGGCCGCGACGCCGTTTACGAACTCCACCTCGCCGACGAACTCCCATCCGGGCTGGGCGCCGGGGCGATAGAAGGCGCCACACTCGACGAAGACGGTGCTCTCGACCCTGTGGCCGCCGCCGACGGTATCCTCGAGGAGTTCCCCAAGCATGTAGCGGCTGCCGGGGAAGTCCCAGAGGTGGTGGTGCGGATCGCAGATCCGCAGGTTCGGCTCGAGAACCTCCTCGACCGGCGCGGGTTCTGGCATAGGCGGGCTCCCTTCAGACCTAAGGTGACCATGCAGCTTTGTCGCAGCGGTTGGCCAGACCCAGGTCTGTCAGGAGCTCGCGCGCCAGCGTGACGGAGGCCGCGGTTGGGGCGGCCCTCGATCCGTCAGCCGAATTCCGGGCCGAAGCGGATGTTGTCGCGCTCGAGGCCCTTCAGGATGACCTCCATGCCGCCGACCTTGATCATCCACTCCAGGCGGTGATCGCGGTACTCGCGCTTGAACAGGCCCTTCTCGACCATCTCGGCCACGTCGCCCATGCCGGGCGCGCCGCTTGAGAGCATGTCGGTGATGTCCTTGGTGGTCGCCGCCACGCTGGGACGCTCGTTGGCCCGCTGCATCCAGGCGGCCAGCTTCGTGCCCTCGGGCACGTGGTGCCCGTGGCCCCGCGAGCCGTTCAGGTACGGGATCACGGCGAGGTCGCCCCAGCCGAAATAGTCGCCGTTGAACCAGGTGCGGTCGCCCAACTGCTTCTCGAGCCAGCGGAAGTAGCCCTGGGTCTGTTCGGCGGCCCGCGCCTCGATCTTCTTGGCCAGGTCGCCGGTGGCGCGCTTGAAGCTGCGGATCTCGCCCAGGCCCCAGTTGATGGCCTCGTAGTGGGTGTCCATCACCTCTTCCAGCATGCGAACGCGGGCGCGCTCGGCCGGGGATTTCGGCAGCATCGGCGGGGTGGGCCACTTGTCCTCGATGTACTCGAGAATGATGGTGCTATCGAAGATCTTCACGTCGCCGTCGATGAGCGCGGGCACCTCGGCGCGGGGATTCGCCTCAACGAACTCGCCGCGCGCGCCGCCGGCGCCGATGCCCTCGGGCAGGGGGATCTCGAACTCCTGGCCTTTCTCGCGGAGCGAGATCTTGACCTTCTGGGCGTAGGGCGAAAACGGGTGGTCGTAGAGTCGAAGCATGGGTACCTTTCGGGGCCGGATTTCGCGGTCGATGAACGCGGTAGGGGATTAACAGCCTCGCCGCAACCGCCGGCCGCCAGGGGCGCGCAGTAACTCGCCATTTCCCTTTGCTTCCGTGACGGACGTCGGCCCAACATCCGTTGCGGCTGGGACCGCCGCGCCCGGCGATGCGGCGCCGCTTCGCATTTGCGCGCGGTCGTGTGCGGCGTTTGGAGGAACCTGACATGCGCGTGCTGGTCACCGGCGGCAACCGCTACATCGGACTGGACCTCGTCCGCGAACTCGCCCGGCGCGGCCACGAGGTGACCGTCGTCAACAGCCACGAGTCGCCGTTGCCGGATGGCGTGGGGCGCATCCACTGCGACCGCACCCAGCCGGGCGCGCTTGCGGAAGCGCTAGGGTCTCACCGCGACGCCTTCGACGTGATCTTCGATCACACCGCCTACCGGCCGGCGGATATGGAGCCGATGATCGAGCTCTTCCGCGGGCGGGTCAGGCACTATGTCTTCACGAGTTCCCAGGCCGTCTATCGCCGCAGCTTCGTCCAGCCGCTGCGCGAAGACTTCCAGCGCCATGCGCCGGACAATGCCGATCCCCGGACCGCCTACGGGGTCGGCAAGGTGCAGTGCGAGGATCACCTGCTCGGTCTGTGGCGCTCCGAGGGCCTGCCGGTAACGATCCTGCGGGTCGGCCACACCCTGGGGCCGCGGAGTCCGGCCGCGACCCGCGACCCGGGCTTCTTTGCGCGGATCGAGCAGGGCCGGCCTATCCTGATCCCAGGCGACGGATTCGCGGCGATGTCGCTG
The DNA here is from genome assembly GCF_902826855.1 of uncultured Phenylobacterium sp. Classification (GTDB taxonomy): domain Bacteria; phylum Pseudomonadota; class Alphaproteobacteria; order Caulobacterales; family Caulobacteraceae; genus Phenylobacterium. Next base: position 21,905 of record NZ_CADEGK010000037.1, on the reverse strand, counting down.
GTGCACACCAAGGACGTGGCGCGACTCATGGCCTCGCTGATCGGCAACGAGAGGGTCAAGGGCGAAGCCTACAATGTGTCCGGGACGGAGGTGACCACCATCGTCGGCGTCATGCACCTGATCGCGCGCGCCATGGGCAAGACCGTGCAGATCGTCAACGTGCCGAGCGACCTGGCGCGCCGCCTCAATCCGCCCCTCCTGCACTGGGGGGAAGGCGTCGCCGGGACCGCCATCCTCGCGGTGGACAAGGCCCTGCACGACATCGACTGGACGCCGCAGTTCGGGATCGAGGACGGCTATCGCGACAGCTACGACTGGTTCGTTCGTGAGGGGCGCGATCGCTACGAGTTCGATTTCAGCCGCGACGAAGCGCTGCTCCAGGAGCTTGGCGTCTGAGGCGCCCCCTGGCGCAAACGACGGCCTGACGGACGAAGCCCCTTGCCGACGCTGCCGCAGGATATTTAGATCGCGCTATAATCTTTCGGGAGAGGAACCGTGGTCCACGCGTTCCTCGCAAGGCGGTCGCCGATCCCGGCGCCTCCGTCCCAACACAAAGAAGCCGAGGCTCTCTGGCGGACATCGACCGCCGCAAAGCACTCGGCCTGACCCATGGAGACGCCACGATGAGCGACACCGCAACGGCCCCTTCCGCCGCCTCGGACCCGACCCCCGCAACGCCCGACCGGCAGCAGATCCTGCATAGCCTGACGCAGAGCGGTCCATTCGAACTCACCATCGACGAGTCCGCCGGCTATCCGCTGCGCGTCTACAAGCACGCGCCGCCATCCCTGCGCGCAGTGCTGGAGGCGACCGCCGCCCAGGGCGACAAGCCGTTCCTGGTCTACGGGGACGAGGTCATCAGCTACGCTGAACACCTTCGCCGGGTCGGCGCGCTGGCCCGCCACCTGCTGGCCCACGGGGTGCGCAAGGGCGACCGCGTGGCGATCGGCATGCGGAATTATCCGGAATGGAGCGTCGGCTTCTGGGCCTGTCAGGCGATCGGTGCGGTGGTGGTGGCCCTGAACGCCTGGTGGATAACGGCCGAGCTGGAGTTCGCGCTCGAGGACTCGCAGCCCTCCGCCTTCATCGTCGACGGCGAACGCCTCGAACGGCTTCGCTCACTGATCAAAGGCGTGCGCGAGGAGACTCTGGTGGTCGTCCGCCGGGGCGATGCGGGACCGGGCGGGATCGACCTCACCGAGATCCTGGGCGGCGACGGCGGCCTGCCGGACGCCGACATCGGCCCGACCGATCTGGCGACGATCCTCTATACGTCGGGCACTACCGGCAAGCCCAAGGGCGCGATGGCCACCCATCGCAACCACCTCACCAACCTGACGAACGGCCTGCTGTCGGGCGCGCTCGCCCGCGTAATGATGGGCCTGCCGGCAGATGCGCAGCCCGATCCTGCGGCCCCACAACCCGGCATGCTGCAGACCTTCCCGCTATTCCATATCGGCGGTCTCAGCGGTCTCCTCGCCTGCACGGCGATGGGGACGCGTATGGCGTTGATGTACAAGTGGTCGCCCGCCGAGGCGATCCAGCTGGTCCAGGACCACCGCCTCTCCAGTGTCGCCGGCGTGCCGATCGTCGTGCGGCAGCTTCTCGAGGCGGCGGCGGCCTCAGGCGCCACTCTCGACAGCCTGCTGGGGATCTCGTCGGGGGGTGCGCCCGTGCCGCCGGACCTGATCCGCACGATCGGCTCGCAGTTCCAGGCGCGCACCGCGGCCGGCAACGGCTACGGGCTCACCGAGACCACCAGCGCGGTGATCGTCAACGGCGGCGCCGACTATTTCGCCAGGCCTGACAGCGTCGGTCGGCCCGTCGTCTGCGCCGAGATCCGCGTCGTCGACGACGATGGCCGCGACCTGCCGGGCGGCCAGATCGGCGAACTCTGGGTGCGCGGACCCAACGTGATCCCCGGCTACTGGGGCAATCCCGAAGCCACGGAGGCCGCCTTCGGGGGCGGTTGGTTCCGGACCGGCGATCTCGGCTACGTGGACCCGGAGGGGTTCTACTACGTCGTCGACCGCAAGAAGGACGTGATCATCCGCGGCGGCGAGAACGTCTACTGCGCAGAGGTCGAGGCCGCGCTCCTGGAACACCCGAGGGTGCGCGACGCCGCCGTGATCGGGCTGCCGCATCCCGAGTACGGCGAGGAAGTCGCCGCGGTGATCCGCATCGATCCGGAAGACTCTGGCCAGGACCTCGCCGACGACCTTCGCACTGCGCTCGCCGACAAGCTCGCCCGGTTCAAGATCCCGAGCGCAATCCGCACCACGTCGGAGGAACTGCCGCGCACCGCCACGGGCAAGGTGCTCAAGCAACAGCTGAGGCTCGCTTTCGCGGAGGCCCGCGCATGAGCGGAAGCGCGGACACCTCGGCCGGCGACGACCTCGCCCGGCTGTCGGCCTGGCTCACCGCCAACGTGCCCGGGTTCCACGGGCCGGTGGAGATGCGCCCGTTCGACGCCGGCCAGTCGAATCCCACCTACGAGTTGCGGACGCCTGAGCGGAGCTATGTGCTGCGGCGCAAGCCGCCGGGGCGGCTGCTGTCGTCGGCGCACGCCGTGGACCGGGAATACCGGGTGCTTGCGGCCCTGCACCCTGCGGGCCTTCCGGTGCCGCGGCCCTACGCCCTGTGCGAAGACGACGCCATCATCGGCAGCATGTTCTACGTCATGGAAAAGGCCGAGGGCCGGATGCTCCGGGACCCGCTGTTGCCCGGCATCAGCCCTGAGGACCGAGGCGCGATCTACCGCTCCATGGTCTCCACGCTTGCGGGGCTGCACAACGTCGACCTCGCGGCCTGCGGGCTGGAGGACTTCGGCCGCCCGGGCAACTACATGGCCCGCCAGGTGGAGCGCTGGACGAAGCAGTACCGGGCCTCGGCCGACCGCGAGATCCCGGACATGGAGCGCCTCATCGAGTGGTTGCCGCGCACCATCCCACCGCAGACGCGCACGACTCTGATCCACGGGGACTACAAGGTCGACAACGTTGTGTTCCATGCCACCGAGCCGCGGGTGGCCGCGGTGCTGGACTGGGAACTGGCGACCACCGGCGAACCGATCTGCGACCTCACCTACCTGCTCATGAATTGGGCCAACGGCCCGATCGCCGACCTCGCCGATCCTGCCGGCGAGGGCTTTCCGAGCCGGGCGGAACTCGAGGCCCAGTACTGCCAGCTCACCGGCCGTGACGGTCTTCCGGAGCTGGACTGGTTCTTCAGCTACAACATGTTCCGGCTCGCCGCGATCATCGAGGGCATCGTGGGCCGGGTCCGCGACGGGACGGCGCGGGATCCGCAGGCCGCCGCGCTCGCCGTCCGCACGCCGATGCTCGCGGCGGCGGCATGGCGGTTCGCCCAACGCGCCGGCGCCTGAACCACGCCCGGCTCTAGGCCGCAGTCGATTGATCCAGCCGCGTCGGCGCCTCGGCCCAGAGGACCAGCATCTCGCGGACGGTGTCGGGCGACCCGGCCAGGTCGATACTGCCGCGCCGCAGGCCCAGTAGGCGTTCGATCACGGCTTCCTCGGCCCGCACCCGCTGCATGAGCAGACCCACCGCACCATCGACATCTCCACGGTCCGCGCGGTCCATGGCGGCGACGACGACGACGCGCCGCCCGTCATTCATGCCCAGGACGGCCTCAGCGGTGGCGCGCGCATCCAGGACGTCGAACATGCCCTCCCGCGTCCCCTGCTCGATGATCGCCGTCACGGTCGGCGCCATGACCGCGAACACCGCGCCCACGATGCGGTGGTACAACACCTCGTTCTCCGGACGCAGCAGTGTGGTGAAGGTCGCGCGCAGTTCCGAAAGGTGCTCGATCTTCCATTCGCGCGTCAGGGTCAGCAGGCGGTTGATCCGCTCTAATGCGTTGAGGGAGTTGTCTTCCTGCACGCCGGCAACGCGCGCGACCGCCTGTTGGCCAAACCGCGTGGTGATCGCCTCCAGCAGATCCTCCTTCGCGCGGAAGTGGTGGTAGAACGCGCCCTTCGACAGGCCGGTCGCGGCGATCACGTCATTGATCGTCGTGCGCTCGTAGCCCTTCTCCATGAACAGGCGTTGCGCGCAGTCGAGAAGCTCGGCGCGGCGGACCGCCGGCGCCTTGACCACCCGTCTCTTCGCCCCCTGCGGCGAGCCGTCCGGAGCGTCAACGCGTCGCAATCGCCCTTCCATCTACATGATCCACTTGCAAGACCGACCGTCGGTCTGTTAGCAATGCCCGAAGTTGGTTCATAAGGCAAGGCTGAGTCATGCGTGCCGGACTTACCATCCTGATGCTGTTGGTTCTTTCCGCCGTGCCCGCGATGGCCGCGCCGGCGCCAGACGCGACGTCCATTCTGCGGCGTGTCTCTGAAAACTACCGATCCAGCAGCTCGCAGGCGACGTTGGCCATGACCATCCATCGTCCGGCCTGGGAACGGCGCATGCAGCTGAAGTCCTGGACCCGCGGCGAGTACGACGCCCTGGTCCGCTTCATCGCCCCGGCGAAGGATGCCGGCAACGCCACCCTGAAACTCGGACGCGAGACCTGGGTGTTCAATCCACGGCTCAACCAGGTGATCAAGCTTCCGGCCAGCATGCTGAGCCAGTCCTGGATGGGATCGGACTTCTCCTACAACGATCTGGCTCGGTCCAACGAGTTGGTCGACCAGTTCAACCACCGCCTCCTGGGCGCTGAACAGGTCCGCGGGCGCACCGTTTGGACGATCGAGGCCAAACCCAAGCCCGGCGCGCCGGTCGTCTGGGGCAAGGTCAACGTCAAGGTCCGCGACGACTACGTCGTCACTGAGCAGGTCTTCTTCGACCAGGACATGAAGCCGGCTCGCCGCATGCAGACCGACGAGATCGCTCCGCTGGGCGGACGTCCGTATCCCGTGACGATGACCATGTATCCGCTGGACATGCCCGGCCAATGGACCCGGGTCCAGACCACCGCCGGACAGTTCAATGTCAGCGTGCCGGCTTGGCTGCTCACCCTGTCAAACCTGCAGAACCCGAGGCAGTAGGATGCTTGTCGCTCTGGCCTGGCGCAACCTGTGGCGAAGGCCACAGCGTACGATCCTGAGCCTGCTCAGTATCGCGCTCGTCTCGACCCTGCTGGTGTGCGTCGTCTCATTCCAGACCGCCGTCTACGGCGTGATGAAGGAAACCACGCTGCGCATCTTCACCGGGTACGCGCAGCTGCAGCCGCTGGGCTACGCCGACGACCCCGGGCTGGAACGCACGATCGCGCGCCCAGAGGATTTGGCCCGGGAGGCCACGATGATAGATGGCGTGACGGCGGCCGCCCCCCGGGTCAACGGCTTCGCCATCCTGGCCAACGGCGAACGGAGCTATGGAGCGGCCGTCGTCGGTGTCGACCCCGCGAGCGAGGCGCAAATCTCCTCTATCGGCTCGATGATCCGCGAGGGCCGCTACCTCGCGCCTGGCGACAGCGACGCCGCGATCCTGGGCGATATCCTGGCGCGCAATCTCGGTGTCACGGTCGGAAGCAAGGTGACCGTGCTCGGATCCGGCCGGGACGGGTCGGTTTCGGCCGACGTGCTGCGCGTCGTCGGCATCTATCACAGCGGCATACCGGAGCTCGACCGCTCCATCCTGGAGATGCCGCTCGCCCGGGCCCAGGAAACCTTCGCCATGTCCGGGTTCGCAAACACGATCGCACTGGGAGGCGCGACCCTCGAGGGGGTAAACAACGCGATGCCGGCGCTTCAAGAGCTGGCCCGCAAGCAGGGCGTTATCGTGCGCGATTGGGGGTCGATGGAACCGGCGATGCGTGACGGAATAACCCTGAAGATCGCCACCTCGATGATGTTCTTCCTGACACTGGTGGTGGTGGTGGCCTTCATCATCCTGAACACCCTGCTGATGTCGGTGCTGGAGCGGACGCGGGAGTTCGGGATGTTGCTGGCCGTCGGGATGCAGCCGCACATGATCGGACGAATGGTCTGGATCGAGCTGGTGGGACTGGCGCTGGTTGGCTGCGGCGCGGGCCTGGCGATCGGCGGCGGGATCACCCTTTGGCTGCAACACCAAGGCGTCCTCATTCCCGGCATGGCGGACCTGCTCTCTCAGTTCGGGCTGCCGCCCAGGCTCTACCCCGCACTCTCACCCTTGAGCGCACTAATCGGGCCCGGCGCGATCTTTGTCGCGATCCTGATCGGCGGCATCGTGCCCTACCTGCGGGTGGCGCGCCTGACACCGGCCCTGGCCATGAGGGGCGCATGACCGGCATGTTCGCTTCGATCGCGTGGCGCAACCTGTGGCGCAATCCGCGGCGCACCCTGATCACTCTGGTGGTGGTGGCGGTCGGCGTCTGGTCGATCCTGACCTTCGACGTGATGCTGAAGGCCTTCGGCACGAGCAGCCGGGAGACCAGCCTGCGCCTGCTCACCGGCGAAGCCCAAATCCACGCCCCCGGCTATCTCGAGGATCCCAGCGTCGCCCGCCGGATGCCCACGCCGGGCGGCTCGCTGCTCGGCGCGCTGGACTCTCCACTGGTGGACGCCTGGGCGCCTCGGGTGCGCGTGCCGGCCATCGTTCAGAGCGAGTACCGCACGCGCTCAATCACCCTGCTCGGGGTGTCGCCCGCAAGAGAACGCACCGTGTCCGACATGCCGGCGCAGGTCGTCGCCGGGCGCTATCTGTCCAGTGACACCGACCCCGGAATCGTCATCGGCCAGCACCTCGCCGAGAAGCTGAAGACGCGCATCGGCAAGCGCCTGATCATCCTCGTCCAGTCCAGTGACGGGCGCCTGGCGGAGACCAGCTTCACCATCGTGGGACTGTTCGGGGGCACCCAGGGCGCCCAGGACGAATACGCCTTCACCAGCCTGCGCGCCGCCCAGGGAATCCTCGGCGTCGGGAACGACGTCTCGGAAATCAGCCTTTTCGGCGCAGACGACGCCAACCTCGACGGCGTGGTCAGCGCGTTGAAGTCGGCCGCGCCAGCCCTCGATATCCAGCCTTGGACCACGCTTTCCCCGATGGCCTACACCATCGAGACCTTCTCCCAGACCTACGTGGGCATCTGGCTGATGATCATGTTCGTGTTGATGGCCATCGGCATCGTCAACACGCAGCTCATGGCCGTGTTCGAGCGGACGCGGGAGTTCGGCCTCCTACAGGCCCTGGGCATGCGACCCGGCCTGATCGTCCTCCAGGTGACCCTGGAATCGGCGATGCTGATCGGCATCGGCATCCTGGTCGGCATCGTGCTGATGCTGCTTACGGTGGTCCCGCTCCTCGGCGGCCTCGACACGGGCTTCCTGGCGCAAGGGATGGAGCTGATCGGGATGGGACAGATCCTCTATCCGCGCATCGATCCGGCGGCCGCGGCAGGCTCCTGCCTGGTGGTGTGGGTGCTCGGCATCGGCGCCGCCCTTTGGCCGGCGCGCGCCGCAGCCAACGTCGATCCCGTCGTGGCTATGGCCGAACTCTGACTGAGGCGAACATGAGCTCCATTATCCAGTGCCGCGGCGTCGAGAAGATCTACCGTCAAGGCGATGTCGAGGTTCCCGCCCTCCGCGGCATCGATCTCGATATCCAGGCTGGGGATTTCGCCACCCTCTCCGGCCCTTCGGGCTCGGGCAAGACCACGCTCCTCAGCCTCATCGGCGGCCTCGACCGGCCCACCGGCGGCGAAATCAGCATCGACGGGGAACCGATCTCCGGCATGCCGAAGGCCCGCCTCGCCGACCTGCGCCTGCACAAGATCGGCTTCGTCTTTCAGACCTACAGCCTGATCCCGGTCCTCTCCGCCCTGGAGAACGTCGAGTTCATCCTTCGCCTGCTGAAAGTGCCGCCGGCCGAACGCGGGCCTCGCGCACGTGAGGTGCTGCGTCAGGTCGGCCTGGAGGGGCTGGAGGACCGAAGGCCGTCCCGCCTGTCCGGCGGTCAGCAGCAGCGGGTCGCGGTCGCCCGCGCCCTGGCCTCCCGCCCCGCGATCGTGCTGGCGGACGAACCCACCGCCAACCTCGATTCCCAGAACGCGGAGGAGCTGATCGCCCTGATGGCGGAGCTCAACGCGACCTCCGGCATCACCTTCCTGATCGCCACCCACGACTCGCGGGTGATCGCCCACACCCGCCGCCACATCGAAATGACCGACGGGAGGATCACGGCCGATGAGCGGCGGGGAGCGGACATCGCGGCTTGAGCTGGCGGCCGCGGCGCTCGCCGCCCTCGCCCTCTGCCTGGGCTCGCCCGCCCGCGCCGAGCCGATCCATGGCCGGATCGAGGTGCAGGACACCGCCGCCTTCGCCCGGGAAGACAGCCTCGACGCAGCGCTCGGAGCTCGCAACCGCAACGACCTCGCCGCGGACCTGCGCCTGACCTGGGAGCCCAGCTGGGACCGCTGGAGCTTCTCGGTGCACTACAACGCCAGTGCATCGTACGGCGACAGCGCCCGCCTGGCCCGCGCGCGCGGCCCGCTGACAGCCCCGCCTGCGACTCTCGTCGACCTTGAGGACACCTTCGCCGACGATGGCCACCTGACCGGGTCCCACCGCATCGACCGCCTCGCCCTGACCTACAGCACCGCCGAGACCGTCGTGCGGGTCGGCCGCCAAGCGCTGACCTGGGGCAGCGGTCTGGTGTTCCGGCCCATGGACCTGTTCAACCCGTTCTCGCCGACCGCCACCGACACCGAATACAAGCCCGGCGTCGACATGATCTATGTCCAGCGGCTGTTTGCCGACGGGTCGGATGTCCAGCTCATAGTGGTGCCTCGACCACCCCGCCGCGGCGCTCGGGCCTCGTCCGACGCCAGTTCCGCCGCCGCGCACCTGCACACCACCATCGCCGGGCGGCGGACCACTTGGCTGCTGGCGCGCGACCACGGCGACTGGGTGGCCGCCGTGGGCGTCAACGGCGCCCTGGGCGGCGCCACCTGGAACCTCGAGGTGGTCCCGACTTTTCTGGACGGCGGCGGCACGCGGGTCTCGGGGCTGGCGAACATCAGCTACTCAGCCACCTTGATGCGCCGCAACGCGACGCTGTTCGCGGAGTACTTCCACAACGGATTCGGCGCTCGCGAGCGGAACTTCGACGTGGCTTCGCTGCCGCCCGAGTTGTTGGACCGGCTGTCCCGAGGCCAACTGTTCAGCACCCGCCGCAACTACCTCTCGGCGGGGATGACCCTGGAAGTGAACCCGCTGCTCAATGCCGGCCCGACCGTCATCGCCAACCTGGACGACGGCAGCGTCCTGCTGCTTGCGAGCGCCACCGTCTCGCTCGGCGACAACCTCACCCTGGTCGCCGGCGCCCAGGCTCCCATCGGCGGCCACAGGACGGAGTTCGGTGGCCTGCCCCTCGCGCCCGCAAGCCAGACCTTCGTGGCGCCGCCGGCCCGGCTCTACCTGCAACTGCGCCGGTATTTCTGACGAGATGACGCGGGTCAGGGCGCTTGACCTCGCGCGATCGCTATAGTGCACTCTAAATATGAGGTCCCACCCCACGAATGTCGGGGGCAAGGCGGGCCTGTTCCGCGGCGCATACAGGACGAGTGAGGCCAGGCGGATGCCGACGATCGAGCCGCGCAAGCTGCCCCGGCAGCAGCGGTCCAAAGCCACGGTCCAGGCCATCCTGGACGCCTGCGCCGAAGGCCTGCAGAGCCGTGGCTATCACGGCCTCACGACCCACGCGATTGCGATGCGGGCGGGGGCCAGCGTCGGCACGCTGTACCAGTACTTCCCCAACCGTGACGCGGTCGCCGGCGCACTGGTGGTCCGGTCCATGGAGCGGCTCCTGGAGACCATGCGTGGCGCGCTGGCGGAATGCGTTGAGCGCGGCCTGGCTGGCCAGGCCGCGACCGAGCATCTCTTGTTGAGCGCCTTGCACGTGTTGGTCGAGGAGCGCCCGGTGTTTTCCCGGCTCGGCGCCGAAGCGCCGCATCTGTTCCGGCTACCCGCGGCCGTGGCCGCGGCGAGCCAGCTCATCCACATGTCCCAGGAGATCCGCCTGACCAGCGGCAACCAGCTCGACCTGCCGATGCCGGAGGCCGACGCTTGGATCATCGGCCACATGGTCTCCGCCAGCATGATGCAGATCAGCCTCCTGGAAGGGCCGGAGGAGGAGCGCCGCAAGCTCACCCGGGAGGTCGCCCGCCTCACCTGCCGCATGGCCCTAAGCCGGGTTTCGGAGTCGTCCGCCTCGGTGGCGGCGGCGGCGGCCTGAGGCCCGCTGGAAGGCCTCAATCTAGATGCGACTCTAACTTTCCGATCAGGCGCCGAAACGCCCGGCCAAAGCCCTGTCGATTTGACCAGACCACTTGTAATTCAATGACTTAAATCAAAGGAACGTCTTGAGAACTTGATGCGAATATCCGCACCCCGCGCCCGACCCCATACTGGTGTTCCTCCTCGGAGATACTTTGGGGCGGCGAGGGCTGCCTCGCCGCCCAATTTCTCTGGCACACGAGCAACAAGGCGCCTGATGACTTCCGAGACCGCAACGCGGACGCTCACCCGTCAGCGCCGTTTCGTCACCCCATTGGCCGGCGAGACGCTGGAAAGCCTGGCCGCGCGCGTCCTGCCCGAAGCGCCGCCGCAGGAAGCCGCAGACCGTATCCGCAGTCTCAACCTGCACGTCTTCGCGCTGCGGCAACCCCCGGGTCTGCTACTCTGCAGCGACGTGATCTACGTCGAACCGCCCCTGGGATGACCCCGGCGCGGCTGGATAGAACCGAAAAGGACGCTCCACGTGTATGATGTGATCATCCGCAACGGCACCGTGGTCGATGGCGACGGCGCTCCCGGCTACCTCGCAGACGTCGCGATCCAGGACGGCCTCATCGCCGCCGTCGGCGATATCCAGGGCGCCGCGCGCCAGGAGATCGACGCCACCGGACGCGTGGTCGCGCCGGGCTTCATCGACCCGCACACCCATTTCGACGCCCAACTCCTGTGGGACGGGCACGCGCGCCCCGCGCTGGAACACGGAGTCACCTGCGTGGTCCCGGGCAACTGCTCGCTCTCTCTGGCCCCGCTGCGGGTCGCCGACCGCGCCGCGGTCGTCGGCATGTTCCAGCAGATCGAGGAAATGCCCGCCGAGGCCTTCACCGAGAAGTTCGCCAAGTGGACGTGGGAAGACTTCGCCGGCTATTGCCGCACGATTACGCCCGACCTGGGGATCAACGTGGCGCCGCTGGTCGGGCACAGCCTGATCCGCCTCTGGGTCATGGGCCCGGCCTCGCAGGAGCGTCCCGCCACGCCGGACGAGGTCAGCGCCATGCAGGACCTGTTGCGCGAGTGCCTGGCGGCCAACGCCATCGGGCTCTCCACCAGCTTCATCGACGTCGACGCCAACGGGCGCCCGGTGCCGAGCCGGTTCGCAGACTACGCCGAGCTGGATGCCCTGTGCGCAGTGCTCGGCGAGGCCGGCGGGCGGATTCTGCAGGTGGTGCCGGAGTTCTATGACGCCGACCTGACCATCGCGCGCATCGACCAGTTGGCCGAGCTGTCGCTCAAGCACGGCATTCCGACCACCTTCTCGCCGGTGTTTGATTCGAAGCTCACGCCCAAGGCGGCGCCGCGGATCCTGGCGCGCGTCGAGGAACAGTTCGCCCGCGGCGCGCGCGTCTGGCCGCAGATGCAGACCCGGCCGATCGACATCTCCTTCTCGATGCTGAACCCCTCGCTGTTCCTGGCGCGTCTGCCCAGTTGGTTCCGGACGTTGCGCCAGCCGCTCGACAAGCGCCTGGAAGCCTTGGCCGACCCGGCCACCGTCAAGCAGATGATCGCCGACGCCGGCCCCGACGGCGGCTCCGCGATCTTCAGCAACCTCGTCGTCCGCGGCGGCGACCGGGCGCCCGCGGCCTACGTCGGCCGGCGTCTCGGAGACATCGCCGCCGAGCGCGGCGAAGGCGCGGCCGAAGCGGTGATCAACATGTCCCTTGAGAACGGCCTCGATGTGGCTTTCCTGGCCGCCAACGGCGGCAGCCTAGCTGCCCCCTTTTTTTTGCGCATCGCGGTGGGCGGGCTTGCGGGCGCGACGCGGCTCAATCAAGATCAGCGTACAACGAACTATGTTCTTATAACTCGTTATAATTTGTTGACTCGGGGTGACCTCTGCCCTGAACCTCCTGGTTGCAACGCTGTCCTCGAGAACAGCGGATCCAGGGAGCGAACAATGAGGATTCCACGCGATACACGGCGGCGCGCTTTGGCGTGCTCGGCCGGAACGATCTTATTGGCGGCTGCGGCCGCTTCCGCGCCTAGCGGCGCCTGGGCCCAGGCCCGCGATGGGGTTTCCGTCACAGAAGTCGTCGTTACGGCCTCGAAGCGGGCCGAAAACCTGCAGGACGTCGCCTCTTCCGTCACGGCCTTCACGTCCGAGATGCGCGATACCACCGGCATCATCAGCGCCCAGCAGCAGCTGAACTTCACGCCGGGCGTCACCTATAACCCCGGCGTCGACCGGATCACCGTCCGCGGCATCGGCCGACTCACCCAGCAACTGGGCACCGACCCGGGCGTCTCGGTCTACGACGACGGCTTCTACGCCGGTTCGGTGGCCGGCCTCAGCGGCTCGACCCTCCGCGTGGAACGCGTCGAAGTGCTGCGCGGGCCGCAGGGCACCCTCTATGGCCGCAACTCGGTCGGCGGCGCGGTCAACACCATCTCCAAGCGGCCGAGCACGACGTTCGGTGGAGAGGCGCGCGGCTCGATCGACAGCTACGGCCGGCTGGTCGGGGAAGCCCGGGTCACGGGGCCCCTGTCGGACGCGTTCTCCGCGGCGTTGAGCTTCAACTACTTCGATCAGAACGAAGGCTACTACAAGAACACTGCCGGCGGCCCGGACGAAGGCGGCGTCGGGCACGGCTGGTCCTTCGACGCTCAGTTGGCCTTCCAGCCGAACGAGCGGTTCGACGCCTGGCTCCGGTTCACGGCGAACGACTCGTTCACCCGGCCCCGGAACGAGACCGGCATCACGGACTACGGCATCAACGTCCGCGGCGAAGGCATCCCTTACGTGTTCTACGGCCTGCAATCGGGCACGTCGCCGGGCGTCACCGACCATCGCAAGTTCCGCACCGACCAGCCGCGGCGGACGACCCTCGATAACTCGTATCAAGTCATCGGTGAGATGGTCTACCACGCCGATGCCTTCGACGTGAAGTATTCGACGGGCTACCGTACCTTCGAGACCAACATCGTTGTCGACGGCAACGCGGTCGACAACAAGGACATCTCGTTCCCCTTCGACTGCCTGACCCTGATCACGCCGCCCGGCACCGTGACAAGGGCGACGCCCCTCGACGCCATCGAGGATTGCGACATCGCCACGCCCGGCGTGCAGCGTCAATTCCGGAACATCCACAACGACACGCTCCTCTCCTTCCCCGGCACTGACGAGGAATTCAGCCATGAGCTGAACATTTCTTCGACCGGAGACGGGCCGCTGCAATACATCCTCGGCCTGTATTACTATCGCGCCAAGCAGAACGCAGGACTACACTTCGATTCTCTCAATGAACCCGGCAACAACATCATCACGATAGCCGGGACCTCCGCGCCGAACGAGAGCCCGGACTCGTCGAACCTCTATCGCTACGACACAACGCTGAAGACCACGTCAAAGGCGATCTACGGCCAGATCGACTACCAGTTCTCGCCCCAACTTAAGTTCACGCTCGGCCTGCGCGGGTCGGAGGACACCAAGAAGGGGTATGAGGACAACGTCTTCAACGCTTGGCTCGTCACCGGCTTCCCCGCCGGCGCCTTCGGCCCGGGCAGCCCGTTCACGCCCTTCGAGATCGTGGTCGGCACCTGCGTCCCCGGACCACAGGTGGCGGAGGTGCCGCCTTTCGTCCGGGTCTTCCCCCAATTCGAGTGCCCGATCCGCCGCAATCTGAAGAAGAGCTACAAGGCCCTCACCGGCACCCTGGGCCTGGAATGGACACCGAACGACGACCGCCTCATCTACGGCAAGTACAGCCGCGGCTTTAAGTCGGGTGGCTACAACCTGGGCTCCGCCCTGGCCAACCCGTTCGTGGGCTCGGAGTACGTCGATGCCTTCGAAGGCGGCTGGAAGGAGAACTTCGGCCGCTTCCAGATCAACTCGGCGGCCTTCTACTACCGCTACAAGGGCCTGCAGGCGCTGAACGCCCGGATCCAGGGCACGATCCTGCTGAACGAGCTCATCAACCTGCCCCGGGTGGAGAACTACGGCCTCGAACTCGAGACCACCTGGCGGCCGACCGACCGCCTGACCATCCTGGCGAACTACGGCTACCTGCACAGCCAGATCAAGAAAGGCTGCTGCTACAGCGACGGCGCCGACCCCGCGGCCCTGCAACCCGGCGCCAAGCCGGTTGGCACGCCCATCATCGGTGCGGTCGAAAATACGCAAGGTCAGTCGCTGGTGGGCAACCAGCCGGCCGGCTCGCCGAAGCACAAGGGGGCGGTCAACGCCTCCTATGTCTGGGACTTCGCAGGCGGCAGTCTTATCGCCTCGGGGACCTTCAACTACACCGGCAAGTCGTACCAAACGCTGTTCAACAATCCGCTGCATCGCGTCAAGGGCGGCGACTCGACGGACCTGCGGCTCACCTGGGCCCACCCGGACAGCGGCGTGACGATCATCGGCTCGGTGACCAACGTCTTCGACCAGGAAGTGGTCAACGGGTTTGTCACCCTGCCGCCACAGAACCTCAGCTTCCAGTCGCTCTACCTGGAGCCGCCGCGGATCTGGTCGCTGGAAGTGCGCTACGCGTTCTAGCCGACGCCTGCTTGCACCCATGCCTGGAGGAGCAGCTTAGCTGCTCCTCCTTTTTTCGCCTGCGCCTCCACACGCTGTCGGAGTCGGCTTGGGATCAACGCGCAGCGCAGCTACACCACCCTGCATCGATCATCGAGACAGTCAGGGAGCCTCGCCATGGGCGCAAACGGCCGCAAGTCGATCTTCATCACCGGCGCGGCGTCCGGCATGGGCCGCGAGACCGCGCGCCTGTTCCACGGCAAGGGCTGGTTCGTCGGCGGCTTCGACGTGAACGAGGCCGGGCTGGCCAGCCTGCGCGACGAACTGGGCGGCGACAACTGCCTCGTGCGCCGCCTCGACGTCACCGACCAAGCGGACTACCGCGCCGCGCTCGCCGCCTTCGGCGAGGCCACCGGCGGCAAGATGGACATCCTCTACAACAACGCCGGCATCGGCCGCGGCGGACCGTTCGCCGACCAGGCGTTCGAGGATGTGATGGCCGTGGTGAACGTCAACTTCGTGGGCGTCCTCATCGGCATCCACGAGGCGCTGCCGCTGCTGAAGGCGACGCCTGGCTGCATGTGCTTCACCACCTCCTCATCGTCCGCGACCTTCGGCATGCCCGGCATCGCCGTCTATTCCGCCACCAAGCATGCCGTGAAGGGCCTCTCGGAGGCGCTGTCGGTGGAGTTCAGGGCCTTTGGAATCAAGGTGGCCGACGTCCTGCCGGGCCTGATCGATACGCCCATCCTGCCACCGGGCGCCGTCGCCTCGGCGCCGCCGGAGGGGATGTTCCGCGCCATTCCGCCGATGGAAGTCGCCAAGGTCGTGTGGGAGGCCTACCACTCCGACAAGCTGCACTGGTACGTGCCGCCCGAACTGGTGGAACTCGACAAGTCGGCCACCCTCACCCCGGAGGCCGTCCGCGACCAGTTCGGCGGGGGTTCGCTGTTCATGAACGTCGAGCCGGCGAAGGCCGGCTGACCCGGATCGCCTAGCCCCAGTGGAGGGGCAGCCGGTCCAGGGTGGCGACGATGCCGGCCTGCTCGCGCGGCGGCTCCACGGACGGATCGATCTCGAAGTCGGGAATCCGCGCCAGCCACGCCTCCAGGGTGAGGCTCAACTCGCGTTGGCCCAGCGGCGCGCCGGGGCACCGATGGATGCCGGCGCCGAAGCTGCACGTCGCCATCACCGGTCGCCGCCAGTCCACCGTCAACGGGTCGGGATAGATCGCCGGGTCGAGGTTGTAGAGCATGCTGGGGACGGCCACGAGGTCGCCCGCCCGCAGGCTCACGCCCAGCCGCTCCATGTCCTGACGCACCTCGCGCGCCTGGACCACCAGCGGGAAGCGCCGGATCAGCTCCTTCACCGCGCCGGGGATCAGGCCTGGGTCCTCGCAGAGCGCCCGGCGATGCGCGGGATGGCTGGCGAGGAACCGCATCACAAACCCCAGCAGCGAGGCCACCGTGTCCAGGCCGGCGATCGTGAGGTGCGTGGCCGCGCCCAGCGCCTCGGCCTCGGTGATCGGGCGGCCCTGGACCTGCGCCACCACCACCCGGCTGAGCAGGTCGTCACCCGGCCGCTCGCGCCGCGCCGCCAGCACCGGGCGCAGGTACGCGCGGATGTTCCTGGCCGCCGCGTTGCGGGCCTGCGGGTCGGGATTGCGTGTGTTCTGCGCCGCCCAGTCGGCCAGCAACGCCCGGTCCGCAACCGGCAGCCCCGCGAGGCGCAGAAACACCGTCAGCGGCAGGATCTCGGCGTAGTCGGCGATAAAGTCGCAGCGCCCGCGCGGCGCGATGCCCGCCACCAGCTCGACGGCCAGGGCGCGCACGTCCCGCTCCACGCCCCGCACCACCCGCGGCGACAGGCCCGCATTCAAAAAGCTGCGGAAATCCGCATGCTCCGGCGGGTCCTGGACCAGGGCGCCCAGCGGCACGGGCCGGGCCACGGCCGGCAGCACGTTGCGCACCGACGAGAAGCGCTCGGAGTCGGCGTGGATGTCGATCAGGTCCTCGCTGCACATGACGATCCAGTGACCGCCGTAGTGCGGCGACCAGAGGTAGGGCTGGTCGGTCGAGGCCTGGAAACGCACCCAGGCGGCGTGGAGCTCTTCACCCGGCCGGGCCGGGGCATAGATGTCGAAGTCCGTGACGAGGTGAGCCGGCACATGCGCCGGGACCGCGCGGCGATCGGCTGGGGCCTCTACGGACGACAAAAGGAAACTCCTGTCAGCGAGACCGCAACGATGTTCCGACCGTCCGGGCGCGTCAACGCCCGGACGGTCGCGTCAAGTCAGCTTGCGGGAACCCCGTCGGACAAACACCTGCCGCCGATCAGCGCAGCTCCATCCCGGCCAGGTCACCCTTCTCCCGCCACTCTGCGAGCAGCTTGTTGAAGGCGTTGATGCCGAGCACGTACATGCCGCCGTTCTTGGGCACGCCGCGGGTGATGCCTTCGTTGTTGTAGTAGCCTGGCGTGCAGTCGCGCTGGAAGGAGCCGTCGGCCCCGGCCATAGACCGCATCACCTCCACCCAGGCCTCTTCGCCCTCGTGCGTGGCCTCGACCGTCTCGGCGCCCCGCTTCATCGTCTCATTGATGATGTACGCGACGTGCTTGGTCTGGTCGTCCAGCATCGCGGTGATGTTGATGGAAATCGCGTTCTGCGAGATGCCGACGTAGAACCAGTTCGGGAACCCATGGCTGGAGTGCCCGTGCAGGGTGCGGAAGCCATCGGTGTAGTGGTCATACAGCGACAGCCCGTCCACGCCGTAGATGTCGAAGCCGACGCGGCGACGCAGCTCGCCATTCGCCTCGAAGCCGGTCGAGTAGATGATGCAGTCGACCTCGTATTCCTGGCCGTTGGCGACCAGCCCCTTTTCCGTGATCCGCTCGACGCCCTTGGCCTCGGCAACGTCGATCAGGTGGACGTTGCTGCGGTTGAACGCGGCCAGGTACTCGTCGTTGAACGTGGGCCGCTTGCACATCTGACGGTACCAGGGCTTCAGAGCCTCGGCGGCGTCCGCCTTGGTCACGTCGGCGTCCACGCGGGCGCGGATCGCGTTCATCTTCTTCATGTCGGCCAGTTCGAGCAGCTCGGCCGTCTCCTGCGGCGTCAGCGGCTGCTCCGTCTTGGGCAGCGACATCATCGTGCGCGCGATCTCGGTCCAGCCGTCGGCGATCTCGTCCACCACGCCCGGCTTGCCGGAGAAGACGTCGTTGAAGTTGGCGCGCCGGGCCTGCTGCCATCCCGGTTCCAGCGATTTGGCCCACTCCGGATCCGTCGGCTTGTTGCCGCGATAGTCCACGGACGAAGGGGTGCGCTGGAAGACGAACAGTTCCTTGGCGTATTGGGCGGTGCGCGGGACGCACTGGATCGCCGTGGCGCCGGTTCCGATGAGGGCGACGCGCTTGTCGGCCAGCTTGGTCATGCCGCCGTTGGTGTCGCCGCCGGTGTAGCCATAGTCCCAGCGGCTGGTGTGGAAGCTGTGGCCCTTGAAGTCGTGGATGCCGGGAATGCCCGGCATCTTGGCCCGGCTGGCGGTGCCCAGGCACATGACCACGAAGCGCGCCTTCATGTCGTCGCCGCGGTTGGTGAGGATGTGCCAGCGCTTGATCTCGGCGTCCCAGCGCAGCTCGCGCACCCGGGTCTGGAAGCAGGCCAGGTCGTAGAGGCCGTAGGCCTTACCGATCCTCTGGGAATGCTCGTAGATTTCCGTGCCGTAGGAGTACTTCTCCTTCGGGACGTAGCCGAGCTCCTCGAGCAGCGGCAGGTAGCAGTAGCTCTCGATGTCGCACTGGGCGCCCGGATAGCGGTTCCAGTACCAGGTGCCCCCAAAGTCGCCGCCCGCCTCGATGAGCCGGATGCCGTTGACGCCCAGCTCCTTCAGGCGCGCGCACGCCAGCATTCCTGAGAACCCGCCGCCGATCACCGCCACGTCGATCTCGTCGGTAAGCGGCGCCCGTTCGATAAGGTCCTCGGCCAGGACATAGGGGTCCACCTCGGCGTACTCGGCGAACTCGCCTTCCACCTGGATGTACTGCAGGTGCCCGTCGTCACGCAGGCGCTTGTCTCGCTCCTGCCGGTATCTCTCGCGAATGGCGTCCGGATCGAAATCCAGGTCCAGTTTCCTCAAGGGCGCAGCGTCGTCCATGGTGATCTCCAGCGCGTGGCGCATCGGGCGCGCCACGCCGTCGTCGGTTGGTTGGGATGGGTGCGGAGCGGACGCCGGCCTTAGGCAGCGACCTCAGCAGCGGCCTTCTTCGCCCGCACGCGCTTCGGCTTCTCCGGCACGGGGATGTAGTAGGGCTCGTGCATGTTGAAGACGTCGAGGGCGGTCTTGCCGACGATCTTCTGGGCGTCGGCGACGTTGGGAACGCTATCGAACACCGCCTGGATCGCACTGCGCGTATAGCCGAACGTGCTCTCCTGGTGCGGATAGTCCGACGACCACATCGCGGTCTCAGGGCCGATCCGATCGATGACCTGCAGGCCCACCGGGTCGGTCATGAACGTGGCGTAGCAGTGGTTGCGCCAGTACCAGCTCGGCGGGTGCGCCAGCTCGGGCTTCATCGCGTTGGGGAACGAGTTATAGCCCATGTCGGCGTCGTGGAGCATCGAGGCCACCCAGGCCAGGCCGCCCTCGACGAACACCACCTTCAGGCCGGGGAAGCGGTCGAACGCCCCGCTGAACGTGAGCATCCCCCATTGCTGGCGGAAGCCCTGCATCTGGACGATCAGCGCAGTGCCGGCAGCGCCATGCAGCGCCTGGGTCACCGCCTCGCCGATGTGGAAGCAGATCGGCAGGCCCGACTTCTCGATCGCCGCCCACAGGGGGTCCTGCGCGGGGTCATTGTAGAAGATCGGCTTGCCGGCGCTGTCCTTGCCGGGCTTGTTCGGCAGCATCACCGCGCGGCCGCCCAGCTCCTTGATCCGCTGCAGCGAAGCCTCGGACTTCGACAGGTCCCAGAAGTTGGGGATCATCACCGGATAGAGGCGCCCGTTGCCCTCGGCGCAGCGCACGGCGATGTCTTCGTTGTAGATCGAGAAGATCTCCTCGCGGGTCTCCTCGTGGCCCATGATGTAGAGGCCGAACAGGCGCTGTGGGAAGATCAGCTCCTTCTCCACGCCCTCGATATCCAGGTCCTTCAGGCGCGCCGTGGGGCTCGACAGGCCGGGATTGCACTCCATGGCCTCGCAGAGGCCGACCGCCAGCTCCATGGGCAGCATCGGCATCTTGCCGAGCGAGAAATGATAGCCGCCGTCCTTGAACTCGATCCGCGGCGCCTTGTCCCTCAGCTTCTTGGGGAACTGGTCGTACCAGCAGTCGCGCTCGATCATGTGGCTGTCAGCGGAGACGATGACGGTGCCTTCGGGCCACGCCTTCGTGGCCTGCTGGGCCTGCCGCTTCGCAGCCAGCGGGATGCCCACCATTTCCGGAATCTCGAGTACGAAGCCGTCAGCCATTCCATCCTCCGAACAGGGCCGCCGGGCCCAGCCTATCGTCGGCGCTTCTTTAGAGCGCCCTTCGAACTTGGAGCATGCTCCAGTTTTTTGAGGCTGACAACGCAGCGATGCGCCATATCGGGCTTGCCTCGCTTTCGGGGGAGCCCTCTAAAGGCGCCACACGCCGCGCAGCAGACGCGGCCAGGCGAGCTTCCTGCGGCGCGACGCCGCGGCGAGCGATGGAGGGGAACGCATGTCCGACCGGTCCAACGAAATCATCTTCCACCAGTACGACATCTCTCCCTTCTCGGAGAAAGTGCGGGTGGTGTTCGGGCTCAAGGACCTGGCGTGGAACGCCTGCATCCAGCCGGTGATCATGCCCAAGCCGGAGTTGATCCCGCTGACCGGTGGCTACCGCAAGATCCCGGTCATGCAGATCGGCGCGGACGTCTATTGCGACAGCCAGGTCATCCTGGATGAGCTGGAGGCGCGCTTCCCGACGCCCTCGATGTACGCCGGCGGCGACAAGGGCCTCTCCAATGCGATCGCCTACTGGCAGGACCGTCCGGTATTCACCCTTGTCTGTGCGGTGCTCGGAGCCGGGCAGCCGGTCGTCAAGCGCACCGACCCCTTCACCAAGGACCGCGAGGCGCTGTTCGAACGCGAGTTCGATCCGGTCGAGCAGCACGCGGCGATCCCCAACGCCTTCGACCAGCTGCGGGCGCACTTTGCATGGGTCGACGCCCAGCTGGCCGACGGACGGAAGTTCCTGTTCGGCGATGCGCCAGGGCACGCCGACGCCAGTTGCTTCTACAACCTGGCGTTCCTGCGCTGGGTCAACGGGGCCCTGATCGACAAGCTGGGCGCCGTGCCGCACCTGCGCGCCTGGGAGGATCGGGTGAAGGCGATCGGCCACGGCCGCCGCAGCGAGATCACCCCCGCGGAGGCCCTCGACATCGCCAAGGCCGCCACCTCGACCACGTCCGAGCGCCGTGATCCCGAGGAGCCGAACGGCTTTGCGCCCGGCGACGCGGTGACGGTCAACGCCGAGGACTACGGTCGCGACAAGGTGGCCGGGACCCTGGTCGCCAGTTCCGCGACGCGCATCGCCATCCGGCGCAGCGACCCGCGCGTCGGGGATGTCGTGCTGCACTTCCCGCGCGCAGGCTTCGTCGTGCAGCGGGCGTGAGGCTCCCGCGGTCAAGCCTGATGTGAAACTCGCTTGCTCTATTTTTATAGGGCGCTCTAAGAAAGCCGGACCGCGCGTTAGACGCGGCGTGGAGGAAAACGCAAGATGACTGGGCAGCTGGCTGGCCGCGTGGCGGTGATTACGGGTTCTGGTCGGGGGCAGGGCCTCGTCGCCGCGCAGCTCTTCGCCCGCGAAGGCGCGAAGATCGTGGTCAACGACCTGGACCAGGAGTCCGTGACAGCGGCCGTCGACAGTATCCTGGCGGCCGGCGGCGAGGCGGCGGGCGTCGCGGGCGACGTGGCGAACGAAGACGATGTGCAGCGCGTACTTGCCGAGGCCAAGAGCCGGTTCGGCCGGCTCGACATCATCTACAACAACGCGGGCATCGGCTATTCCGCTACCGAGCGTATGGGCATCAAGATGGACGACACGGTGAACTGCACCGTGGAGGACTGGAAGCGCATCCTCGACATCAACCTCACCGGCGTCTTCCTGTTCTGCAAGTTTGGCATCCCGCTGCTGCATGATGGCCGCGGGGTGATCATCAACACCGCGTCGATCG